>NZ_JADNQN010000015.1:0-192773 GCF_047608695.1 Amycolatopsis sp. cmx-11-32 | reverse complement strand
CTTTCGCGACGTCAGAGGTCCCGAAAGTGGCTTTCGCGACACCGTACGGCAGTTGCGCGACTTTGCCGGGACCCTGACCTTGAGGGTAGGCAAGGAGGCCTTCGCGGACCGGCCCAAGCGTTGCCAGACCACGTGAAGGGCCCTTCACGTGGTCTGGCAACGCAGCGTCACAGCAGCAGGACGTCCACCTCGTCGCCCTGTGCGGCCGAGTCGACGTCCTCCGGCAGCACGATCAGGCAGTTCGCCTGCGTGAACGACGCCAGCAGATGCGATCCCGGCCCGCCGCGCGGCCCGACGATCCCGGTGACCTCGCCCTCGGAATGCGTGTAGAAGCCCCGTCGGAACTGGCGTCGTCCGGCCGGGGACGTCATCGCCTCGGTCAGCCGGGCCCGCATCCGCTGCCGGTCGACCCCGGAATGTCCCATCGCCGCGAGCAACGCCGGCCGCAGGAACGCTTCGAAGGACACGAGCACGCTCACCGGGTTGCCCGGCAACGTCACCACCGGCACGCCGTTCCACCGGCCGCAGCCCTGCGGACCGCCCGGCTGCATCGCGATCTTCCGGAATTCCACGCCCTGCCCGGTCAGCGCGTCCTTCACCACTTCGTACGCCCCCGCGCTGACCCCGCCCGAGGTCACCAGCAGATCCACGTCCGCCAGCCTTGGCTCGATCACCGCGCGGAACTCGTCCACGTCGTCGACGACACTGCGCACGACCTCGGCCTCGCAGCCGAGCGCACGGATCGCGGACGCCAGCATGATGCTGTTCGACTCGTAGATCTGCCCGTGCCGCAAGGGTTCCGGCGCGTCGACGAGTTCGGTGCCGGTGGACACGACGAGCACCTTCAGTGGCCTCCGCACGGGAACCTCGGCGAGTCCGACAGCCGCCGCGAGACCCAGTTGTGCCGGGCCGAGCACGGTTCCGGCGGAAAGCGCCACCGTGCCCTCGACGACGTCTTCGCCCAGGCGCCGGATGTGCGCGCCCAGGGCGGCCGTCCTGAGAATCCGGACGTCGGTCACGCCACCGTCCGTGTGCTCGACCATCACGACGGCGTCCGCGCCGGGCGGCAGCGGGGCACCGGTCATGATCCGGTGCGCGGTACCCGGCTCCAGTTTCCCGATCTCGACGCGGCCGGCGGGGATGTCGTCGGCGACAGGCAGCGTCACAGGCGCTTCGGCGACATCGGCGGCGCGGACGGCGTAACCGTCCATCGCGGAGTTGTCGAACGGCGGCAGCGAAACCCCCGCGAGCACGTCCTCGGCCAGGACGAGCCCGGCGGCGGCGGCGAGCGGAAGGCGGATGACGGGGGCGTTTCCGAGCAGGCCGGTGACGGTCTCACGGTGGGCGTCGACGGAGATCACGCCGACCATCCTCCCCGGTCGGGGGGCGCATGCAAGACTCTGCGCGTCACAACGACCACCGGGGAGAAGAAGACATGCAGGTTCAGATCCGTCACCAGCCATCGTTCGCGGTGGCGAGGCTCATGCTCGCACCGGGTGAACCGGCGCAGGTCGAGTCCGGCGCGATGATGGCGACGAGCTACGGCGTGCAGGTCCAGTCCCAGGCCCAGGGCGGCATCATGAAGGGGCTCGGCCGCGCCTTCCTCTCCGGCGAGTCCTTTTTCATCTCCACCTACACCGCCCCGCAGAACGGCGGCTGGGTCGACGTCGCCGCGAACCTGCCCGGCGACATGCAGATCATCAACCTCGACGGCCGCACCGGCTGGTGCGTCACCCGCGGTTCGTGGCTCGCGTCTTCCCACGGCGTGCAGACCGAGACCAAATGGGGCGGGCTCAAGAACCTCGCCGGCGGCGAGGGCGGCTTCCTGACGCACGCGACGGGACAGGGCCCGCTGGTCGTGGCCTGCTACGGCGCGCTGGAGACGGTCACCCTCCAGCAGGGCGAGGTGATCACCATCGACACCGGGCACGTCGTCGCGTTCGCCGACACCCTGCAGTACCAGATCCGCAAGGTCGCCACCGGTGTCATCCAGTCGATGAAAAGCGGCGAAGGCCTCGTCTTCGACTTCGCGGGGCCGGGTCAGTTGCTTACCCAGACCCGTAATCCGTCGGCGCTGTCCGCCTGGGTGATCGCCCAGGTCCCGTCCCGCTGAGCGCATGCGCGTCCAGACGAGGCACACCCCGAACTTCGGGGTCGCACGCGTGCTGCTGTCCCCCGGCGAGGCCGTCCAGGCCACCGGGGACACCGTGCTCGCCAGCAGTTTCGGCATCACCGAAACCGTTCCCACGCGCGGTGGTTCCCGGGCGAGCAAGGCCGCCCCGTCGGTGTTCAACGCGCCGGACGGTGGCGGCTGGATCGACTTCGCGCCGCTGACCGCGGGCGACGTCTACCCGCTGGAATTCACCGGCGGGGCGGGCTGGTGCGTGAGCCGGGACGCGATCCTCGCCCGGCCCGCGACCATCCGGCAGGACCCCGGCTGGGCGCCACTGCAGAAGCTCTTCGGGGCCGACTCCGGTTTCCTGGAGCACTACAGCGGAAGCGGTCCGCTCGTGCTGGCCGCGCAGGGCCCGGTCGACGCCTTCGAGCTCACCGCCGGGGAACTCGTCACCGTGCGGCCGGACTTCCTGCTGGCCTATCCGGACACCGTGCAGTGCCGTCTCCGCGCCGTCGACCCGTCCGGCCCGCAGTCGGTCCGCACCGGCGAGGGGCTCGCGCTGGACTTCGCAGGACCAGGACGCGTCCTTGTGCAAGCGCGCAATAGGCGGCTTTTCCGCGGATGACCTTAGGGCGAATCGAGCATTGCCGACGCCGGTGATTCGGGTAGCGTGAACCGCACTCGAAACCGCCGCCCTGGCCAGAGAAGGCAGGCGGGTCCCGTGCTGAGGGAGGGCGCCGTGGCAGTCGGCACCGTCAAATGGTTCAACTCGGAAAAGGGCTACGGATTCATCGAATCCACCGAAGGGCCCGACGTCTTCGTCCACTACTCGGCCATTCAGGCCGATGGATTCCGGACGCTCGACGAGGGTGATCGGGTGGAGTTCGAAGTCCAATCCGGACGAGACGGGCGGAGTCAAGCGGCGGACGTACGCAAGGTCTAGCCCGGAGTTCTGCCGACCCCCGGCGGCCGCCGGAACTGGCGCGTTACGCTTCGCTGCGTGACAGGCGATGAGTCGGGGGACCTGACCGGTCGCCGGCTGGGCAACTACCGCATCGACGGTGTGCTCGGCAAGGGCGGCATGAGCGTGACCTACAAGGCCACGGACGTGCGGCTCGGACGCAAGGTGGCACTGAAGGTCATCGGTGATCACCTCGGGGCCGACGCCGAGTTCCGCGAACGCTTCGTCGACGAGGCGCGGAACACGTCCGCGATCGACCATGCCAACGTCGTGCCCTTGTACGACTTCGGCGAGCTCGAAGGCATGCTCTACATCGCCATGCGGATGGTCGACGGCGGGGACCTCGCCGGGCTGATCTCCGGCGGCCCGATCGCGCCCGCCCGCGCGCTGACCATGCTCGACCAGGTCGCCGACGCGCTCGACACCCTGCACAACCGGGGTCTCGTGCACCTCGACGTCAAACCGGCCAACGTCCTGGTCACCAGCAAGGAGACTTCGCGCGAGCACGTCTACGTCGCCGACTTCGGCCTGACCCGCCGCGGCGCCACCGGGCACCGGACCCGCGGCGGCGACTTCCTCGGCTCGCCCACCTACGCGGCGCCCGAGCACCTGCGCGGTGAGCCGCTCGACGGCCGCACCGACCAGTACGCCCTCACCTGTGTCCTCTACGCCTGCCTGACCGGCAGCCCGCCCTTCAAGGGCGACGTGCAGACGGTCATCAAGGGGCACCTGAACGGAGAGCCCCCGGCCATCTCGCGGATCGTCGGCGTGCCGGCCGGGATCGACGAGGTCGTCCGCAGGGGAACGGCGAAGAATCCCGCCGATCGCTACCCGAACTGTGTTGAGATGATCGCGGCCGCCAGGCGCGCGTTGGGTCCGCTCGCCATGTCGAACGAGCCACCGGGTCCGCCCGGGGCCGCGGCGTCGGTCCAGCAGCAGGCGCCGCGGCAGAACACGCCGCCACAGGGAGAGGGGGGCCCCGTGCACCCGTACGGAGGACAGCAGCCCGGCTACGGCCAGCAGGGACCGGGACCGCAGGGTCCGCCCCCGCAGGGCCCGCCGCCCGGATACGGGCCACCGCCGCAGCAGGGTGGCTACCAGCAGCAGGGCGGCTACCAGCAAGGACCGCCCCCGGGCTATGGCCCTCCGCAGCAGCAGGGCGGTTTCCAGCAGCAGGGTGGCTTCCAGCAGGGCCCGCCCCCCGGTTACGGCCCTCCGCCGCAGCAACAGGGCGGTTACCAGCCCAAGAAGAGCGGCGGCGCCAAGTGGATCTGGATCATCGTCGGCGCCCTCGTGGTCGCGGGCGCGATCGTCGCCGCCATCGTCATCTTCAGTGACTCGAGCAGTGGCAACGGTCCGCAGACCACCGCGCCGAACATCCCTGTCGGTCCCGGCGGCTCGCAGTCGCAGTCCCCGGAGTCGTCGCTGAAGGCTCCGCCGACCTCGATTCCCATCAAACCGAGCAACTGACACGCACCGCTCTGACCTGCGGTTCTTGCACTCGACCCTGGAGAGTGCTAAACACGGTATTAGCACTCGACGCCGTCGAGTGCCAGGCAAGCGGTCACCGACCGCTCGCCTGAAGGTCGGGACGGTGAGGCCGCACCCCTAACCGGGGTGGGTCGTCCGTCGCGGGCACCGCGCCTGGCCGAGGAAGAGTCCTGCTGTCGCCGCTGCTGAGAAATCACCAGCGCGGCGGTGGCGCCCAATACCGGAGGACCACACCGCAATGGCCAAACTGATCGCGTTCGACGAGGACGCCCGCCGCGGTCTTGAGCGTGGCTTGAACATCCTCGCCGATGCCGTCAAGGTGACCCTCGGCCCGCGGGGCCGCAACGTCGTGCTCGAAAAGAAGTGGGGCGCGCCGACGATCACCAACGACGGTGTCTCCATTGCCAAGGAGATCGAGCTCGAAGACCCGTGGGAGAAGATCGGGGCCGAGCTCGTCAAGGAAGTTGCCAAGAAGACCGACGACGTCGCGGGTGACGGCACCACCACCGCCACCGTGCTCGCCCAGGCTCTCGTTCGCGAGGGTCTGCGCAACGTCGCCGCCGGGGCCGACCCCATCAGCCTGAAGCGCGGCATCGAGGCGGCCGTCGAGGCCATCACCGAGCAGCTGCACAAGATGGCCGTCCAGGTCGAGACCAAGGAGCAGATCGCTGCTACCGCCTCGATCTCGGCCGCTGACCGCACCATCGGCGAGCTCATCGCCGAGGCGCTGGACAAGGTCGGCAAGGAAGGCGTCGTCACCGTCGAGGAGAGCAACACCTTCGGTCTCGAGCTCGAGCTCACCGAGGGCATGCGCTTCGACAAGGGCTACATCTCCGGTTACTTCGTGACCGACCCGGAGCGTCAGGAAGCCGAGCTCGAGGACCCCTACGTCCTCCTCTTCGGTTCCAAGATCTCCACCGTCAAGGACGTCCTGCCGCTGCTGGAGAAGGTCATCCAGTCCGGTAAGCCGCTGCTGATCATCGCCGAAGACGTCGAGGGCGAGGCTCTGGCCACCCTGATCGTCAACAAGATGCGCGGCACCTTCAAGTCCGTCGCCGTCAAGGCCCCGGGCTTCGGTGACCGCCGCAAGGCGATCCTGCAGGACATCGCGATCCTGACCGGTGGCCAGGTCATCTCCGAGGACGTCGGCCTCAAGCTGGAGAACGCGGACCTTTCCCTGCTGGGCAAGGCTCGCAAGGCCGTCATCACCAAGGACGAGACCACCATCGTCGAGGGTTCGGGAGACGCCGACCAGATCCAGGGTCGCGTCAACCAGATCCGCGCCGAGATCGACAACTCGGACTCGGACTACGACCGCGAGAAGCTCCAGGAGCGTCTGGCGAAGCTGGCCGGCGGCGTGGCCGTCATCAAGGCCGGTGCCGCCACCGAGGTCGAGCTGAAGGAGCGCAAGCACCGCATCGAGGACGCAGTGCGCAACGCCAAGGCCGCCGTCGAAGAGGGCATCGTCGCCGGTGGTGGCGTCGCTCTCATCCAGGCCGCCGAGGCTGCCTTCGCGGGTCTGAAGCTCGAGGGCGACGAGGCCACTGGTGCCAACATCGTCAAGGTCGCCGTCGAGGCGCCGCTCAAGCAGATCGCGATCAACGCCGGCCTCGAAGGCGGCGTCGTGGCGGAGAAGGTCAAGGGCCTCCCGACGGGTCACGGCCTGAACGCCGCCACCGGTGTCTACGAGGACCTGCTCGCCGCCGGCGTGCCGGACCCCACGAAGGTCACCCGCTCCGCGCTGCAGAACGCCGCTTCCATCGCGGCGCTGTTCCTGACGACCGAAGCCGTCGTGGCGGACAAGCCGGAGAAGGCCTCGGCCGCTCCCGCCGACCCGTCCGGTGGCATGGGCGGCATGGACTTCTGAGTTCGAGCCGGTAGCAGTACCACCGGAAAGCCCGGACGCGCCTCGCGCGTCCGGGCTTTTCTCATGCCGCGACCAGTCGGCTACTCGCGCGGACGGCGAAAGGCCCGGACATCCCCATGTCCGGGCCCTTCACCTACCCCCTGCCCCCGACCCCCGTCGGCCCGGCGGACGCCGCGTCCCCTGCTCGCGGCGTCCCCGTCGGTTCAGGACTCGCCCGGCTGCTCCGGAGTCAGGAGCCACGCGGCGACGTAGACCGGGATCGCGAACCCGGCGGTGAAGAAGACACCGGCCACGAGGGCGATGCGCAGGATCGCGGCGTCGACGCCGAGGTAGGCGGCCCAGCCGCCGGCGACGCCCGCGAGCATCTTGTCGGCCCGGCTGCGGTAGAGCTTCTTGGTGGCTTGGGGGGTGTACACGCTGTTCGTCATGGCTCGATCTTCGCTCCGGAACGACCCCTGGCACATCGGGGAACGGCCCGGAGCCGACCCTGGAATCCGACCCCTGAGGGTCCGGAAAACCGGATGCTCACGACGCGTCTTCGCAGGTACGACTTCTCAGTGAAAGTGCCTTGATGACGATCAAGGCGAAAGCCCTCGTCCTCGGGGTCGCGGTGCTGACCGTGCTGGGAATCGGCACGGCCGGTGCCGCGCCCGAAGGCCATGGCGCGCGGAGCAGGCTCGACATCGACCTCGCGGGTGACCTTGCCCAGCGGCTCGGCGTCGGCCTCCATTCGGTCCAGACCGCTTGGAAGTCGATCGCCGATGACGTCGGGCGGAAGTGCGACCTGGCGATGGGCGGCGTGTCGGTGACCTTGAACCGAGCGAGAAAGGGTTTCTACACCGCTCCTACCTTCGTGACGGTAAAACGCCGATCACCTTGTGCGAGAACGAAAAACGGTTCCAGACCCTGGAGCAGATCGACCAGCCGGGTGTCCGTGCGATCGTGAATCCGGGCGGTACCAACGAACAGTTCGCCGACGCCAACCTCAAGCGGGCGACGATCGTGCGGCATCCGGACAACAACACGATCTTCGCCGAGATCATGGCGGGCCGCGCCGACCTGATGATCACCGACGCGACCGAAACCCGTTGGCAGGCAAAGCAGAACCCGCGCTTGTGCGCGGTGCACCCCGACGCGCCGTTCACTTTCTCGGAGAAGGCGTACCTCCTGCCACGTGACGTCGTGTTCAAGGAGTGGGTCGACTTGTGGCTGCGTCTCGTGCTGAACGACGGGACCTACGCGCGAATCGCGAAACCCTGGCTCGGCTGAACTCGGTTTGAACCACTTTCATTACCCGGCCGTATCTCCAGATGTGGGTGAGGAGGAAACAGACCGGAGGAAACACGGATGATGAACAGCGCCGGGAACCACCGCAAGCGGGCGACGATCGGCATCGCGTCGGTTCTCGGGGTGGCCGCCATCGCCGCGGCGATGTTCGCGGTCAGCACTCCGGCCGGACAGGCCGCGGAAAGCTGCCAGGGACTGGACACCGCCCTCCGGAACAACCTGAACTTCATCGCCGGTCAGCAGGCGGACCCGGACGCCCTTGCCGAGGCGCAGGGAAGTTCTTGATCCGCCGGACGCTCATCGAGCGGATCGGCTGAGTCACGGGCCTCCTGGACCCCTCGGCCGGGAGGGCCCGTGCTCGTTTGTATCGCACTTGTACGCCCTTTCGGGACGCTTCTCGCGAAACGCCGAGAAAGGACATCCGATGAGAATCAGACGAGTGGTCACCGCGGCCGCCACCGCGTTGCTGGGCATGGCCGGGCTGGCGATCACCGCGACGTCGGCCGAAGCCGCCGTCGGTCCGCGTCCCAACTTCCAGCTCCCGTTCCCCTGCAACCAGGTGTGGAACGGCGACAACGACAACAGCAGCGCGCACAAGGCCTACGAAATCGACTTCAACCGCGGCGGCTCCGCGGGTGCGGACCTTGGCGACACCGTCGTCGCGGCGGCCGCCGGCAAGGTGGTCACCTCGGCGCATCAGGGTTCGGCGAACGGCTTCGGCAACCTGGTGAAGATCGACCACGGTGGGGGATGGTCGACCTACTACGCGCACCTGAAGGTGCGTTCGGTCGCGGCCGGCGTGCAGGTCGCGCAGGGGCAGAAGATCGGCGAGGTCGGCAACACCTCCAAGCCGGGCAACAACATCACCCCGCACCTGCACTACGAAGTCCGCACCAACGACTCCTCGTGGCCGAGCAACATCAAGCCCGCGTACTTCAACGGCGTGAAGTTCGGCTACCCCAACGCCAACGTGACCTCCAAGAACACCTGTGGCGGCACCGGGAACCCCAACCCGTACGACGCCGTCGAGGTGTGCGGCGACGGCTACAAGGTGATCGACTCGCAGGCGCTCGGCAGCGCCGGGACCACGTACCTGCTGTACAACGGCACGAACAAGAACAACTGCGTCACCACCATCAAGGCCACGTCGGTCGGCGCGGCCAGCGCGGTCTCGGCGTTCCTCGAAGTGGAAGGCGCGGCGAGGAAGACCGACTCCGGCAGCTTCGAGTACTACGCGGGTCCGGTGAGCGCGGCCGCCGGCGCGAAGTGCGTCAAGTGGGGCGGCTCGGCGGGGTCCTCCAGCTACGAATCCCCGCTGGAACACTGCGGCTGACCCCTGCGCGGCATGAGATGAACGGGGCTTTCATCGCGAAATTCGCGATGAAAGTCCCGTTCATCTCATCCGAGGTGGGTGCGGACGCGGGTGAGACGGTCCTCCCAAGCGGCACGGATGTCCGGAGCGGCGGCGTGCGCGGAGAACAGATCCGGTTCCGGAGCGCGGAGGGGTACCGGCAGGCGACCGTCCACAGGGGACAGTGACTCGCCACAGACGTCCCCGGTCAGCAACGACATCGTGCCCAGTCCGCACGCGAAGTCCAAAGTGGGCAGAGCGCCCGCGAGCGCCAGCCCGGCGGCGAGCCCGACGCTCGTCTCGACGGCGGACGACACCACGCACGGCAGGCCACAGGCTTCGGCGACCTCCAGCGCGCGCCGGACCCCGCCCAGCGGCGCGACCTTCAGCACGGCCACGTCGGCCGCTCCCGCCACGGCCACCTTGAGCGGGTCTTCGGCCCGGCGGATCGATTCGTCCGCGGCGATCCGCACCGAGACCCGGCGCCGGACATCGGCCAGTTCCCCGATCGACGGGCACGGCTGCTCGACATACTCGAGCCCGCCCGCCGCGCGGTCCAGTGCACCGATGGCCTTGACCGCGGTGTCCACGTCCCAGGCCATGTTCGCGTCGACGCGAACCGCGCCCGACGGACCCAGCGCGGCCCGCACCGCCTCCACCCGGGCGCAGTCCTCGGCGAGGCTCACCCGCGGGTCGGCGACCTTGACCTTCGCCGTGCGACAGCCCGAAGCGGACACGAGTTCGTACGCCTGTTCCGGCGACACCACCGGGACGGTCGCGTTCACCTCGACGCTGCCCCGCACCGGCGACGGCCATCCGCGTTCGCTGGCCTCGAGCGCGGAGACGAGCCACGGCGCGCTTTCGGCGTCGGAGTAGTCGGAGAACGGGCAGAATTCGCCCCAGCCTGTCTCACCGCGGATCAGCAGTCCTTCACGGACCGTGATGCCGCGGAACCGGGTGCGCAGGGGGATCGCGTAGACGTCCATCGACGCCGATCATGCCACCGCTGGAATCATGTGCCGTTTCCCGCGGTTCCGGACAGAATGAGCGACGTGGCACTCGACTTTCGCGTGCTGGGGCCCACCGAGGTCTCGGCCGACGGGCTGCCGGTGCCCTTGGGCGGCAGCAGGCCGCTCATCGTGCTGGCCGGCCTGTTGCTGCGCGCGAACACGGTGGTGCCGGTCGAGGAACTGGGCCGCTGGCTGTGGCCCGACGACCGGCGGCGCTCCAAGGGCGCACTGCAGACCTACATCCTGCGGGTCCGCCGCGCACTCGGCGAGGAGGTCACCATCCGCACCGAACGCGGCGGCTACCTGCTCGAACTCGACGAGACCCTGCTCGACCTCGCCCGCTTCCGCTCACTAGCCGCGGCGGGCGCGGAGGCCGCGGGGGACGGCGACCTGCGCCGGGCCGCGGATCGGTTCGCCGCCGCGTTGTCCGAATGGCGGGGCCCGGCGCTGCAGAACGTCCACTCCGAAGCCCTGCTTCGGGACGAAGCCGACCAGCTGGGCGAAGAGCGGCTTCGCGTCCGTGAGCAGTGGGCAGACGCGCTCATCGCCCTCGGCGATCACGCCACCGTCGTTCCCGCGCTGACCAGGCTGTGCCGCGAGAACCCGCTGCGGGAGCGGCTGCACGAGCAGCTGATGATCGCGCTTTACCGCTCCGGCAGGCAGGCCGAAGCGCTGAACGTCTATCGCCGGATCGGCGCGGTGCTGGCCGAAGAACTCGGCCTCGACCCCGGCACGTCGCTGCAGCGCGCGCACCAGGCGATCTTGACCGGCGAAGAGGCCGTCGAGACCACTTTGGACTCCGAGCTGACGCGATACCGGCTCGGCGCCGAACCGCTGATCCCGCGTCAGCTACCGGCGGATCTCCGGGTGTTCTCGGGCCGTCAGCGCGACCTCAAGGCACTGCACGAACTGGTCCCGGAAGCGCTGGACACCGAGAGATCGACGTCCATCGCGTCGATCGAGGGCATGGGCGGGATCGGCAAGACGACGCTCGCCGTCCATTTCGCGCACGAGGTCGGGGAGCGGTTCCCCGGCGGTCAGGTGTATCTCAATCTGCGCGGCTACGGCCCCGGCGACCCGGTCGAACCCGCCACCGCGCTCGAAACCATGCTCGCGTCGGTCGGCGTGCCCGCCGACCGGATCCCCGCCGGCGTCGACGGTCGCGCGGCCACCTGGCGCACCTACAGCGCCGGCCGCCGGATGCTGATCCTGCTCGACAACGCCGCGAGTACCGAGCAGATCCGGCCGCTGCTGCCCGGCCCCGGCTGCCTGGTGCTGGTGACCAGCCGCTGGCAATTGCCGGCGCTCGTGGCGACCCACGGCGCGCGGCGCGTCGCGCTGGAGGAACTGCCCGACGAGGACGCGACCGCCCTCGTCGCTTCGACGATCGGGCTGGACCGGGTCATCGAGGATCCCGAGGCCACCGAACGGTTCGTCCGCTACTGCGGCGGGCTGCCGTTGGCGATCCGGATCCTCGCGGTGCGGGCGGCGCGGTTCCCGGACCTTTCGCTGCGGGAGTTCGTCGGGCTGCTGGAGGCCGAACAGGACAGGCTGGGTTCGTTCGACCTCGCCGACGGCGACGAGACGAACATCCGCGCCGTCTTCTCGTACTCGTATCGCGCGCTCGACGAGCGGGCCGCGCGGATGCTGCGGCTGCTCGGCCTGCCCACCGGCGGCGACTTCAGCGTGCCCGCGGCGGCGGCGGTGGCCGGGGTCGACATCGCGGAAGCGCACGCGGACCTGGCGAAACTGGCTTCCGCGCACCTGATCGCGCGGTCAAGGCCAGGCCGGTACCAGTTCCACGACCTGATCCGCGCGTACGCGGCCGAACTCTCGGCGAAGGTGGACGGGCCCGAAGCGCGGACGGGAGTGCTGGACAGGCTGCTCCACGCCTCACTGTCGTCGGCGCTGAACGCGTCCCGGCTGCTGCGCCCGGAACGGCACTACCGGCTCATCGAGCCCGAACGGTTCGCGGGCGCGGGGCTGAAGTTCGGTCATTACGACCAGGCGCTGGACTGGTTCGACGAGGAATGCGGGAACCTCATCGCCGCGGTGAACGCCGCGTACCGGGAGCGGCGGCATCGGGAGTGCTGGCAGCTCGCGTGGCTGCTGCAGTCCTTTTTCATCGTGCGAGCGCGGCTGGAGGACTGGCGTTCGGTGTTCGACGTCGCCTTGCGGGCCGCGCGCGAAGCGGGGGACCGGCCCGGTGAGGCCGCGATGCTGAGCGGGCTCGGCGTCGCTTGCGGCGTGGCGCGCCAGTACGAGGACAGCGTCGCCTACCTGAAGCAGGTGGTCGAACTGCAGCGGCTGGTCGGCGACCGCGAGGGCGAGGCGCGTGGTCTGTACAACCTCACGCTGGCGAGCCGGAACGTCGAAGGCGCCCAGAACGCGTGGGAGTACGGGACCCAGGCACTGCGGTTCATCCGGGAGCACAACGTCGGTGCGGGCATGGAGGCCGACGCGCTGCAGGCGCTCGGCGACATCTGCACCGGCGACGGACGGTACGGTCAGGCGCTCGACCTCGCCGACCAAGCGCTGGCCCTACGGGCACACGCGTTGCCCGACGAGGCCCGGTTCACCTTTCACACCAAGGGCATCGCGCTCGTCGGCCTCGGCCGCAACGACGAGGGAGTCGCCTGTATGCGGCGGGCCGTCGAAATGTTCTTCACCCACGGCGAACTCTACGAGGCGGCCGACGTGCTGGCCCAGCTCGGTGCGATCCATCTGCGGCTCGGTGATCCCTCGTCGGCCCGGGAGTGCTGGCTGCGTTCGGTGCGGGTGCTCACCGAACTTTCGCATCCGGACGCCGACGACGTCCGGACGAAGCTCGCCTCGCTCGTCTCCGGCCAAAGCTGAACGAGGCACGGGCGACCGGCGTGCCGACCCCCAGGCGCAGCACGCGAGTTCGCCCGTGACCTCTGCAGACACCTAACAGGACACCGCTCACTGTGCGCTGACTGTGCAGCGTGGGCACGTCACGCGAGGAGTTCCGCCAGCGCGATCGCGTTCTTCGGCGCCTCGACCTCGACGTCGTTGTCGAAGTAGACGTACGTGTCGCGACCCCAGCCCCCGATCTTGCGCGCCCATTTCTTCAGGGCCTTGTCGCTGTACCCGCTGACGTAAAGCTCCTCCTCGCCGTGCAGGCGCACGTAGGCGAACTCGTCGCTCGTCATCTCGTCCAAGAACAGGAACTCACCGGCGGTGTCGGCGACCACGAGCGCGATGCCGTGCTTACGGAACAGCTCAAGGCTCTCGGGCTCGGCGAAGCTCGGATGCCGTACTTCGACCGCGTGCCGGAGCTTCCGGCGTGGCTTCGGATCGGTGTGCGGTTCGGCCTTGAGCTTGTCGTCGTGCTTACTCGCGAGCTTGGCGGCGGCGTGACTGGTGCGCGGCAACAGCTCGAAGAAATTTTCGACACGCTCGGCGTCGAACGACAGCCGCGGCGGCAGCTGCCAGAGGATCGGCCCCAGCTTCCGGCCGAGCGCCAGTACCCCGGAAGCGAAGAAGTTCGCCAGCGGCGTCTCGACGTCGCGCAGTTGCTTCATATGCGTGATGAAGCGGCCGCCTTTGACGGCGAAGACGAAGTCGTCCGGTGTCTGCTCGGCCCACGTGCGATACCGCTCGGGTCGCTGCAGGGAGTAGAACGAGCCGTTGATCTCCACGGAGTTCATCCGGCCGGACAGGTATTCCAGCTCGCGCCGCTGCACCAGGCCACGGGGGTAGAAGTCCCCGCGCCAGGGTGGGTAGCGCCAGCCCGAAGTGCCGATCCTGATCTCGGCGACGTCGATCACCGCCTTCTGTCGCCGTGCTGATTCCCCCTCTCTTCCCGGCGCAAACGCCCGCTCAGGCCCACGAGAACCGCCAGCGGCGGGTCTGGACCAGGCTGGAGGCGAACTCACGCAGATTGCCCGGCTGACCGGCGAACGCGGGCAGGCAGAACGAGCGGTGCTCGGCGGCGACCGTGAGTGCGCGGCCCTGGGTGCGCGGCGGCGCGGCCACCGACAGCTCCATCGAGTCGAAGCCCAGGACGGTGAGCGTCGCGCCGAAGCGGTCTTCCCAGCTGCGCAGGACCGCGGACAGCTCGTGGACCTGATCGGTCGCCTTGATCATGCCCGTCCAGCCCAGGATCGCCGGGATGTCGGCGGGCCGCTCGGTCTGCACCAGCGCGAGCCGATGCGGTCCGCGCGCGGCCAGGATCGACCCGGTGTTGCCCGCCTCGGCCAGCGGATCCGCTCGGCGCGACGGGCGGCGGGCGAGCCCGGGGAACTTCGCGCCGAACGGACGCAGGCAGGCGCCGGCGCAGCACGACGTGTCCCACCACCGGGCCAGCACCTCGGCCGGGTCCACCGAGGCGATCCGGTGGTCGGCCGGGGCGAGCCTGCCGCGGTCGTCGATCCAGTCCTCGCCATTGGCCGCGAACCGCTGATCGTGCGGGATCAGCACCGGCCACAACCCGGACCGGTCGAATTCGGCGACACAGCCGGTGTAGCGCTCCGGCCTGGCCAAAGGCAGATCCGAAACCCAGATCCGGCCGTGCCACCGGCCGGGCGGCAGGGTCTGGACGGGCGGCGTACCCGGGCGGAACGGTGCGATCGTCATCGGCTTCCCCTCGAACTGGTGTTCGGTCAACTCTACCCGAACACTAGTTCGAAGCACTGACAGTTTTCGATACCCGTCCGCGGGATCTCAGGCTCGCCCAGGTCGAGGGGCCGAAATCTTCTCGGCGCTCTGAATTCGCCCCTCGTCCCACGTGTCCCTGAAGTCACACCAGAAACAGCGAAGTCCACAGTGGACGGAAGCGTGGTTGTGATCGTGAGGCTGGCTCTTGGTGGCGGTGGTCGCGGGGCGGTTGGCGAGGTCGGTCCGTGAAGGACTCCTTGAGGGACCCTGGGTCCCTCAAGGAGTCCTTCACGGACCTCCGACCGACCGCAAAGTGTGCGCGTGAAGGCCCTCCTTGGCTCAGCGAAGGAAGCGCGGCTTCGCGCACGACCGCACTACCCGCTCAAGTACCTGTATGGGGGCCTTCAGCTACTTCCCCGCAAGCCACGACGCGGGGACTACATCGGGCGCAGCAGGTCGTCCGCGTCCACGATCCGGTACGCGTACCCCTGTTCCGCCAGGAAACGCTGCCGGTGCGCCGCGTACTCCGTGTCGACGGTGTCCCTCGAGACGACCGAGTAGAAGTGCGCCTGCCGTCCGTCGCCCTTCGGCCGCAGCAGCCGTCCGAGCCGCTGCGCCTCCTCCTGTCGCGAGCCGAACGTCCCGGAGATCTGGATCGCGACCGACGCCTCCGGCAGGTCGATCGAGAAGTTGGCGACCTTCGAAACGACCAGCGTCCTGATCTCGCCGCGCCGGAACGCGTCGAAGAGTTCCTCGCGTTCCTTGTTCCGTGTCGCGCCCTGGATCACCGGCGCGTCCAGTTCGTCGCCGATCATCTCCAGCTGGTCGAGGTAGGCGCCGATGACCAGCGTCGGCTCGCCCGGATGCCGGTCCACCAGCGATTTGATCACTTTGGTCTTGGTGTCCGCGGTCGCCGCCAGCTTGTACCGCTCCTCGGCTTCGGCCGTCGCGTACGCGAGCCTCTCGGCGTCCGTCAGAGTCACGCGGACCTCGGTGCATTCCGCCGGCGCGATCCAGCCCTGCGCCTCGATGTCCCGCCACGGGACGTCGTAGCGCTTCGGGCCGATCAGGGAGAACACGTCGCCTTCGCGGCCGTCCTCGCGCACCAGGGTCGCGGTCAGCCCCAGCCGCCGTCGTGACTGCAGGTCGGCGGTCATCCGGAACACCGGCGCGGGCAGCAGGTGGACCTCGTCGTAGACCACCAGGCCCCAGTCCCGTGAGTCGAACAGGTCCAGGTGCCGGTACTCGCCCTTGGTCTTGCGCGTGACCACCTGGTAGGTCGCGATGGTGACCGGCCGGATCTCCTTCTTCTCACCGGAGTACTCGCCGATCTCCTCCTCGGTGAGCGAGGTCCGCGCGATCAGTTCCCGCTTCCACTGCCGCCCGGCGACGGTGTTCGTCACCAGGATCAGTGTCGTCGCCTTCGCGTGCGCCATGGCCGCGGCGCCGACCAGCGTCTTGCCCGCGCCGCAAGGCAGGACGACGACGCCGGACCCGCCCGCCCAGAACGCCTCCGCGGCCTTGCGCTGGTAGTCGCGCAGCTCCCAGTCGTCCTCGGCCAGTTCGATCGGGTGCGCCTCGCCGTCGACGTAGCCGGCGAGGTCTTCCGCGGGCCAGCCGACCTTCAGCAGCACCTGCTTGAGCCGTCCGCGTTCGGACGGGTGCACGATCACGGTGTCTTCGTCGATCCGCGCGCCCAGCATCGGGCTGATCTTCTTGTGCCGGACGATCTCCTCCAGCACCGCGCGGTCGATGGTGGACATGACCAGGCCGTGCGCCGGGTGGTTGGCGATCTGCAGCCGCCCGAACCGGCCCATCGTGTCCACGATGTCGATGAGCAGCGGCTGGGGCACGGGGAACCGCGAGTACGTCGTCAGCGCGTCGACGACCTGTTCCGCGTCGTGGCCGGCCGCGCGGGCGTTCCACAACGCCAGCGGCGTGATTCGGTAGGTGTGGACGTGCTCGGGCGCGCGTTCCAGTTCGGCGAACGGCGCGATGGCGATCCGCGCGTCGTCGGCCTGGCTGTTGTCGACCTCGAGCAGGACGGTCTTGTCGGATTGGACGATCAGCGGGCCATCGGTCACATCCTCCTTTATACGTTCCGGCCAGATCGGCCCCGCCGCGGCACCGCTGGTGGAAGGATGTGCGGCAGGTGAGGAGGAGGGGATCTTGACGACTACACCGACCGGCGGGCCGCCCGGATACGACCCGTTCGACGTGCCCGCGCCGCTGCCCGCGATGCCGGACTTGGGCATGCCGACGCCGTTCCCGAAGCCACCGCCGATCAGCGTGCTGGCCAAGGTCTCGATCGTGCTGGGCGTCGTGGTCGCGCTGGGCCTGGGGAGCCTGGTCGCCTGGGGGCTCTCGCAGTCGGGCGGGCTGTCGTCGGTGGAGGCGGGCAAGTGCCTGTACCTGACCGACGAGTCGGGCGGCGCCCAGAGCTACACGACGGCCACCTGCACTTCGAGCCGCGCGACCTTCCGGGTCGACGAGGTCCGTACCGGGGTTTCCGAATGCCGTAGTGCCGACTACGTCCAGTTCGAGCTGTACGGCGGTTCCTCCAGCCGCAAGGCCGAGAAGACGCTCTGTCTCGCGCTGAACGTCGAGACCGGTGACTGCCTGCGTGATGTCGTGCACGAGACGCGGATCGCGAAGGTCCGCTGCACCGACATCTCCGCCGAGGCGCGAGCGGTCGTGATGAAGGGATCGTCGGAGAGCGTCTGCTCGTCGGACGACACCTCCCTGCACTACACCGGGCCACCCGAGCGCACGGTGTGTCTCAGGCCGACCGGGGAGAACATTTAGGGGTCTGCCGATCCGTCATGTCGCCATTAAGGACGCGGCACCATCGACTGGACGTCGAGCCGGGCGCCCAGCATGCCGGAGTTGTGCATCAGGTCGGCGACACGCTGCAGCCGGATGCCGTTGAGGGAGACCGGATACGCCCCGAGTGAGACCAGCGACGCCGTGGTCCGGTCGATGTCGGAGAACGTCGGCAGCGCGTCGCGGACGATGACCGGGTCGGCCGCCCGAACCTGCGCCTCGCCGAGTACTTTCCGGAAGACCGCGAGCGTGCGGGTGTTGCCCTGGCCGAAGGCGCCGGTCGAAACATAGGACGACATCGGGAAGTCCAGCGTCGCGCCGCGAGCGCCGTCGGCGAGGATGCTCGCCCCGAGTTCCTTTTCGGCCCTGGTGATGTACGGCTCGACCATCCACGCGGCGTCGACCTCGCCGGCCTGCAACGCCTGCGGCATCCGGTCGAACGCGTGCTGCTTGAACTGGATCTTGGTCACCTCGACGCCCGCGGTCCCGAGTACCGAACGGGCCGCGAGCACGCCGACGTCGTCGAGCATGTTCACCGCGATCTTCGGTGACTTCTTGAGCGTCGGCTCGGTGTAGTCGGAGCCGGGGAGTGTGACGAGCGCCATGGTGTTGCGGCCGGCGGTGTACGCCTCGCCCTGCAACTGCAGCGCCGTCCCGGCCGCGGCGGCGCGGAAGATCGAGACGTCACTGGCGAACGCGATGTCGATCTCGCCCGCGGAAAGCTTGGTGATCGCCTGGTCGGCGGGAACATCGGTGAGGGTCACGGAAAGACCGGCGGCGGTGAACCTCCCGTCGGCCACGGCGACCCTCAAGGGCGCCGTGTCGATGGGGTTTCCGACGCCGATTCGCAGCTCGGTTCGTTCGGGCGGGGCGTCCGTGCTCGGGTCACCACCGGAAAACACTCCGCAACCGGCCATCGTCAGCAGAGCCGCTACCAGCGGAATCGCCCGAACACGCATCATCGCCTCCGCCCACCTACCGAGAGAATGTGCTCCTCCTTCTGGATCGTATGGTCCAGGCCCCATACGATCGCGTGCGGGAGACGCCGCACCAGCGCGGCTTTCGATCGTTCTCGAACCTTGTTACTCTACAGTAGGTTCGGGCTCTCGTCCCCGATGTCAGCCATGGGAAAGGGTCCCGTGGTGGGAAAAGGAAACCAGGTGGCCCGTCGCGACAAGCGTCCCCGTGTGGGCGACGCGGCGGAACGGCATCCTCGGGTGGGAGGACGCTGGCGGCTGCGTAACTGGCACCTGCGTACGAAACTCTTCGTGGTACTGCTGATCCCCGCGCTCGCGGTGGTCGCCCTCGTCGGGCTCCGGGTCAACTCGGATCTGCGGGATGCCCGGCAGCTGGCCGAATTCGCCACCCGCGGCCGGGTCGACAGCACCGTCGCCGAGGCGGTGCACCAGCTTCAGCGCGAACGCGACCTCACCGTCCGGTTCGTCGCGGGCGACCGCAAGGGCGACGTCTCCGAACTGGCCGAGCAGCGCAAGCGCGTCGACGATTCCGTCGGCACGTTCGATCGCACACTCGGCGAGAGCAAGAGCAGGCTCGGGGACAAGGCCGCGACCAGTCTGCAGCTGACCAGCGACCGCCTGCGCGTGCTGACCGGACTGCGGTTTTCCGCGGAACACTCGGCTTTTCCCGCCGACGCGGTGCTGCGCTCCTACAGCGAGCTGATCTCCGGCCTGCTCGACATCAGCGATTCCACCGCCGCCGACGTCTCCGACCCGGATCTGGGGAAGCTCCGCCTCGCGGGCAACGCGCTCGCGCGGATCAAGGACCAGATGTCGGTCAAACGCGCGATCATGGCGGCCGCGCTCGCCCAGGGCGGCCTCAACCGGGACCGGACCCGTGCCCTGCTCGGCGCGGAGGCCGAACTCGCCGCCGCCCGCAACGACTACCGCACCTTCGCGACGCCCGAACAGCAGCGGATGTACGACGACACGGTGATCGGCCTGATCGTCGACATCGGCAACGGCATGGTGGAATCGGCGCTCATCCGCGCGGAGAACGACCAGGGGCTCGGGGGGCTGGACCCGAACCAGTGGGACACCGCCGCCACCTACACGGTCAACCTGGCCCACCAGGTGCAGCAGGCGGTGCTCGTCCAGTTGCAGGAGCGCACGGACAGCCTTGCGGCACAAGCGAGAACGTCCGCCATCTGGGACGGCGGCATCGTGCTCGCCGTACTGCTCGTCGCCGGTGTGCTCTCCGTGATCATCGCGCGTTCGCTGTTGCGGCCACTGCGAATCCTGCGCCGCAGCGCGCTCCAGGTCGCCGAACACCAGCTCCCCGCGGCCGTCGAAGGCCTGCTCAGCGATCCCGAGCCGCAGCCGGAGAACCTGCGACGGCGGCTGGCCGTCGCGCCGGTCCCGGTGTTCAGCCGCGAGGAACTCGGCCAGGTGGCGCGGGCGTTCGACGCGGTGCACGGCGAGGCCGTCCGGCTCGCCGGGGAACAGGCCATGCTGCGGGAGAACATCAACGCGATGTTCGTGAACCTGTCGCAGCGGAGCCAGGATCTCGTCGAGCGGCAGCTCTCCGTGCTGGACCGCATGGAGGCCGACGAACAGGATCCCGACACGCTCGCCGGGCTCTTCGAGCTCGACCACCTCGCGACGCGGATGCGGCGCAACAGCGAGAACCTGCTGGTGCTGTCCGGAACCGACGTCGTCCGCGAGGACGGCGGCGCCGTCGTCGCCGACGAGATCATCGGTGCCGCGCTCTCGGAGGTCGAGCACTACCAGCGCATCGAACTCGGTGCGGCGCCGCGGATCGCGGTCCGCGGCGAGGCCGTCAACGACCTCGTGCACGTGGTCTCCGAGTTGCTGGAGAACGCGACCCGCTATTCGGACCAGAGCACGATGGTCCAGGTCGAGGGGCACGCGACCGAACGCGGCGAGTGGCAGATCGAGATCACCGACCACGGCGCCGGGATGCCGCAGGCGGAGATCGACCGGACCAACACCCGGCTGGCGAATCCGCCGGACGTCGACGTCGAGGTTTCGCGGCGGATGGGCCTGTTCGTGGTCGCGACGCTGGCCGTCCGGCACCGCATCGACGTCCGGCTGCGGTCCGCCGACGGTGGCGGGATCACCGCGGTGGTCGTCGTGCCGTCCGCCCTCATCGTCGACGCGCCGCAGCCCGCGCCGATGCCGGAACCCGCGCCCGCCGCCGCCCCCGAGCCGGAACCCGAACCACCACTGGAAGTCCCGCCGCTGCCCGAACCGGAAGAGAGTGCCGAGGAATCGCGGTTCGCGCCCGTGCTGGACCCCGGTCCGCTGCGGCGCGCGCCGGTCGTCGAGCGCGAGACCCAGCCGGAGTGGCCGTCGGCGGATGACGACGACGGCAACCATCTCGAACTGGACTCGCCGACCGAGCGGATGCCCAAGTACCAGAGCGTGCTTTCGCAGTGGTTCGACCACGGTGGCCCGCGCGAAGGACCTTCGCCCGCTGAGCCCGGTCCGCCTTCAAAGCCCTCGTTCGAGCCGGTGAAGGCACCGGAAGAGGGCGCGGCGAGCGAAGTACCCGTGCAGGATCCGGACGAGCCGACCGAGCCGTCGCTGAAGCCGGTGGAGGCGAAGGCTCTGGTGCCGAAAGAAAGGGCACCGGAACCCGAGCCCGAGCCCGCTTGGCCGACGTCCGCCGAGCTGGAGCAGGAGGACGGCGCGGAGGAAACCTGGCCGGTGCTGCCCGCCGTCGTTCCCGAGGCGCGGTCGCAGGACGACAGGCCGGAGAAGCCGCGAGGGGAGAGGCCGATACTCTCACTTTCCCCCGAAGCGGTCCGCGAACGGATGACCAGCCTGCAAGGCGGGTTCCGGCGCGGTCGCCACGCCAGGGGTGACGACAACCCCTCGGCTTAAGCGAATTGGAAGGTCCATGAGTTCGAAATCCGGCCTGCTGGAAGTGATCGCGCTGACCGCGGCGGACGCGGAGCGCGCACAGGAGGGCGGGGCCGATCGCCTCGAACTGGTCAGCGACATGGCCAGCGACGGCCTTTCGCCGTCGGTCGAGACGCTGCGCGAAGTGCTCGCCGCCACCGACCTCCCGGTGCGGGTCATGTTGCGCGACAACATGTCCTTCGCCGCCGGTGACCTCGACGGGCTGCGCGCGGACACCGGGCGGCTGATCGACGCGGGCGCGCGGGAGTTCGTGTTCGGCTTCCTGGACCTGGAAAGCGAGATCGACGTCGACGCCTGCGAAACGCTGGTCAAGGAGCTCGACGGGCTGCCGTGGACCTTCCACCGGGCCATCGACCGCGCGCGGGACCCGTTGCGCGCCTACGACCGGCTGGCCGCGCTCGGCTGCGACACGGTGCTCGCGGCCGGGCATCCGCACGGCGTGGCACACGGCCTCTCGGTGCTCCAGCGGCTCGCCCGCCGCTCGGACGGGCCACGGCTGCTGGTCGGCGGCGGCCTGCGGGCGCAACAGGTCCATCTGCTGCGGGCGGGCGGGGTGCGCGCGTTCCACGTCGGCAGCGCGGTCCGGCCCGGCGGCTGGGAGTCCGATGTGGACGCCGCCACCGTCCGCGAATGGGCGGCGCTGGTCAAGGACTAGGGCGTTTTTCTCGAACTGGGTTGGCAGGTTGGGCGAGGACACGCGCGTGTGTTTTTCGGCCGGAGGCCTCGGATTCGCGGAGGCGGGCCGCACGCTCCGAGACACAACCTAGGTGCCGTGCGCGAGCGGTCAGGTCCAGACCACACACGGTGACTTGAGGTTGCATCTTCAACTATCGGGACATGACCAGCTAGCGTGTGGGCCATGGCTACCCGCACCGTACGTGACGCGACCAGGGAACTCCTGCGCGAACTGGGCCTGACCACGGTCTTCGGCAACCCCGGGACGACCGAGATCGCCTTCCTCACGGAATGGCCCGACGACTTCACCTACGTGCTCGCGCTCCACGAGGCGTCGGTCGTCGCGATGGCCGACGGATACGCGCGCGCGTCGCGGCGCCCGGTGCTGGTGAACCTGCACTCCGCGGGCGGGGTCGGCCACGCGCTCGGACACGTCTTCACCGCCTACCGCAACAACGCCCCGCTGATCGTCCTCGCCGGACAGCAGACCAGGTCGCTGCTGCCGGACGAGCCCTTCCTCGGTGCCGTCGAGGCGGCGAACTTCCCCAAGCCGTACGTGAAGTGGAGCTGCGAACCGGCCAGGGCGGAGGACGTTCCGGCGGCGCTGGCGCGGGCGTATCACATCGCGACGCAGGCGCCGATGGGTCCGGTGTTCGTCTCGGTGCCGGTGGACGACTGGGACGTCGAGACCACGAAGCCGATCATCTCCCGGCCGCTGATCCGCGGCTTCGCGCCCGATCCGTCCGCTTTGGACGAACTGGTGTCCGCCTTGGACGCCGCACAGAACCCGGCGATCGTGGTCGGCCCCGGCATCGACGGTGAAGGCGCCGTGCCGGACGTCGTCGCACTGGCCGAGAAGGTGGGCGCCGGGGTCTGGGCGCCGCCGATGGGCGCGCGCTGCTCCTTCCCCGAGGACCACCCGCAGTTCTTCGGTTTCCTGCAGCCGGAACGCGAAGCGCTCGCGAGCGCGCTGGTCGAGCACGACCTCGTGGTCGTCATCGGCGCCCCGGCGTTCACCTACCACGTGTACCGGGGCGAGCCGGAGACCGCGCTGCCGCCGCTGTTCCTGATCAGCGACGACGAGCAGATCCTCGCCAGGGCCGCCGAGGGCACCGGGATCCGGGCGACGCCGAAGCTCGCGATCCGCGCGCTGCTGGACAACGCCGCGCCGCGGGAAGCGCCGAAATCCCGTACCCGGCTGGAAAAGCCCGCCGCGGTCACACCGATCACGCCGGACTTCGCCTACGCCACGATCTCGGAAGTCCTGCCGGACAACGCGATCGTCGTCGAGGAGACGCCGAGCCACCGCAACGATCTGCACGATCACCTGCCGATCAAGTCGACCGACACGGGCTTCCTCACCGTCGCCAGCGGCACTCTTGGCTACGGCCTCCCCGCCGCCGTCGGCGCCGCGCTCGCCCGCCCGGACCGCAAGGTCGTCGCCATCCTCGGCGACGGGTCGAGCATGTACTGCGTCCAGGCACTGTGGACGGCGGCGCAGAACAACCTGCCGGTGACGTTCGTGATCTTCGACAACTCGCAGTACGCCGCCGTGCGCATCCTCGGCGAGGCGGCCGGCGGGGAGAAGTTGCCGGGCGTCGACCTCGGCGGCATCGATTTCCCCGCGCTGGCGAAGAGCATGGGCCTGAACACGTCGGTCGTCGAGAAGGCCGAAGACCTCAAGGCGACGCTGGAGGCCGCGCTGCCGGACGAGCGCCCGCACCTGGTGCATGTCCGCATCGACCCGAACCCGCGCAAGCTCTACTGAGCGGGCTTCACGCAGGCGATCCGCTCTCATGCCTGGTCGGTGGGGGCGGGGACCAGAGATGCTGTTCCGGGCCGTGAAGGACTCCTTGAGGGACCCAGGGTCCCTCAAGGAGTCCTTCACGGCCCTCTGGAGCTGTTATGAACGGACCGTTCACAGCACTTCAGGAGCTCTTCGCGCGGGCCTCGGCGTCAGCGTCGACGGAGGCGTCCTTCTGCGCCAGTTCCCACTCGGCCGCGTCGTTGGCCGCGGTGACGGCCTCAGGGGCTCCACCGTGCAGCAGCCTCGCCACCTCGCCGCGCAGCGTCACGAACTCGGCGGACTCGCGCGTGGTGATCTGGTCCCGCTCCGCGGGCAGCCCCACCGGCAGGTCCGCGACGATCTTGGCCGGCGACTTCGACAGCACCAGCACCCGGTCCGACAGGTAGACGCTCTCGTCGATGTCGTGCGTGACCACGAGAACCGTGCTCCCGTTCTCGCGCTGCACGCGGCGGGTCAGGTCCTCGAGTTCGAAGCGCGTCTGCGCGTCGACCGACGCGAAGGGCTCGTCCATCAGCAGCAGCGCGGGCTGACTGGCCAGCGCCCGTGCGATCGACACCCGCTGCTGCATGCCGCCCGAGAGCTGCCAGGGGAACTTCGCGCCGACGCCGGACAGGCCGACCGACTCCAGCGCCTCCTGCGCCCGCGTCCGGCGTTCGGAGCGGCTCGAGTTACGCCACCGCAGGGGGAATTCGACGTTCTTCGCGACCGAGAGCCAGGGGAACAGCGAGCGGCTGTAGTCCTGGAACACCACGGCCAGGTCCTCCGGCACCCCGAAGACGTCGTCGCCGTGCAGGCTGACCCGCCCGGACGTCGGCTTGATGAGCCCGGCGATGCAGCGAAGCAGCGTCGACTTGCCGCAGCCCGACGGGCCCACGATGCTCGCGAGCTGGCCCGCTTCCACGGTGAACGACAGGTCGTTGACCGCGACATGCGCCTTTTCTCCCGTGCCGTAATGGTGGTTCAGCCCGGAGACCTCGAGCATGGTTGACATCTTGCTGACCCTTCGTGTCCTTGAGGTGAAGCCGCGACCGCGATCGACGTCGGCAGGGCGCTCGTTCGTGCCGCTTGTCGCGTTGTGCGGGTATGGCGCCCTGCCACCGCGATAGCGGGGCCCGCGGCCGGGGCGGCTTCGTGCCTGTGGTCATTTTCCGCTGCCTCTCCCTGCTCCGCCGACCAGCCGAGAACTAGAGACGGCCGTTACGGGTGGGCTGCCAGCGAAGCACTCTCTGCTCCACCGCGAGGAAGGCCGCGTTGAACCCGAAGCCGAGCAGTCCGAGCAGGACCAGCCACGACCACATGAGCGGGAAGTCGAACGCCTGCTGGGCGTCCATCAGGGACCGGCCGATGCCGTTGTAGGAGCCGACCAGTTCCGAGATCACCATCAGCAGCAGCGAAATGGACAGGCTCAGCCGCAGGCCCGCGAAGATCTTCGGACTGGCCGCGGGCAGCACGATCGAGCGCACCCAGTGCGACCGAGGCGTCCGGAACGACTTCGCGGTGTCGACCTTCACCTGGTCCACCGAGCGGACGCCGTCCACGGTGTTGAGCAGCACCGGCCAGATCGCGCCGAAGATGATCGATCCGGTCTGCATCCCCGGCCCGAGTCCGAAGAGGACGATGAACACCGGGATCAGCGCGGGCGGCGGTACCGAGCGGAAGAAGGCGAAAAGCGGCCCGACGTAGTCCATCCCGGTCTTGGACCGGCCCAGCGCGACACCGAGCGCGACGCCGACGACACCGGCCAGCAGCCAGCCCCCGAGCGTCCGGCCGAGGCTCGGCAGGACGTTGTCGAACACGGTGTCGGTCAGGAACAGCTGTGACACCGGACCGCTGAACCACAGCTTCACGGACGCGGTCAGGATTTCGGTCGGCGGCGGGAAGAACGGGCTCTCCGCGAGCCGGGTCCCCAGTTCCCAGATCCCGAGCAGGGCGAAGAACAGCAGCCAGTTGCGGACCAGGATGCCGAGGCCCCGGCCCACGCGCCTGCCGACACGGCTGGACAGTGTGAGGGTCGTCACGAGACCGCCTCCCGGTCGACCGTGCTCCAGCGGAAGGCCCGCCTGCCGATCATCTCCAGCCCGCCGTTGATGAGGAAGCCGAGCATGCCGACCACCACGGTGCCCGCGAGCACGAGGTCGAACCTGGTCGAACCGGTGCTGGCCTGCATGATGAAGTTGCCGATGCCGAGTTTGGCGCCGGCCAGGAATTCGGTGCTGACCACCGCGATCAAGGCGATGTTGGCGGACAGCCTGACCCCGGTGAACACGAACGGCGCGGTATGCGGCAGCGCCACCGACGTCAGCGTCCGGAACTTGCCCGTGCCGCAGGCTTTCGCGGTCTCCATCAGAACGGGGTCGATCTCGCCGAGCGCGTAGATCGTGTTGAACATGATGGGCCACAACGACGCGTACACGGCGAGCGTGATCTTCGCTTCGGGGCCGCCACCGATCAGCAGGAGCACCAGCGGGATCAGCGCGACGGCGGGGATCGGCCGCAGGAACTCGATGACCACCGCGGTCGCGGTGCGCAGGCCGGGGATGCTGCCCAGCAGCAGACCGGCGGGCACGGCGATGGCGACCGCGATGAGCAGTGCGATCGCCCACGCGAGGAAGGTGGCGATCAGGTCGCGGACGAACTGTGTCTCGCCGAAACTTTCGAAGATCGTCACGAGCACGACGGACGGCGGGGGGATGAACTCTTTTCGGACCAGGCCGGCCTGGACGATCACTTCCCAGACGAGGAAGAAACCGGCCAGACCGGCCAGGGCACGGAGAAGTCGTGACACCTTTACCTTTATCCAGCTTGAGGGGCGAGCATCGGAGCGGCGTCGAGCTTGGCCGTCAGCACACCGGTCTGCAGCAGCAGGTCCGGCACGCGCTGCAGGCGACGGGCGTCCAGGGTGGACCCGAACGTCGGCAGCGTGAGCAACGAAGCGGTTTCGGCGTCGACCCTGGCGTACTTGACGATCATCGGCTCGATCTTGGAACGGTCGGCCGAATCACGCACGGCCTTGGCCAGTGCGCGCTGGAACGCTGCCAGCGTCTTCGGGTTCTTGTCCACGAAGGACCCGAGCGCGCCGAAGCCTGCCAGGGGGAAGTCCTGGGTGGCGCCGGTCGCGATGTCGACGACCGGGGTCGCGCCGACCACCTTGGACGCCTGGGTCAGGAACGGCTCGGGCAGGTAACCCGCGTCGACCTGGCCCGAGGACAGGGCGGCGGCGATGTTCGGGAGCTGCATCGGCACCCACTGGACCTTGCTGGTGTCGACGCCGTGGTCCTTCATCACCGACACGGTGAGCAGGTGGGAGGCGGTGTTCTTGTCGGTGATCGCGATCTTCTTGCCCGCGAGGTCGTTGATCGTCTTGACCGAGGAGGTCGGCACCGTGACGACCGCGTTGCTCTTGGGGCTGGCCGAAACGGAGTCGGCGACGAGCCGGATGTCGGCCGCGTTCTTGCTCTTCGCGACGAAGAATGGCATGTAGGTGGAGAAGGCGATGTCGACCTCGCCGCCGATCATCTTGGTCATCGACTGCTGGCCGCTGGGGGCGTCGACCGCTTCGACCTCGAGACCTTCGGCCTTGAAGTAGCCGCCTTCCTGCGCCAGCCGCAGCGGCGCGAGGTCGACGACCGGCAGCAGGGCCACCTTGATCTTCGGCTTCTCCAGTGCGCCGTCACCGCCCGACGCCTTGGACGTGTCGTCGCCGCCGAGGGCGCCACAGGCGCCCAATGTGGCCAGCATGAGCGCGCTCAGGGCGACACCGATGGCACCCCGTCCTCTACGGACACCGCTCCTGCTCATGGCGTTTCGAAACAAAGCCAGCTCCTCGGAAACAATGAATCACCGTTTGGGTTTTTTCATCCGTGTCGTGGCTTTTTTTCGCCAGGCACGCGGTCACCTTAGAGATTTGCCTACCTGCTCACAATGGGTGTCGTGAGCGGGTGATCGTTTTAGGCCATTCGCCTGATCGCGTGATCACCCGCTTGGACAACACTACTTTTAGTAATCGAATTACTGGTGGAGTGGCAATTCGGTGTAACCGCGTGTCATCAGCTGGTGGCCTGAGGCGCGATCATCGGGCTGACGTCGATCTTGGTCTGGATCGCGCCCATCTGCAGGAGCAGGTCCGGGACCCGCTGGATGCGGCGAGGGTCCAGAGTGGACTGGAACGTCAGCAGCGTGGTCAGCGCGGCGGTGTCCTGGTCGATCTTCGCGTACTTGACCAGCAGCGGCTCGATCTTGGAGCGGTCGGCCGCGTCACGGGTGGCCTTCTGCATGGCACGCTGGAAGGCGGCCACGGTCTTCGGGTTCTCAGCGGTGAACTTGCCGAGAGCGCCGTAGCCGGCGGTGGGGAAGTCCTGCGTCGCGCCAGTGGCGGTGTCGACGATCGGGACCGTGCCCGCCTGCTTCGCGGCCTGTGTGATGAACGGTTCGGTGAGGAAGCCCGCGTCGATGTCGCCGTTCTTGAGGGCGGCGGCCATGTTCGGCGGCTGCACCGGCACCCACTGGACCTTGGTGAAGTCGACGCCGTGGTCCTTCATCACCGACTTGGTGAGGGTGTCGGACACCGTGTTCGGCGCGAAGATGCCGATCTTCTTCCCGGCCAGGTCGTTGATGCCGCGCACCGAGGAGTTCGGCATGGCGATGATCGACGTGCTCTTCGGCCCGGCCGACGAGGCGTCGGAGACCAGCTTGATGTCGGCGGTGCCCTTGCTCATCGCGATGAAGAACGGGGTGTAGCTGGCGTAGGCGATGTCGACCTCGCCGCCGATCAGCTTGGTCAGCGAGATCTGGCCGGTGGCGGCTTCGATGAGCTCGACGTCCAGGCCTTCCGCCTTGAAGTAGCCGCCGTCCTGCGCCAATCGCAGCGACGCGGTGTCGATGGTCGACATCGTCGCGACCTTGATCTTCGACTTCTCGAGGTTCCCGGAGCCGCCGGAGGAGGACGACGAGTCGTCCCCGCCGAGCAGGCCGCAGCCGCTGACCGATACCGCGACGACGGCCGCCATCGCGAAGGCGAGAGTTCCGGTCTTTCCACGTGACGGCCGACCCCGGCTGACGCTCAAGGCCTTCTTCGAGCTTGCAGAGCCAAGCAAGTGGTGCTCCTGATCAAGGGGAAGGTCACGTGATGACGTGGCCTGATGTGGGATTCGGAAGTGACTCTTTGTCAGAGTCACGGGCTCACTGTAGAGAACCGACAACGCGCTCACAATGGGTGGTCATCCTATGATCCTCAAGGGTAACGATCACCCGAACAGGTTGTTTGTCAGAAGTGAACACAACTGGGCGTGTTCATTGAGAGGAACGGCGAGAGTTTGTTGCCAACTGAGCGACAACAGGTCAAGGGCCGTCCGGTGGGACTTCCCGCGTCTTGTCCGAAGGGTTACATCTGGGCCATCCGTTCGCTACCCTCATGCACCGGTAGTGAGGTGTGGACCACTGATGTAGTGAAAGAGAGTGCCTTGGATGGCCGAACGCTCTGGACCTTTCCCGAGGTGCAAGGCACTCTGTGTCGAACAAGTACGCGTTGACCGAACGAGTGTCGAACACGACCGTGCTTCACTGGTGCGTGTCCGCGCACTGGCGGGTTAGGCCGAATAGACCAATGACGCCAGGCGGGAATTCGGCCAAGTGCACCTGAGAGACTGCGTCAAAGACGATTTCCTCATTCGTCAGAGTGAGCACTCGCGTCGTGTGTGCCCCTGCCGGGCGGCAGGAGTGAGCGGGTAGTGGTCTCCGACAACCGACCCAGACAGCAGTACGGCCAGTTCGAGAACGGCATGTCCAAAATGGGCTTTCCCGGCCCGGATGAAGATGATGGTGGTGCGGCGGTGCCGAACGAAGACACCGCGGGGGTGGGAGGGACCCCTGCGCGGGAAACCGGAGACGGTCCTGGGGGGAAGGTGGCCGGGTCGTTCCTGGGCCTGCGTCACTGGCGCCTGCGATCCAAGCTCGCGGCCGTCCTGATCATCCCGACGCTGACCGCGCTCGCGCTCGGTGGGCTGCGCGTGCTCGACGACAGCTCCGAGGCCGCCCGGTTCCAGGACACGGCCGACCAGGTCGCGTTCGCCGACAAGATCACCCTCGTCGTCCACGAACTGCAGAGCGAGCGCGCGCTCGCCGTCGCCCGGATCGCCTCCCAGGACGGCTCGCGCCAGACCGGTCTCGACGCGCAGATCGCCAAGGTCGACCGCGCGGTCGACGACCTGCGGGCCTCGGCGAACCAGATCAACCCGGACGACCAGGACACGAGGGACCGCTACTCGCGTGGTCTGCAGCGGCTCGACGCCCTGCGGCCGCTGCGCGGCGCGATGAACACGTCGCTGCTTGGCGACACCCCGGTCCTCATCGCCTACTCCGGCATCCTCGACTCGCTGGTCCAGCTCGGCCGCGAGGTGACGACCGCGGTCGCCAACCGCGACGTGCTCCGGCTCGGTGTCACCGTGCAGGCCATCAGCGAGAGCAAGGAGTTCATCGCCCGCGGTGACGCGGCGCTGCTGATCGCCTCCTTCCGCTCCTCCTTCCCCGGCGACCTGTTCGACCAGGCCCGCTCGGCGGTCGCGAGCGGTGACGCCTCGACGGCGGCCTTCCTCGCGAACGCCAGTCCCGAGCAGCGGCAGCTCTACTCGGACACCTTCTCCGGCCCCGAGGTCGACGACCGCCGCCGGATCACCACGATGGCGTTCTCGCTGCATCAGCAGAACGAGACGCCGTCGATCGACAACGTCGCGCTGGGCAACGCCAGCCGGGTCGCGCTGGACAAGCTGCGCGCGGTCGAGACCAACCTGCTCGGCCAGCTGCGTGCACAGGCCGACGGCCTGGCGACCGACGCGATCAACTCGGCATGGATCGGTGCCGCGATCGTGCTGCTGGCCCTGCTCGCGGCACTGTTCCTGATGCTCGTCATCGCCCGCCTCATGCTGCGCCCGCTGCGGGTGCTGCGGAAGACGGCGCTCGACGTCGCCTACACACGACTGCCGGAAACCGTGCAAGCGATCCTGGACGACCCGGACCCGGTCAACGCCGCGAAGCGGTCGGTCGAGCCGGTGCCGATCACCTCGCGTGACGAGATCGGTGAAGTGGCGCGGTCGTTCGACGTCGTCCACGAACAGGCCGTCAAGATGGCCGCCGAGCAGGCCCTCCTGCGTGAGAACGTCAACGGCATCTTCGTGAACCTGTCCCGCCGGTCGCAGCGGCTGGTGGAACGCCAGCTCGGCGTGATCGACCGGCTCGAGGCCGACGAGCAGGACCCGGACCACTTGGCCAGCCTGTTCGAACTCGACCACCTCGCCACGCGGCTGCGCCGCAACGGTGAAAGCCTCCTGGTGCTTTCGGGCGCCGGTCTCGCGAAGTCGGTGCCCAAGCCGGTGCCCGCCGCCGACGTCATCGGCGCCGCGGTCTCGGAGATCGAGCAGTACGCCCGGATCGAGATCGGGATCGTCCCCGAGGTCGCCGTCCAGGGCCTGACGATCCACGACCTCGTGCACGTGCTCGCGGAACTGCTGGACAACGCCACCTACTTCTCCGAGCCGGAGACGAAGGTGACCGTCCGCGCGGTGATCACCCGCAAGAAGGCCCTCGCCATCCAGGTCACCGACCACGGTGTCGGGATGACCGAGGAGCGGCTCGCCGAGGTCAACACGCGGCTCGCCGAACCGCCGGACCTGGACGTCTCGGTGACCCGGCGGATGGGCCTGTACGTGGTCGCGCGCCTGGCCCGCCGCCACGGCATCGAGGTCAGGCTCCGGGAGAACGAGGACATCGAGGGCGGCGTGATCGCGCGGGTCGTCGTACCCGCCGAACTGCTCATACCGATGCGGCCCGGCGTGCGGAACACCCCGCCGCCGTCGAACCGCTCGGAAACGTCGATGCCGTCGATGTCCGAGATGTCGACTTCGCTGCCGAGCATCCCGGCTTCCGACCGCGGTCTGGAGATGACCCCGCCGCCGCCGTCGAAGCCACCGGCGGCACCGCAGCCGATCGCGAACCAAGGCGGGCTTGTCCCGCTCGACCAGCCGATCAGCCTCGACGACCTGGTCGCGGGCAAGAACGCGGCCGGACCGTTCCTCAGCCCCGCGGCCCCCGCCGAGGAGTCCCCGGCGTGGCCGACGGCCGACGACCTTTCGCCGCCGAACGGCGACGGCGCCTCCAGCGGCACGGAGACCCAGTTCGCGTCGCTCGTGCTGCCGAAGCGGGAGCCGAGGTACGTCCCGGTGAACCCGGTCGAGTCGCCGCGGCAGGCCGAGGAGTCCGCCGATTCGGGCAAGTCCGCGCTCGAGGACGACGTCCCGACCAGGCGGCTCCCGATCTACCAGTCGGTGCTCTCGCGCTGGTTCAGCGAAGGCGACGAGGTCGGTGGTGACACTCCGACCACCTACACGGAGCCGGTCGAGCCCCCCGAGCCGGACGTGTCGGAGCGGGAGCACCGCGACAGCTTCGACGAGCCGGGCGAAGCCGTCGCCGAGTCCGCCGAAGAGGCGTTGCCCACTCGGACTCCGCAGACTGTTCCGCCGGAGACGGTGCTCCAGGACAATGGCTGGCGCAGCGCGTCCGACGACGGCTGGCAGGCGGCACAGGTCCTGTACGAAGATCGGAACGACGAGATCACCCCGGCCGGCCTGCCCAAACGGGTGCCGAACCAGTACCTCGTGCCCGGCTCGATCGGCGGGAACGAACCGAAGAAGGAAGACTCGTTCGCCGACAAGACCTCCGGAATGCCGGGGACGGGCGCTATCGCCCGCTCGGCGACGGCGGCCAGGAGTCGGATGGCAAGCTTCCAGCAGGGCTACAAGTCGGGACGGCACGCGTTGAAGGATCGCCCGATAGACGCGCTGGATGACAACGGCGTTCCGATGACCGGCGGAGGTTCCTCCGCCGATGACAGCAGTAAGGAGTGAAAGTGACACGGGCGGGTGCGATGCAGCCGGGTGGTCCGGCGCAGCCTGGCGGCCAGGCGCAGGGTAAAGGGCACACGAGCAGCTTTGCCTGGCTGATCACGGATTTCGTGCACCGGGTCCCGGGCGCGGCGCATGCCGTGGTGGTGTCGGCGGACGGTTTGCTGCTGGCCTCCTCCAAGGGGCTTCCCAAGGACAGGGCCGACCAGCTCGCCGCGGTCTCGTCGGGGCTCACCAGCCTCGCGCGCGGTGCGGCCAAGGTGTTCGAAGGCGGCACGGTCGCGCAGACGGTGGTCGAGATGGCCAACGGCTTCCTCTTCCTGATGTCGGTGTCCGACGGTTCCTGTCTGGCGGTCCTCGGGTCGCCGGAGAGTGACATCGGCCTGGTCGTCTACGAGATGACCCTGCTGGTGGAACGCGTAGGGCAACAGCTGACACCGGAGATGCGCGCGCAACTGCAGGGCGCGTCGGTCCGCCGCTGAGCGACCGGGAACCGAGGAGAATGCCGTGGACGACGGGCGCTTGAGGGGCGATGGCCGGCTCGGTGACGACTTCTCCGGCGGGTGGTCGGAACGTGACGACGGCCGGGAGGACTGGACGTCCTTCCGGGACCGGGTCGACCGCGAATGGCGATCGCGCCGGGCACAGGGGTCGGACAACGACCCCGTGTCACCGGACGAGGCCTCCCGCTGGCTGACCGATTCGAACGCGGGACAGGGACCCGCCGATTTCAGCGTCACGGATTACCGGGAACGCCTGCTCGGCGGCCCCGGGGCGGAACTGTTCGGTGGTGGCAGCGGCCCGCTGTACGACTCGGGCGAGTTCGCCAAGTTCTCCTTCGACAAGGAGGAGGAGCGCCGGTCGGCGGCCGCCGACCCGCTCGCCGCGGCACTGCCGCAACAGGCGCAGAACGAGTTCGTCGACGAGCAGTACACCGCCGACGTCGAATCCTCCGGCCTGGTCCGGCCGTACTTCCGCACGCGGGGACGGACCAAGCCGACGTACGACCTTGCCATCGAGGCGTTGATCTCGACCAGTGAACAGGGACGTGTGCTCGACCGGGTGCGCGTCCCCGAACACCGGTCGATCTGCGACCTTTGCCTGGACACCCGGTCCGTCGCCGAAGTCGCGGCGCTGTTGCGCCTGCCGCTCGGCGTGGTCCGGGTGCTGATCGGAGACGTGGCCGGCCTCGGCCTGGTCCTGGTGCACACCGCCAGCCAGAACGTGGGTGACCGGCCCAGTATCGAGTTCATGGAGAGGGTGCTCAGTGGGCTTCGGAGAATTTGACTCCGACGCGAATGCGCCGCAGGTGGCCGGGCCGACGTCGTCGGCCAAGATCGTGGTCGCTGGCGGATTCGGTTCGGGGAAGACCACGCTGGTCGGGGCGGTTTCGGAAATCGATCCGCTGACCACCGAGGCCATGATGACCGAGGCCAGTACCGGCGTCGACGACAATTCGGCCACCCCGAACAAGTCGACGACGACCGTTGCCATGGACTTCGGCCGGATTTCGCTGGACTCGGATCTGGTGCTGTACGTGTTCGGTACGCCGGGCCAGCACCGGTTCTGGTTCATGTGGGACGACCTCGCGGTCGGCGCCATCGGTGCCGTCGTGCTGGTCGACACGCGGCGGCTCGCCGACGCGTTCCCGTCGATCGACTTCTTCGAGAACCGGAAGCTGCCGTACGTCGTGGCGATCAACTGCTTCGACCGGCTGCTGCACCACCAGATCGAGGACGTCCGGCACGCGCTGACGATCTCACCGTCCGTGCCGATCATGGCCTGTGACGCTCGGGAACGTGAGTCCGCCAAGCAGGTGTTGATCTCGGTCGTGCAGCACGCCATCGCACACGATTCGGCGTTGCGCGCGGGATAGACAGGACGAAAGCCCGGAGCGGATGCGGCCGTTGGAGTGAACTCGGCAGGCTTCACCCGCTTCGGGGAGTGGTACCACCAGCCGTTGTGGACGCGGGGCGATCCCTTCACGCGTTCCGGTGCGGGCCGCACCCAATCGGGTGATCGAAATGGTGGTGACCTGCGAGGACGTCGATTCACGCCCGGTCGCACCCGGCCACCACGGGGTGTCCCACGAATGCGTGGTTCGCGATGTGTCGACGCGGTGAGCGGCTGGACGTTTACGTTCGGTTAACACCCTCGGCCGGGTGGCGGGCTCGACACGATCGGCGTGACGAATACGCTGGGTGGAGGCGTCTTTCGGCTCGCCGGTGCCCAGGTCGGTGCTGGTCGGGGAGAGACGTCCGGACCACGCCGCCCAGGTGGTCTTGACGCAGCGAGGAGGGACTTGTGACGGCATCCGGACAGCAGAGTTCGTTCGGCTGGCTCATCACGGATTTCGCGCGCCGGGTTCCCGGTGCCGCGCACGCCGTGCTGGTCTCGGCGGACGGACTTCTCCTCGCGCCGTCAGAAGGCCTGCCGCAGGAACGCGCCGAACAGTTGTCCGCGGTCGCTTCCGGACTGATCAGCCTCACCGCCGGCGCGGCGCGCTGCTTCGACGCGGGCGGGGTCAACCAGACCGTCGTCGAGATGGAACGCGGCTACCTCTTCCTCATGTCGGTCGCCGACGGTTCGTCGCTCGCCGTACTGGCCGCGCCGACCTGCGACATCGGCACCGTGGCTTACGAGATGACCCTGCTCGTCGAGCGGGTCGGGCAGCAGATCACCCCCGAGCTGCGGGCGCAGCTGCAGGGCGGCGTCCGTGGGTAGTCGCCGATGAAGATCACCGGATTCACCGAACCGGAACCCTCCGGCTGGGACTCCCTCTACCAAGGCACCGAGCGCGAAGGCTTCGACTCCCCGAGCCGGTTCGAGCTGAGCTCGATCAGCACGGTCATGCCGCGGCGCCCGGCCGCGCCGCCGGAACCGGTCCCTTCGCCCATGCCGTCGCCGCTTCGCCAGCCGACGCCGCGTCCCGCGTCCGCGGGAAACGGTGCCGCCGGCTCGGGTCCTTCGGGCAGCGCCCCCGCTTCGGTCTACCTGCCGTCCTCGGGCTCACGGGTCCGGCCCTACACGCGCACCGGCGGGCGCACCCGCACCGCGCACGACCTGGCGCTGGAGGCGCTGGTGTCGACCAGCGACCAAGGCCGCCGGTATCGCGGCGTGCGGACCATGGAGCACCGGCAGATCTGCGACCTCTGCCTGGACACCCGGTCGATCGCGGAGATCGCCGCGCATCTGCGGCTGCCGCTGGGTGTCGTGAAGGTGCTCGTCGGCGACATGGCCGACGTGGGCCTGGTCCTGATCCACCAGACGGAGCTGATCCTCGGCGACTCTTCTTCGCGCGCTTTCATGGAGCGCGTCCTTCAAGGCCTTCGCGACCTCTGACCCCTCCCGCGTTTCGTCCTCTGGTTGCGGTCCTTGCACGTGCAACTACCGCAACTAGAGGACTAAACGCGGGGGTCAGTCTTCGACGAGGGCGGCCGAGGTGATCCGGTGCAGCGGGAAGCGCTCGTTGTCGGTCCCTTCGAGGACCCCGCCGCCGACCCGCGTCGGCCGCACCACGCGCTGGCTCGCCATTCCGCGTGAGTCGACGAAGCCGATCCACACCTCGCGGCGCTCCATGGTCGCCTGGGACAGCAACGCCAGCGTCGCGGACGTGTCCCCGGCGCCGCCGCCCTGCGGTGCGCGCACCGTCTCGCCGCGCCGACGCGCGGACGCGGCGTCACCGGCCCGGACGTGCGCGACGATCTTGCCGACCTGATCGTCGGTCAGTCCGGCCTGTTCCCCGGCTGCCCGGCGCGCGGCACGCGTCTTCGCGGGCAGACGACGTCCAGACGGCCTGATGTCCATGACGCGTCCGTCGGGTCCTTCGGCGGCCGGAGCGAACCCTGCGGTGCGAAGAGCGTCAAGGACGTCGGCGAGCGGGTACGAACTGATGAGCACTGTCGGCGCGATCATGCGCAGGCCGTACTCCGTGGCGACAGGGCTGCCCATGACCTCCGCGAGCAGCGACGCGTCGTCGCAGCGCAGGAACGACTCGGCGGCCCCGCCGCGCAGCCGCCCGTGCCGCCGGGCGACGTCGTCGATCAGGTAGGTGAGTCCCTGTGGCACCGGCGTCGCCGACCGGGCCGCGAACAACGCGTGCAGTTCGCCCGCGGTCCGTCCGGTGTCGAGCGCGCGCCGCACGGACGTCTCGGTGATCCGGTACACGGTGGCGTGCCCCGCCGATTCGATGTCGGCGACGGCGGTCATCTCGCCCGCGAGTTCGGCTTCCAGCGGGCCGGGTGCGACCACGGTCAGGTCGGCCTGGACCAGGACGTGGTCCACCGGCCGCGGCAGCGCGTCGAGCATCGCCTCGACCGCGCCTGGCCGGTCCTCGGCCAGCAGTGCCCGCGTGGCCGTGGTGAGTCCGCCGAGCCCGATCAGGCCGAGCGCGGCTCCCTCGGCCATCGTCCAGCGGACGGTTTCGTCCCGCAGCCGCCCGCCCCGCCGCGGTGCGCGCCAGGCCAGCGCGGCGACCAGTTCGTCGGTGCTCTTGACCCCGGCGCCCTCGGGCAGCGCGGCCAGGGCGAGGAGGATCCGCCGCCGCGACGTCGGCGCCAGCGGCCTCCGCAGGTCTTCCGACAGCGGTGCGATCGGTTTGTCCTTCGCGTCCCGCCCGCCGGCGAGGCCGGGCAGCCTTGGCAGTTCGAGCCAGGCCTGCGCGACCGTCATCCAGCGCTGCGCGGTCGGCGACGCGAGCCAGGAATCGGTCAGCGTCGTCGGCACCCATTCCGGCGTGGTCGCTTCGCTGTCGGCCACCAGCCCGGCGCCGACCGCGATCTCCGCCAGGAGGGTCACCCGCGACTCGTCGGTGTCGAGATCCTTGGCGAGCTTCTTCAGCTCGCGGACCCCGAGCCCGCCGGACTTCAGCACTGGCGGTGGCGTCTCCGACCACGCGCGAAGCATGTTCTCGGTCTGGCGCAAGAACTCCATCGCCTCGCCCGCCGCCGTCGAGTCCACTGTGGACCGCTGATGCGGATGCACGGGGAGTTGCGGCCGGCGCAGGGACACCGGATCGAACACCGACCCTCCGCGCAGCGCGATCCCGAGTTCGCGGGGCAACTCGACAGTCTGGTCGTCCCGGCGCAGCAGCAGGCCGCGCGCGAGGAGTCGTTGGACCGGGTTCTGCGCCCGCTCCAGCGGGATGTCGGCCGACGCGTCGCGAGTGCGGCCGATCGGCGGCCCGGCGGCCAGCGTCGTCAGCAGGGCGCGCTCGTCTTCGCCGATCACGGCGAGCGCGGCCTCGATGTCCGTTCCGGCGAGCGTGGGCGACGACGTCCCCAGCCCCGCGGGGAAGGGGCCGAGCGCGTCGCGGGCCGACGGCGGGACGCGTAGCGCGTCGTCCTCACCCCAGACCAGCGCCCGCGTGCGCAGCAGCGCCAGCGCTTCGCCGATCTCGGCCCCCGTGAGTCGCGCGACCTCGGCCGCGGCGGCCGGATCGGTGTCCGCACCGGCCAGCAGCAAGGCGTCGAGCACGGCGAGGGTGAAGGTGTCGAGGTCTTCGCAGGCGCGCGCGACGGAGCCCGGCGTGCCTGCCCGGGTGGCGAGCACGATCGTGTCGGACGGGGGCGGCGTGGACAGGTCGCGACGGGTGCGCAGCAGCGCGGCGAGTGCTTCGTCGGACTCCTGGCGCAGCCAGTCCGCCAGGGAGGGCGCGGGCATAGACGATCAGGATACCGGGCGGGTGGCAGCCCGGCAGTCGCGTTCGGGCAGACTGTCCTCCAGAGATCGCTTGACCATGCTCGGGAGGACGTTGTGGCGAAGGGCGAGAACAAGAAGCGCGCGGGCATCGATCCCACGTGGCCCGGTGAAGACGGGGAGCACCCCGTCACCGAGCTCGCATCCGATCGGCAGGGTGCGCTGTCCCCGTTCGGTGACGTGACCTTCCCGCTCGACGCGGTGCCTTACGTGCACCCCGAGACCGAGATCAACCGGTAAGAAGTTACTGGTCGGTCACCCCGGCGGGGCTTCGTGGCGGTCGTCACGGGAGTAGGTTTCGCTCGACCTATCAGAGCGTTCTCAGCGGGGGTAGTGCCATGCCGGTTCCCGGTCCCGGATATTCGATCACCGTCCGGGTGGAGGCCCCCGCGTCGTCCAGCGCGGCGGGTGACCTGACCACGGCCGTCGGGCGGGTCGGCGGTGTGCTGACCGCGTTCGACGTCGTCGAGTCGCACCCCGAGTCGATCGTCGTCGACATCAGCGCCAACGCCCTGTCGGAGAACCACGCGCAGGACATCACGCAGACCCTGGACTCGCTCCCGGGCGTGCGGGTCCGCAAGGTCTCCGACCGGACCTTCCTGATCCACCTCGGCGGCAAGATCGAGGTCACCCCCAAGGTCGCGCTCCGTAACCGTGACGACCTCTCCCGCGCGTACACGCCGGGTGTCGCGCGTGTCTGCCAGGCGATCGCCGCGAACCCCGAGGACGCGCGCCGCCTGACCATCAAGCGGAACACCGTCGCCGTCGTCACCGACGGCTCGGCCGTGCTGGGGCTCGGCAACATCGGCCCGGCCGCCGCGCTCCCGGTGATGGAGGGCAAGGCGGCGCTGTTCAAGAAGTTCGCCGACGTCGACGCGTGGCCGGTGTGCCTGGACACCCAAGACACCGAAGAGATCATCAAGATCGTCAAGGCGATCGCCCCGGTTTACGCGGGCATCAACCTCGAGGACATCGCCGCGCCGCGCTGCTTCGAGATCGAGGCGCGCCTGCGCGAGCAGCTCGACATCCCGGTGTTCCACGACGACCAGCACGGCACCGCGATCGTCGTGGTCGCCGCGCTGCGCAACGCCCTGCGCGTGGTCGGGAAGAACATCGAAGACTGCAAGATCGTGGTCAGCGGTGTCGGCGCGGCCGGATCGGCGATCATCCGGCTGCTGCTGGGCAGGGGCCCCGGCGACATCGTGGCCGCCGACATCGACGGCATCGTGCACTCCGCGCGCGGCAACCTCGACGACAATCTCACCTGGATCGCCGAGCACACGAACAAGGAGCAGCAGGCGGGCACGCTGCACGAGGCGCTCGTCGGCGCCGACGTGTTCATCGGGGTCTCGGCGCCGAACCTGTTCGGCGCCGAGCAGGTCGCGACCATGAAGTCGGACGCCGTCGTGTTCGCGCTGGCCAACCCGGACCCGGAGATCGACCCGCTGGAGGCGCAGCAGCACGCCGCCGTCGTCGCCACCGGCCGCAGCGACTTCCCGAACCAGATCAACAACGTGCTCGCCTTCCCCGGCGTGTTCCGCGGCCTGCTCGACGCGCACGCGCACCAGGTCGACGACTCCATGCTGCTCGCGGCGGCCGACGCCATCGCGGACGTCGTGGACAACGGCAAGCTCAACGCGTCGTTCATCGTGCCCAGCGTCTTCGACAGCGCCGTCGCGCCCGCCGTCGCCGAGGCCGTCAAGCGGGCGGCCAAAGCCGTCCAGAAGTGACAGCAAAGGTCCCTTGCTCCGTTCGGGGCCGACGTCATCACTGAGGCCGACCCCGTGGCCGACTTCAGGGTGACGACTCCGTACCCGGCCCGCTCCTAGGCTCGATTCCGACCAGGAATTCGATCTTGACGGGGGTTGGGGATGAATCGCTCTGTCCTGAGCAGAATCGGGACACTCACGGCCGCGGCGGCGACCGTGGCGGTACTCGTGCCTGCCACGGCGTCCGCCGCGACGGGCTCGCCGCGCTGGGAACCATGTCCGGACGTGCCCACGCTGCAGTGCACCACCTTGAAGGTCCCGCTCGACTACCGGAACCCAGGCGGGCCTGCCATCGACATCGCCGTGTCGAAGCTCGCCAGCACCAAGCCGGCGAAGCGGCGCGGGATCATGCTGACGAACCCGGGCGGGCCCGGTGGCCCTGGGCTGACCATGCCGGACAGCCTGCGCGCCTCGGGCGTGCCGTCGAGCGTGCTCGACGCGTACGACATCATCGGATTCGACCCGCGGGGGATCGGCCGCAGCACACCGGTCACCTGCGATCTCAAGCCCGAGCAGCTGGTCAGCAACGTCCCGCTGTACGCGCGTGACGCGGCGGCGGTGGCGGAGCGGGCGACGTACGTGGCCGGTGTCGCGAAGCAGTGCGGTGAGTCGAAGACCGCGGCGAACCTGCCGTACATCACCACGGCCAACACCGCACGCGACATGGACCGCATCCGGGAAGCTCTCGGCGAGAAGAAGCTTTCCTACTACGGCGTCTCGTACGGCAGCTACCTCGGCGCCGTGTATTCGACGCTGTTCCCGCAGCAGACCGATCGTGTCGTGCTCGACAGCGTGACCGGTCCGGGCGGGCTCGACCCGGCAACCTCGCGTCGGCTCGCGGAGGGGTTCCAGGACCGCTTCCCAGACTTCGCGAAGTGGGCGGCGGCGCGTGACGCCAGTTACGGGCTCGGCCGTACTCCGCGGCAGGTGACGGCGAAGTTCTACGAACTCGCCGCCAAGCTCGACAGCGGCACGGTTCCCGGCGTGGACGGTGCGGCGTTCCGGATGGGCACGTTCGGTGCGCTGTACTCGACCACCGCCTTCCCCACGCTGGCACAGCAGTGGCAGGCGCTCGACAGCGAAGGCGTGCTGAAGCAGTCCGCTCAGGCCGCGCAGATCGACATCGGCAATGTGCTGTCCGGCCAGCTGCACGTGGTCTGCAACGATGCGAACTGGCCCGAGAACGTCGGGACCTACCAGCGCAATGTCGAGAAGGACCGGGTCAGGTACCCGATGTTCGGCGCGGCCGGGGCGAACATCTGGGCGTGCGCGTTCTGGCCGTCCGAGCCGATCGAGCCGCCGGTGCGGATCGGCGACCGCGGCCCGTCGAACATCCTGCTGGTGCAGAACCTGCGTGACCCGGCCACTCCGCTCAGTGGCGCCAAGGAGATGCGGCGCGCGCTGGGTGACCGGGCGCGGATGGTGTCGGTCGACGACGGCGGGCACGGGGTCTGGCTGAGCTCGGAGAACGCTTGCGGCAACAACGCCGTCAACCGGTTCTTCGTGGAAGGCAAGCGTCCCGCGCACGACACGGCCTGCGCCGCGGACAAGGGCGGGCTGTTCGATTCGATGACGCCGCGCCAGCGGCAGGATCGGGAGAAGGCGCTCGAAGAGGTTCGCTCGAAGCAGCGCGTGTTCTGAGGGCTAGCCTGCTGGCGTGAGTGAACTCAGCCACGTCGACCATACGGGCGCCGCCCGTATGGTCGACGTCTCCGGCAAGACGCCCACCGCGCGCACCGCGCTGGCCGGCGGCACCGTGCACACCACGGCCGAGGTGCTCGGCCTGCTGGCGACGGACGGGCTCCCCAAGGGCGACGCCCTCGCGACCGCCCGGATCGCGGGCATCATGGGCGCGAAGAAGGTGCCCGAGCTGATCCCGCTGTGCCACCAGATCGCGCTGTCCGGGGTGAAGGTCGAGTTCGTCCTCGACGAGACCGCCGTGCACATCACCGCGACCGCGAGGACGAACGACCGGACCGGCGTCGAGATGGAGGCGCTGACCGCCGTCGCCGTCGCCGGGCTGACCCTGCACGACATGATCAAGGCCGTCGACCCCGCCGCGACCCTCGACGACGTCCGACTGATCCGCAAGGACGGCGGCAAGGCCGGGACCTGGGAGCGGCCGTGAGCCGGCTGGCGAGGGTGATCGTGGCGTCGAACCGCGCCGCGAAGGGCGTCTACGAGGACAAGACCGGTCCGGTCATCACGGCCTGGCTCGCCGGGCGTGGCTGGGACGTGCCGGACCCCGTGGTCGTCGAGGACGGCGATCCGGTCGGTGAGGCCCTGCGCGACGCCGTCGCGGCCGGGGTCCAAGTGATCGTGACGACCGGCGGCACCGGTATCTCGCCGACCGACCGCACCCCGGACGTCACCCGCGCGATCCTCGACTACGAACTCCCCGGCGTCGCCGACGCCATCCGGGCCGCTGGCTTGCCCGCTGTGCCCACGGCGGTCCTCTCGCGCGGGGTCGCCGGTGTCGCCGGGCGGACCCTGGTGGTGAACCTGCCAGGGTCGCGTGGCGGCGTGAAGGACGGCCTGGGCGTCCTCGACGGGATCCTCGACCACGCCGTCGACCAGCTGGCGGGCGGCGACCACCCACGGGAGGCACAGCAGTGAACGTTCGGGTCGCACGGATCGCGGTGGTCGACGAGCCGCTTTCGGTCGAGGAACACGCCCGGCTGGTGGACGACGCGGCCGCGGGCGCCGTCGTCAGCTTCGGCGGGGTCGTGCGGGACCACGACGGCGGGCGCTCGGTGGACCGGCTCGCCTACGAGGGACACCCCAGCGCTTCGGAGGTGCTCGCGGAGGTCGTCGCGGATCTGTCGGCGAAGTGGACCGGCGTACGGGCTGTCGCTGTGAGTCACCGGCTGGGCGCGCTGGCCATCGGGGACGTCGCGCTGGCGTGCGCCGTGGCGGCCGAGCACCGGGGCCAGGCCTTCGCGGCCTGCTCGGAGCTGGTCGACGAGGTCAAGGCGCGGCTGCCGGTGTGGAAGCACCAGCACTTCACCGACGGCAGCGACGAGTGGGTCAACTCGCCGTAGTGCCGCCTGACTCACGGCAGCCCTGAGCGAGCGTCCCTGGATACGACAAAGCCCCACCGCCGGGGGAATAGGCGCGGTGGGGCTCTGTCAGTCGCGACCTGGCCACGCGGGGAAGCCCGCGGGCATCACGACTTGATGGTGCTCAAGAGCTCACTTGGTGGCGAGCTTCTGGCCGACGACGATGAAGTCGGCGTTCGGCACGTATTCCTTGTTCAGCTGCTGCAGCTTCTGGTAGCCGCCCTGAACGTCGAACTTGGAAGCGATCTTGGACAGCGTGTCGCCGGCGACGACGGTGTAGTCGCCCTGCGGGTGCGAGCCCGCGACGTTGGCGGCGGCCGGGGCCGGAGCCGGGGCCTGCTGCTTGGTGACCGGAGCGGTCGACTTCTTCGGGGTCACCTTCTTGGTGGCCTTCGGGGCGGTCGACTTGGCCTTGGCGGGGCTGGCGGAGCCGCCCTTCTTGCCACAGTGCGGCCACGCGCCGATGCCCTGGCCCTGGAGGACCCGCTCGGCGACGGCGATCTGCTGCTCACGCGACGCGTTGGCGGCGCTGCCGGTGCCACCGTAGGCGCGCCAGGTGCTCTGCGAGAACTGCAGACCACCGTAGTAGCCGTTACCGGTGTTGGTGCCCCAGTTGCCGCTGCTCTCGCACTGGGCGATGGCGTCCCAGTTGGTCGCCGACGCGGGGGTCGCGGCGATGGCGAGGGGGGCGCCGACCGCGACGCCGGCAATGGCGACACGGGCGATGTGGCGGGTGGCGGCGGACATCTTGCGGTGCTTGCCTCGGTACGACATGTGAATAGATCTCGCTCCCTGCGCCTACGAGCCTGTGCTGAGGGAAAGACCCGGGTGGGTCCGTCCGGCCGTTTCAGGCCGGCTGACTTCGCAGACGCACGACGCGTCGGCTCGGTCCCCTCGCCCCTGTCCGGAAATGCTTTCGCTCGGGGTTGGGTCCGGGAATCCGTTGGACAGGGCTCGGCGCTACGGGTTCCCGGTGTTGCGTGGTCGGTCGGGGCCAACCGAAAAGCGACGGTACGTAACGAACGGCCTGATCGGAAATTATTCGAGCTGTGACCTACATCACAGTAACAGCACGCAACCCATAACGATTCGGCTGTTTTTGCAGGTCAGCGGGCCGTTATCGGACCGTTTCCTGGCCGAGATAATTCACGGATCGTGAGGCTTGCATCACGTGGATTAAGGCGTGACTGGTCCATCCGTGCGCCTTCGCGCGGTAAGGGGCCGCGCACTTTAGCGAGACCTCAAGAAGTTCGCCAGCCCACTCAGGTCGTCTGTATTCAGGTGGTCGACCCCGGCGGTGACCAGCGCTTTCCATAACGCGTCACGCCCTGGTCCAGCGGTATCCGGGGTGGCCCAGAAGCGTACGCGCTGGCCCGCCGCGTGGGCCCTTTTGACCATTTCGTGTAGTTTCGCCCGCTCTGCGGCGGGGAAAGCGCCGTCGCCGGTCCAGGTGAACAGCCCGGTCCAGGAATCCGAGACCAGCGGGGTCACGCTGGGGTCCGAACCGATACCGAGGTCGTTCTCGTCCCTGATCCGGCCGTCGTAGAAGGCGAGCCGGAACCGCTGCCCGAGCATCACGTCCTTGGGCCGCCCGCCGGAGATCACCGCGGTGACCGCCCTCTTCCGCACGTGCCCGAACGCGTACAGAGAGAAGAGGAAGGAGTACCGCGGGTCGTGCAGCCGCTTCTCCAGCGCCGCGTAGGTGCTGTTCGCGTCGCCCTTGACGTCGATCAGCAGCTGGAACTCCGTTGATGCCTTCTCGGCGGGAAAGCGTGCCTCGAAGGGGGTGCGCCGACGGTAAACGCTCCCGTGGTTGGCCAGGACGCGCTTGCGCAGCGGCTCCAGGTAGAGCGACTCCAGGGTGCGGTCCGGGCGGGTGTCCGCGAGGTCGTGCGCGACCAGCAGTTGCCCGTCCACCAGATAGATGTCGGCCTCGACGCTGGTGAAGCCCCGATCGAGCGCGTCGTGCAGTGGACGCGTGTGCTCGTAGTCGTTGTGGCTGTGCGCCTGCGGCAGCGGCCGGACGCCGCGTTCGTGGGCGGACGCCGGTGCGGTCGCCAGGCTCGTGGCGGCGACCGCGGCGAGCAGCGCGGCGAGGACGCGGCGGGGAGTGATCACTTGGGCATCCTTGGCGGCTTCGGCGTCCGGCCGGTGAATTCCAGGCGGACCGTGGATCAAGGACCCCGGAACGGCTCGCGGGGGAGCAAGGGACCTTTGCTATCGCTTTCCCGCGTTCGCGCTGGTCAGCCGCCCGCGAATGGGGGCAGGACGTCCAGTTCGGAGGCATCGGTCAGCGGCTTGGTGAGATCGCGCACCGCGATGCCGTCCAGCAGGTACGAGACCGCGTCGAGCAGCTTCGCCAGCTTCTCCGGGTGGAGCTCCCGCAGGTGAGCGACGGCGTCGGCGACGCGGGCGCCGTCCGGCAGCGTCACCTTCTCTTCGTCGAAGCCCACGGCCGCGCGCGCCGAGGCGAAGTACCGCACCACGATGGTCACCATGTCAGCCGCCGATCGCGCTCATCGGCCGGATCGGCTGCGCGAAACCGGCCTCGTTGATCTCGTGCCCGGCGAGCTTGCCCCACATGGTCGCCCGCCACATATCCGCTACCTCTTCTTCGCGCGCGCCCGCGCGCACGAGCGCGCGTAGGTCCGTCTCGTCATTACTGAACAGGCAGGACCGCACCGCGCCATCGGCGGTCAGCCTCGTGCGCTCACAGGCGCCGCAGAACGGCCTCGTCACCGAGCCGATCACGCCGACGTCGCCCGGTCCGCCGTCGACCAGCCAGCGTTCGGCGGGCGCCCCGCCGCGTGCGGTGGGGAACGGGGACAGTGAGAACGCCTCGCCGAGCATGCCGAGGATCTCCTCGGCGGTGATCATGTCGCGCCGGTTCCAGCCGTGCTGCGCGTCCAGCGGCATCTGCTCGATGAAGCGCAGGTGGTAGCCCTCGGCGAGGCAGAACCGCAGCAGCGGCACGGCCTGGTCCTCGTTCAGCCCGCGCATCAGCACCGCGTTGACCTTCACCGGGTCCAGCCCGGCCTCCCGCGCCGCGGCCATACCGGCGAGCACGTGGGGCAGCCTGTCGCGACGCGTGATCGCCTCGAACAGCGCGCGGTCGACGGTGTCCAGTGAGACGTTGACGCGGTCCAGCCCGGCGGAGGCGAGCGCCTTCGCGCGCTTCGCGAGCCCGATCCCGTTGGTGGTCATGGAAAGCCTCGGCCGCGGTTCGAGTGCCGCGATCCGTTCGACGACGTGCTCCAGGCCAGGGCGCAGGAGCGGTTCGCCGCCGGTGAGCCGGATGTCGGTGACGCCGAGCCGTTCGACGGCGATCCGCAGCAGGAGCACGAGTTCGTCGTCGGTCAGCACGTCCGCGCTCGGCATCCATTCGAGCCCCTCGGCGGGCATGCAATAGGTACAGCGCAGATTGCACTTGTCGGTGAGCGAAACCCTCAGGTCCGTCGCCACCCTGCCGAAGGTGTCGATCAGCGCGGGGTTGTCGGGCCTGGGCACGGTGGGGCGGCCACGTGTGCCGGGGACACGGGGAAACCCGAGATCGACTGCTGTCATTACCACCAGACTAACCCTGAAGCGGAGAAAACCGACTGTCTGGAATGCCTTTCGTACCGAATCGCCGTATGGCCTGGTTTTCTTCCCGAAGGGTTTTCCGGATGGCGAAATACCCGCTCTCGGCGGAGAAATTGGCCCGCTTCGCCCATCTCGGCGGGAAGGCAGCACGTGACCGTCCTCCGGCACGCGAGGATCGCCGAACCGACCGGCTTGTCGACAGGGGCTGTGACCGGCGTCATGGACAGGCTCGAGCCGCTCTTCGAATCCGCGTATTCGACCATGAAGGCGCTCTTTGAGGAGTTCTCTTCCGAGGAGCGGAAAGTGCTGGAGTGTTTCCAGAGCGCGTTGCTCGATGGCCTCCGCGACGAACTGCCCGGCACTTCCTCGCATCCGTAGCTTTTCCGCATCTGCGCCAAGTATCCTCCTGTCATGCCGCAATTTCGGTTGTCGGAAGCCGCTCGCCTGCTCGGAGTCAGCGATGACACCGTCCGCCGCTGGGTGCGCGCCTGCCAGTTGACCGCGTTCGACGACTCGGCGGGCCGCAAGGTCGTCGACGGCGCCGAACTCGCCGCGTTCGCCAAGGCGCAGGCCGAACAGCCCGAGGATCCTTCGAGCGTCGGCCGCTCCGCGCGCAACCGGTTCGTCGGCCTGGTCACCGAGGTCATCACGGACAAGGTGATGGCACAGGTCGAACTGCAATGCGGCCCGCACCGCGTGGTCTCCCTGATGAGTTCCGAAGCCGTCCGCGAACTCGGGCTGCGGCCGGGAGTGCTCGCGGTCGCCGTCGTCAAGGCGACCACCGTCGTGATCGAGACTCCGGAAGGAAGCCGATGAGGAGACTCGCCTCTGCCCTGCATGTGCCCGCCCTGCTCGCGCTGACACTGGCCGCGACGGCCTGCGGTTCGGAGCAGCCCGTCACCGCACAGATCGAAGCGAGGACTCTGACGGTGTTCGCCGCGGCGTCGCTGACCGAGTCCTTCGGGACCCTGGGGAAGCGGTTCGAGGCGCAGAACTCCGGGGTGACCGTGAAGTTCAGCTTCGAGGGTTCCTCGGCGCTGGTCCAGAAGCTGACCCAGGGCGCGAAGGCCGACGTGTTCGCTTCCGCCGATCACGCCAATATGGACGAAGCCACCAAGGGCGAGGTGATCGACGGGCAGCCATCGGTGTTCGCCACCAACCGGCTCGCCATCGCCGTCGGCAAGGGCAACCCCCAGGGCATCAAGGGCCTGGCGGATCTGGCCAAGGACGGCCTGACCGTGGTCGTCTGCGCGCCGCAGGTGCCGTGCGGGTCGGCGGCGAAGAAGGTCCAGCAGTCGTCCGGGGTCACGCTCAAGCCGGCGAGCGAGGAGCAGGACGTCAAGTCGGTGCTCGCGAAGGTGCGGTCAGGCGACGCCGACGCCGGTCTCGTCTACGTCACCGACGCGACGTCGGCTGCCGGGAAAGTGGACAAGGTGGACTTCCCCGAGTCGGCGAGCGCGATCAACGACTACCCGATCGCGGTGGTCAAGGACGCTCCCCAGGCTCACCTCGCCGGGTTGTTCAGGGACTTCGTCCTCAGTGCGGAAGGCAAGCAAGAGCTGGCGAAGGTCGGTTTTGGCGCGCCCTGACCCCGCAAGTAGTCCTCTAGTTGCGGTAGATGCACGCGCAAGGACCGCAACTAGAGGACGAATCGCGGGGGCCGGGGTGCCGTGGGTGCTGTGGCCGCCGGCCGTCTGCGCGCTGGCGCTGGTGGTGCTGCCGGTGGTCGGCTTGCTGGTGCGCTCGGACCTGAGCCGGTTCCCGAGTCTCATCGCTTCGCCGTCGTCGCTGAACGCGCTCAAGCTGTCACTGGTCACGGCCGGACTGTCCACTGTGGCCTGCGTGCTGCTCGGTGTCCCGCTCGCCGTCGTGCTCGCCCGGTCGAGGGCGCGCGGCGTCCGCGTGCTGCGCGCGGTGGTACTGCTGCCGCTGGTCCTGCCCCCGGTGGTCGGCGGCCTCGCGCTGCTGTACCTGCTGGGCCGCAAGGGTTTCCTCGGCATCCTGGTGACCGCTTTGACCGGTGAGCAGGTGCCGTTCACCACGGCGGCGGTGGTCATCGCGCAGACGTTCGTCGCGATGCCGTTCCTCGTGGTCAGCCTCGAAGGCGCCCTGCGCGGCGCCGGTGACCGCTACGAACGGGTCGCCTCGACGCTCGGCGCGAAGCCGTGGACGGTGTTCCGCCGGGTCACGCTGCCGTTGCTGATGCCCGCGCTCGGTTCGGGGATCGTGCTGAGCTTCGCGCGAGCCTTGGGTGAATTCGGCGCCACGATCACCTTCGCGGGCAGCCTGGAAGGCGTGACCCGGACCCTGCCGCTGGAGGTCTACACCCAGGCCGAGGTCGACGTCGACAGCGCTGTGGCGCTCGCGTTGCTGCTCATCCTGGTCGCCGTCGCGGTGATCGCGCTCGCCCGGCCGCGCGCGCTCGAAGGAGTCCGGTCGTGACCCTCTCGGCCGAGATCGCCCTGCGGCGCGGCGAGTTCGCACTGGCCGTCGAGTTCGACGTACCCGACGGTGGCGTGCTCGCGCTTCTCGGCCCGAACGGGTCAGGAAAGTCCAGTGTGCTCGGTTGCCTCGCCGGGCTGCTCCGCCCGGACCGGGCGCGGATCACCTTGGACGGCCGCGGCCTGGCGGGCCTGCCGCCGCACGCGCGTGGCATCGGCCTGCTCGCCCAGGACGCCCTGCTCTTCCCGCATCTGTCCGCTTTGGACAACGTCGCCTTCGCGCCGCGATCGACCGGCGCCGGACGCGCCGAGGCGAAGAGACGTGCGCGGGAGTGGCTGACCGAAGTGGACGCGCTCGAACTGGCCGGACGGCGGCCCGCGCAGCTCTCCGGCGGCCAGGCGCAGCGAGTCGCGATCGCGCGGGCGCTGGCGGCCGAGCCGGGACTTCTGCTGCTTGACGAGCCCTTCGCCGCTCTCGACGTCGACGCGGCGCCCGCCATCCGCGGCCTGCTTCGGCGGGTGCTGCGTTCCGGGCCGCCGACCGTGCTGGTCACCCACGACCCCCTCGACGCGCTGGCGCTGGCCGATCACGTCGCCGTCCTCGACGGCGGCCGGATCGTCGAACGCGGGGAGACCCGGAAGGTCCTCGCGGCGCCGCGCACGGCGTTCACCGCGCGGATCGCCGGGCTGAACCTGGTGCCCGGCGTCGCCGTCGAGAGCGGTTTGCGCACGTCAGGCGGGCAGTTGGCGGGGATCCCGGCGGAGGACGTCGTCGAGGGCGAAGCGGCTGTGGCCGTCTTCGCGCCCAGCGCCGTCGCCGTGTACCCGCGGGACGGCGAACACCTGGGCAGCCCGCGCAACACCGTCGAGGGAGTCGTCGACGCGCTCGAACCACACGGACCGGTGATCCGCGTCCGGACCCGCGGTGACGACTGGGCGGCCGGTCTCGCCGCCGATCTGACCCCCGCCGCGGTCGCCGAACTGGCGCTCGAACCAGGGACACCGGTCACCCTTTCGGTCAAGGCGGCGTCCGTGGCCGTTCACGCCGTCGCGGATCACCAGGCCCGGACCCCGCCCCGCCACCGCCCTCAACGGACAGGCTTCGCCTGACTGTCTAGATTGAAGGCATGAACGAGCGCCGTTGGACGTACCTCAGCGACATGGATGGCGTGCTGGTCAAGGAGGAGCACCTCGTGCCCGGCGCGGACGAGTTCCTCAAGGAACTGCGCGCCAACGACATCGGCTTCCTGGTGCTGACCAACAACTCGATCTATACCCCGCGTGACCTGCGCGCGAGGCTCGAGCGGACCGGTCTCGACATCCCCGAGGAGGCCATCTGGACCTCCGCGCTGGCGACCGCCAAATTCCTCGCGTCGCAGCGGCCGAACGGCTCGGCCTTCGTGATCGGCGAGGCCGGGCTCACCACGGCGCTGCACGAGGTCGGCTATGTGCTGACCGAACGCGACCCGGACTACGTCGTCCTCGGCGAAACGCGCACGTACAGCTTCAGCGCGATAACCCGCGCGATCCGGCTCATCGAGGGCGGCGCGAAGTTCATCGCCACCAACCCCGACGCCACCGGCCCCAGCGTGGAGGGCTCCATGCCCGCCACCGGCTCGGTCGCCGCGCTGATCGAAAAGGCGACCGGCCGCTCGCCGTACTACGTCGGCAAGCCCAACCCGCTGATGATGCGCTCGGCGCTGCGGCGGCTCGGCGCGCATTCGGAGTCGACGCTGATGATCGGCGACCGGATGGACACCGACGTCCACTCGGGAATCGAGGCCGGACTGCAGACGATCCTGGTGCTGACCGGCATCTCCAGCAGGCAAAGCGCCGAGCACTACCCCTACCGGCCGACCATGATCATCGACTCGATAGCCGATCTGGTCGGGCGGACCGGCGACCCGTTCGGCGAAGGCTGAACGAGGCAACGGCGGGCGGAGGGATTATCGTCACAGAGATGCACGACGATCAGCCTCCGTCACCGACCTACGTGGTCGGTGACGTGCACGGACACCGGGACGAGCTGGCAGGGGCGCTCCGGGAGAAGGGGCTGCTCGACGCCGACGACGACTGGGCCGGTGGTGAAGCCACCCTCTGGTTCCTCGGCGACTTCGTCGACCGGGGGCCCGACGGCGTCGGCGTCATCGACCTGGTGATGCGGCTGGAACGGCAGGCCGCCAAGGCGGGCGGGCACTGCGGGACGCTGCTGGGCAACCACGAGATCCTGCTGCTCGGGATGTACCACTTCGGCGACACGGAGGTGCCGTCCGACTTCGGGCCGCGCAGCTTCGCGCGCAGCTGGGAGATCAACGGCGGCCTGCTCGCCGACCAGGACCGGCTCACGCCGCAGCACATCGAATGGCTGTCTTCGCGCCCGATGCTGACGCTGGCCGCCGACCACCTGCTGATGCACTCGGACACGCTCGAGTACCTCGACTGGGGTGCCGACATCGACGCGATCAACGCGCGCGGCCGCGAGATCCTCGAAGGCAGCGACATCCAGGCCTGGTGGGACGTGTGGCGGCGGATGACCACGCGCTACGCCTTCCGCGGCCCGGATGGCGCCGACGTCGCGCAGCAGCTGATGGACCGGCTCGGTGGCGAGCGGATCGTGCACGGGCACAGCGTCATCGCCGACCAGCTCGGCATCCACCCGGCGCAGATCGAGGGGCCCTATCTCTACGCGGGCGGGAAGGCGCTGGGGATCGACGGCGGGTTGTTCGTCGGAGGTCCTTGCCTGATCATTTCGCTGCCTTGGGAGCCCGAGGACTGAGCATGGCGGGGGCTGTCGCTACCTCGCCGACCTGGCGCGGGGAGCGGATCGCGCAACCTCGCCGCGTGAAGGACGCTTTCCCCTCGTGCCATGCGGGGACAGTCCCCTTCACCCAGGCGGAAAGCTCACGGGGGCGCCTTACGGCAGCTCCACGATCTCCTTGCCCAGCGGCATCAGCGAGACCGGGATCATCTTGAAGTTCGCCACGCCCAGCGGGATCCCGATGATCGTGATGCACAGCGCGACCCCGGTCAGCACGTGCCCGATCGCGAGCCACAGCCCGGCGAAGACGAACCAGATGACGTTGCCGATCGTGGACGCCGCTCCGGCGTCGTGCTGGTCGACCACCGTGCGGCCGAACGGCCACAGCGCGTAGGCCGCGATCCGGAACGACGCCAGGCCGAACGGGATGGTGACGATCAGGACGCAGCAGATGACGCCGGCGACGACGTAGCCGAGTGCCATCCACAGGCCGCACAGCACGAGCCAGATGACGTTCAGGATCAGGCGCATCAGACGTGCAACTCCCCACTGGCCACGGTGACCGCTTGCCCCGAAAGCAGGACACGGTCGCCTTCGAGATTCATCCGCACGATGCCACCGCGCGCCGAGGCCTGCTCGCCGACCAGCTTGTCCCGGCCGAGGCGTGCGGCCCAGTACGGCGCCAGGACGCAGTGCGCGGAGCCGGTCACGGGGTCCTCGTCGACGCCGACGCCCGGCGCGAAGAACCGGGTGACGAAGTCGATCCCGTCGACGTCGCCCGTGGCGGTGACCATCAGCCGTCCGGTCCAGTGCGCGCGCAGCGCGGCCAGGTCCGGCCCGAGCGATCGGACCACCGAAGCGTCGTCCACCACCGCGAACACGTTCTGGTGACTGCGTCCGACGTACTCGAAGGAGACACCCGGCAGGATCGAGGACAGGTCGTCGTCCGATTCCCGGGGCGGATCCGACGGGAAGTCCATCGACACCCAGCCGTCTTCGGCGCGGCAGCGCAACTCGCCGCTTCTCGTCGTGAAGGTCTGCTCGCCGCCCAGGACGTGCGTGGTCGCCAGTGTCGCGTGCCCGCACAGGTCGACCTCGGTCTCCGGCGTGAACCAGCGAAGCGACTTCGGTCCTTCGCCTCCCACCTCGACGAAGGCCGTCTCGGCGTGCTTCAACTCGGCCGCGACGGACTGCATCCAGCCCGCGTCGCCCGGCGAGTCCAGCAGCACGACTCCGGCTGAGTTGCCGGCGAAGGCCTCGGAGGTGAAGGCGTCGACGATGTAGAGGCGCATGTCTTCGACGATATCGGGCATCCGGGAGCCCGGCCTCCGGGTTTCCCCCGAGGTGTCGTGGGTCTCCACTCGCAGGTGGTCCAGGTCACCGGGGTTTTCTAGACTCGACGTGTCGATGCCGCCGAACGCAGGAGTCTCCATGCCTGACGCCCCCGCCTTGCCGGTTTCGAGGCACGCTTTCCCGCAAAGAACCCATCAGCGCAGTTACGCGTCGGGAATCTCGGACGCCCCGCTGCTGGGGGACACCATCGGTGACAACTTCGACCGCACCGTGGCCGCCTTCGGCGACCGGGACGCGCTCGTCGACCGGGCGGCCGGGAAACGCTGGACCTACAACGAACTCGCCGCCGAGGTGAACGCGCTCGCACTGGGCCTGCTGGACCTCGGGATCGCCAAGGGCGACCGCGTCGGCATCTGGTCACCGAACCGGTGGGAGTGGACCTGCGTCCAGTACGCCACCGCGAAGATCGGCGCGATCCTGGTCAATATCAACCCGGCGTACCGCTCGCACGAACTCGAGTACGTGCTGAAGCAGGCCGGGATCAAGCTCATCGTGGCCGCGAACTCGTTCAAGACCTCGGACTACGCCGGCATGATCACCGAGGCGGGGCCGAAATGCCCGGCGCTGGCACACGTGGTGCTGCTCGACAGCCCGGCGTGGCAGTCGCTGCTGGAGATCGGGGGAAAAGCCGACCGCGCGCCGCTGACCGAACGGCAGAGTGAGCTGTCCGCGGACGATCCGATCAACATCCAGTACACCTCCGGCACGACGGGTTTCCCCAAGGGCGCCACGCTGAGCCACCACAACATCCTGAACAACGGCTACTTCGTCGGCGAACTCTGCGACTACACCGAAGCCGACAAGATCTGCGTCCCCGTGCCCTTCTACCACTGCTTCGGCATGGTGATGGGCAATCTCGCCGCCACCAGCCACGGCGCGTGCGTGGTCATCCCGGCGCCCGCCTTCGAGCCGAAGGCCACGCTGGAAGCCGTCGCGGCCGAGAAATGCACGTCCCTGTACGGGGTTCCGACGATGTTCATCACCGAGCTGGCCGACCCGGACTTCGAGTCCTACGACCTCTCCTCGCTGCGCACCGGGATCATGGCGGGCTCGCCCTGTCCGGTCGAGGTGATGAAACAGGTCATCGACCGGATGGGCATGGCGGAGGTGTCGATCTGCTACGGCATGACCGAGACGTCGCCGGTGTCCACGCAGACCCGTGCGGACGATTCGGTGGAGCGGCGGGTTTCGACGGTCGGGCGGGTCGGGCCGCATCTGGAGGTCAAGGTCGTCGATCCGGAGACCGGGCTGACCGTGCCGCGCGGCGAGCCGGGCGAACTCTGCACGCGCGGCTACTCGGTGATGCTCGGCTACTGGGAACAGACCGACAAGACGGCCGAGGCGATCGACGCGGCGCGGTGGATGCACACCGGCGACCTCGCGATCATGGACGCCGACGGGTACGTCACCATCACCGGCCGCATCAAGGACATGGTCATCCGCGGCGGGGAGAACCTGTACCCGCGCGAGATCGAGGAGTTCCTCCACACCCATCCGGACATCCTCGACGCGCAGGTCATCGGCGTCCCCGACGTGAAGTACGGCGAGGAACTGATGGCGTGGGTCCGCCTGCACGAGGGCGCGTCACCGCTGACGATCGAGGCGCTGCGGGAGTTCTGCGAGGGGAAGCTGGCGCGCTACAAGATCCCGCGCTATGTCCACGTCGTCGAGGACTTCCCGATGACGGTGACCGGCAAGGTGCGCAAGGTCGAGATGCGGGAGCAGTCGATCAGCATTCTCGGGTCGGAAACGGCGGTCTCCACCGAACACGCCCGAACGGATTGACACTTCGGGGCAACCTGTCACAGAGCTGAAACGTGTTCCCCGTGCGGCAGGAAGTCCCGCAGAGCGCGGGACGGTGGGGGCCGCCCAGGGGAAACATGTTCAGTCAACGAAGTAAACGTTTACTGGCCACGCTCGCGGTGGCCGCGGCTCTTCCGCTCTCCCTTCCCGCGGTCGCGAGCGCGGCGGCGGGCCCGATCGATCTCGGTCTCCTGCCCGGTGACGAGATGACCCAGGTGAACGCGGTCGGCGACCGGGGGCAGCTCGTCGGGGAGTCCTGCAGTACCGAGCCGCACACGCATTTCTGCACCGCGGTGAAATGGGACCGGGCAGGCCGGATCTCCGTGCTGCCGTCACTGGGCGGCGGTTTCGGCTCGCCGAAAACGATCAACGGGAGCGGGGTGGCCGTCGGCAACGCGACCGGACGGGACCTGAGCACGCGGGCCGTGCGCTGGTCCCCGGACGGCGCGGTCACCGAACTGCCCGCGCCGCCGGGCGGCCGGACCTGGGAGGCGACGGGGATCAGCACGCTCGGCGTCATCGTCGGATCGGGTCAGGACGCCGACGGCGGGCAGCGCGGGCTGCGCTGGGACCCGTCGGGGAACGTCACGGTGCTCGCCGCCCCGCCGGTGGCGGGCAACTACTACGCGACCGCGATCACCCGTGACGGGCGGTTCATCGCCGGACAACTCCACGAGGCCGACGGCAGCAACCGGATCTTGCGCTGGAACGCCGCCGGCGAGGTCACCGTGCTCGGTCCCGTGGACGAGTACAGCTCGTTCGGCGAGCTGAACGCCTCCGGCGAGATCGTCGGCAGGACCACGATCAACGACCGGCACGCGGCGGTGAAGTGGACCGCGGACGGCCGCATGATCGAACTCGGCTGGATGAACCCGTACGCCACGGAGGCACTGGGGCTCAACGGTTCCGGGGTCTCGGTGGGAATGGGTTACGTCGATTCCCCGAGCGGCTCCCTTCCCGCCCCGGTGCGCTGGGCGAGTGACGGGACGATGACGCTGCTGTCCGGCACCGACGGTCAGGCCGAGGACATCGACCCGCGGGGCCGGATCGTCGGCCGCGCGGGAAACGCCTCGCTCTGGGACGCGAACGGGGTGCGGACCGACCTCGGAACGCTGCCGGGCGGTGGTTTCAGCCGGGCGCAGCTGATCGGTCTCGACGGGACGATCGCGGGGGGCGCGGTCGCCGCGGACGGCAACTGGCACGCCGTCTACTGGCCAGCCAGGTAAGTCCGTGAAGGACGCTTTCCCCGCATGCGATGCGGGGAAAGCGCCCTTCACCGCATGAGACGCGGGCAAAGTCCCCTTCAGCTCCCGTTAAGCGGCGGAGTTGGTAGCGGCCGCGGCGATCGCCTTCGCGTCTTCTTCACCGAAGGTCTCTTCGAGGTTCTCCGGCGAGTAGTCGAGGTCGATCTGCTCCACCGGCATTCCGCGCGCGGACTCGATCGCGCCGAGACGGCGCTGCGCCCGATCGGCCGCGTACTGGATGATCTCCTCCGGGTCGTTGTCGAACGGGACCTCCTCGAACTGGTCCTGTACCCACTGGATCATGTTGAGCGCGTGGGGAAGCAGCTCGCCCATGCGCTGCTGCACCGCGTCCCAGAGCGAGTCGTCCGCGGCGACGTGACGGCGGCAGGTGAAGGTGCCCCAGGCCATGTGGCGGCGTTCGTCGTCGCCGATGCGGCGCACGAGTTCCTGCATGCCCGGCAGGATGTCGTGCTGCGTGCAGATCAGCTGCCACGAGTAGTACCCGGTCAGCGCGAGACTGCCTTCGATGACGTGGTTGTAGGTGACGCTCGCGCGGATCTGGTTGAGCGGACTGGGATCGTCCTCCAGCGCCCGCAGTGACCGCGGCAGCTCTTCGTAGAAAAGCTTGCGGTAGTGGGGATTCTCGGCGACGTACGGATGCAGGTCCTCGGTCAGGCCGACGGCGTCCATCCAGCGTCGGAACACCTCGGTGTGCTTGGCCTCTTCGAAACAGAACTGCGTCAGGTACATCTCGTCGCCGAACCGGCCGGTCGCGGACATCGCCCGCATGAACGGCTGGATGTCCTCCGTGACCGCCTCTTCCCCCGCGATGAACTGCGCCACGAGGTACGTCGCCGACCGCTGCTGCTCCGGGTTGAGGGTGTCCCAGCCCTCGCGTTCACGGGAGAAGTCGATGTCGGCGGGATTCCAGAACTTCTTGTTGCCCTTGGCGAACAGCCGTAGCGGGAACGAGTCCCAGTTCAGCCCGCCCTTGCGCAGAGAGGAAAAACCGGTCCGCAGCTCAGAGAGCGTGTCGGTCACAAGGTCTCCTTCGAATCGTGGGTCAGTGCCCGGATGGCCGGTGCCAGCACGGCGACGACGGAAGCCGCCGCCTCGTCGGCCGAATGCGTCGGCATGACGAGATGGGACAGAGAAAGCCGCACGACGGTCTCCGCCAGCAGCGCGGCGGACCCCGTCGAGAGCGACGGCTCGAACTCGCGGTACTGCCCGGCCGCGACCTCGGTGGCGGCGGTCAGGATCGGTTCGCCCTTGGTGGTGAGCAACGGCAAGAGGTCTTCACCGGCCCCGGTGCCCAGCGCGGTGGCGACCAGGCGGTTCTCGCGGGCGTGCTCGATGGTGTAGACGACGGCCTCGCGGATGCCGTCGCGGAGGTTTCGCGCGTGCTCGACGCGCAGCCGGATGCCCTCCAGGAACTCCGAGGTCGTCCGGAGCACGACGGCCTCGGCGAGCGCGGCCTTGTTGCCGAACTCGTTGTAGACGGTCTGCCTGCTCACCCCGGCGTGCGCGGCGACGTCCGCCATCCGCAGCGCCGTGAAGCCGCGCTCGGTGAGCAGTTCGGTGGCGGCTTCGAGGAGCGCCCCCCGCAGAGAGGCCTTGGTTCGATCGGAGAAGCTCGTGATCTCGCCCACACTTCCAGCTTGACACAGAGCACGCTCATGTCAAAGGAGTTGACGAGTACCTGTCCGGCGTAAATCCGTCGGTGGTGGCGGCTACCGTGGCGGTGTGGGCATCACCGTGGGGTTCGACCTCGACATGACACTGATCGATCCGCGGCCGGGCATGGTCGCGGTGATGAACGCGCTCGGCGTGGAATCCGGTCTGCCGCTGGACGGAGAGTTCTTCGCGGCCAACCTCGGCCCGCCCCTCGACGACAGCCTGCGGGGGTTCGGGGCACCGGAAGAGCGCATCCCGGAACTGGTGACGCGGTTCCGCGCGATGTACCCGGAGACCGTCGTGCCGGTGACGGTCGCGCTGCCAGGGGCGGCCCAAGCACTGCACGCGGTCCGCGAAGCGGGCGGACGCACCGTCGTCGTCACCGGGAAGTACGGACCCAACGCGAAACTGCACCTGGACGCCCTCGGTCTCGAGGTCGACGTCCTGGTCGGTGAGCTGTGGTCGACACAGAAGGCCGCCGCGCTCACCGAGCACGGCGCCCAGGTCTACGTCGGGGACCACCTCGGCGACGTCCGCGGCGCGCTGGCGGCGGGTGCGGTACCCGTCGGGGTCACGACGGGCCCGTGCACCAAGGCCGAACTGCTCGCGGAAGGGGCCGACGTGGTGTTCGATTCCCTGACCGAGTTCCCCGGCTGGTTCAGCTCTTTCGGCGAGCCTCGCGAACCAGGGCGATCAGGCCGAGAGCCAGACCCAGCGGGGTGACCACGCCCGCCGCGGCGGACAGCCACACCGGCAGGTTCTCCAACCCGGCGGCGAACAGGACGAACACGGCTGTGACGGCGATCATGCCGATCGCGAACAGGCCGATGCCCACGCGCATGAGGATGGGCTTGCCGGGCTTTTCGGGGACGGCCACGGCGGCCTCCTTTGCTGCGGTCTCCATGAAACAAAGGGTATCCGCCGGTATCCGCTTCTCCACAGGGCAGGTGTCGAGATACGCTTACGGGACGCGCGCCCTGGGTACGCCCCCGGGCGCGTTCGTTGTGAGCGGGACAGCAAAGGATTGGTGAGGGAAGTGCCGACCGGCAAGGTCAAGTGGTACGACGCGGAGAAGGGTTTCGGTTTCGTCACCCAGGATGGGGGCGCCGACGTCTACATCCGTAAAGCCGCGCTGCCGCAGGGCGTCGAAGGGCTCAAGGCTGGCCAGCGCCTCGAGTTCGGTGTCGCCGACGGCCGCCGCGGCCCCCAAGCGCTCTCGGTCCGGCTGCTGGACCCGCCGCCCTCGGTCGCCGAGGCGCGCCGCCGTCCCGCCGAGGAGCTGCACGGGCTCATCGAGGACATGATCAAGTTGCTCGAGCTCAAAGCGCAGCCGGACCTGCGGCGTAACCGCTACCCGGACCGCAAGAACACGAAGCAGATCGCCGAGATCATGCGCGCCGTCGCCCGGGACCTCGATCCCTGATCTGCACCCCTCCGGATGCTATGAACGGCCCGTTACTTGCAAAATTTGCAAGTAACGGGCCGTTCATAGCACGCGCTGCGCTCAGAGGGTGGGCGGTTCCACCTGGAGCGACCAGATCGCCGTGGTGACCGCTTCCGCGTCCTCCGGACGCCCCGTCTGGCTGATCACCGAAGCCTGCGCCACCTCGACGACGAGGATCTGGTCGTCGGGCCGGGGTGTCGTCACGGTGTAGGCGAACCGGTCCAGCGACGTGATGATGTCCTGCTTCAGTTCCTGCGGCTCGCCGTGGGCGTTCACGTACTGCACCGTGACCTTCCACGGCGTTTCCGCGATCCCGCTCGGCACCGAGATCTGCACCGGCTTCCCCGGCCGGACACGCAGCTTGCCCGCGGCGTCGGGTTTGGTGGTGCACTGGGCGCTCGTGATGTCGCAGGACGCCAACGGGGTGACGTTCACCGTCTTCCCGTCGGCGAAGAAGGTCACCTCTTCGGGGCCGGGGGCCGAGCAACCGGCCACCACGAGAACCCCCGCCGCGAGCAGGGCCGAAATACGAAGTCGCCGCATACGGTGAAGATTACGAGCCCGGCCGCCACCGGGAGTCACCGGCCTCCGACGGGAGGGGCGATTCGCTGGTCGGCTCCGGGCGCAGCGGGCGGTCGCCGCCGAGACCGGGGATCAGCGAGGTCCCGCGCCGGACCATGAACGTCTGCGTGAAGCCGACGGCCAGCAGGATCGACAGCACGAGGAACCCGATCCAGTACGTCGGCGGCAGCAGCAGGCCGACGGCACCGCCGAAGCACCAGGCCATCTGCAGTACGGTTTCGGACCGCCCGAACGCCGAAGCGCGCGACTCTTCCGGCAGGTCCTCCTGGATGACGGCGTCGAGGCTGATCTTCGCCAGCGCGCTCGCGGTCGCGCCGACGAGCGCGACGATCGCCGCCGTCGCCAGCCCGGCCGCCACGGTGGCGATGACCGAGATGCCGAGACAGGCTCCGACACAGGCCAGGATCACCTGATCCGGTTTGCCGAAGTGCAGCCGGGAGCCGAGCGCGTTCCCCAGGAAACCACCGGCGCCCGCCGCGGCGCCGATGATGCCGAGCAGCAGCAACTGGTCGAACGGGCTCTGCCCGCTGCCTTCGGCCTGCGCCTTCACCGCGAACGCGGAGAACATCATCAGGAACCCGGTCAGCACGCGGACGGTGCCGTTGCCCCACAGCGAGATGACGATCTGCCGACCCATCGGCTGCCGCTGCTTCTTGATCCGCCGCTCGGGATGCGCGGACAGCGAAGCCGGGACCTCGCCCTCGGTCTTCTCGACCCACGACGGGATCCGCATCGACTGCACGGCGGCCGCGACGCAGATCACCATGGTGAACCACAGCGCGCCCTGTGAGCCCCAGATCGCGTTGACCCCGCTCGCCAGCGCGCCGAACACACCGGCGGCGACCAGGCCGAACACGGTGAGCCGGGCGTTCGTTTTCGACAGGGTGATCTCGGGTGGCAGCACCCGGGGCGTCATCGCCGCTTTGAGCACGGTGAACGACTTCGACAGCACCATCATGCCCAGCGCCGCCGGGTACAGGAGCCAGTCGTCGAAATGCAGCGCCATCACGATGGCCATCAGTGCCTGGCCTGCCGAAGACACGCACATCGCGAGCCTGCGGCCGCGCTGGATCTTGTCCAGTGCCGGGCCGATCACCGGCGCCACCAGCGCGAACGGGGCGATCGTGATGAGCAGGTAGAGCGCGACCTTCCCCTTGCTCTCCCCGCTGGTCGCGGCGAAGAACAGCGTGTTGGCCAGCGCGATCGCCATCGCGGCGTCGCTGGCGTAGTTCAGCATCACCGCGTACGTCAGCGAAGTCAGGCCCGACTTGTCGGCGCCGTCCGCCTTCGTCGCGCGCTGGAACGCGCCGACGGCCTGCCCGGTGAGCTGACGGCTGCGCATCGCCGCGACCCGGGTGACCGTGATCTTCTTCGGCAGCTTCGGCATCCCGCCCGCCCGCGGCGGGACAGCGGTCGTCGGGTGCTCCTGCGGAAGTTCTCCGGCGCCGCGCGGTTCGCCCGCGTAGCCGCCGGTGTCGTAGTGCTCGTACTCGCCGCTGCCCGGCGGGTGGTCGTCGTAGAACCCGCCGGGACGACGCCGGACGGGTTCGGTCTGCCGCTGCGAAGGATCGGGGTACGGCCGCGCGCCGCGCGGCGGTGTCCGAGGCGGTGGTGGCGGTGGTGGCTGGTGGTGCCCCATCGGGATCGCGCCGGTGCGCGCCTCGGCGGCGGTCGGCCCGGCCGGATGAGGCTGGTACTGCGGGTGGGGCCGGGCCGCGCGGGGCGGGCCCGGTGGCACCGGCTGCTGGTCGACGCGGGTCGGCGGCGGCGCGGACCAGCTGCGTGCCTGGGTCGCGCCGGGTTCCGGCGTCCACTTCCGCTTGCTCTTGCGGCCGCGCTCCTTGCCCGCCCGACCGGAACGCGTGCCGTCGGGTTTGGAGTTCGAGCCGAAGATTCCCACCCTTCAATCCTGCCTTACGCGAGACCCGCCGCGCGCGCTCACCACTGCTTTCTAGGCGGCAGGGACGAACTTCACCCGGAACATCTTGGGCCAGAGCTTGCCGGTGAGCAGGAAATCGCCGGTGCCGGGTACCGCCGCGATGCCGTTGAGCACGTCGGCGGAGCTCCGTTCCTCGGGGCTGAGGAGTCCGGACGCGTCGATCTCGCCGGCGACCCGCCCGGTCGCGGCGTCGATCCGCAGGATCTCGTCCGTCTGCCAGACGTTCGCGTACACCGAGTCCCCGACGCACTCCAGTTCGTTCAGCTGGCCACGCCCGACGTCGACGCTGCCCGTCGGCGCGAAGGACGCGGGATCACGGAAGGTCAGCTTCGACGAGCCGTCACTCATCACCAGTCGCCCGTCGAGGTGACACAGGCCCCAGCCTTCACCCGTGTAGTTCACGCGCCTGCGCTCGGCCAGCGTCTTGGCGTCGCGTTCGATCGCGACGCCGTCCTGCCAGGTGATCTGCCAGGCCGTCGGCCCGAGCACGGTGATGCCTTCGCCGAACAGACCCGGTAGTTCCCGGCGGACCGACGGCGCCGCGCCCGCGGGCCCGGCCCGCATCGACGACTTCCCGACCAGGCCGGTCCCTTCGTACAGCGTCTCGCCGGAGAACTCGAGGCCCTGGGTGAAGGCGGCCGCGTCGTGTGGCAGGGACGAAAGCACCCGCACCTCGAGTTTCTCCGGCGCGGGCGGGGTGGCATCGCTCACCGGCGCGGCGGCACAGCCACCGAGGACGGCGGCCAGCAGGAGCGAGGTGGTCATCGGCGTGCGCACGCGGACAGCCTGACACGGACCGCGATATCGCGTGCGGCAGAATGGGGGCATGACCCTGCTGTTGACCCTGGACGACGGCTCTATCCAGCGCAAACTCGCCGAGGCGGTCGAACTCGCCCGCGCGGCGGTGCTGGAGGACGCCGGTGCCGAACAGGTCGGCGCGCACGTCGGCGTCGACCGGGAGGACGCGGTTTCCGCGAGCCACCTGTTCGAGGCGACCGTGACGGGTTATCGCGGCTGGCGCTGGTCGGTGACGGTCGCGCTCGCCGGCGAGGAAGAGCCGGTCACGATCAGCGAGGTCGTGCTCATCCCCGGTCCGGACGCGCGGGTCGCCCCGGCGTGGGTGCCGTGGGAGCGCCGCGTCCAGGCCGGCGACCTCGGTGTCGGCGACATCTTCCCGGTGGAGAAGGACGACCCGCGGCTCGCTCCGGCGTACCTGGCGTCCGACGATCCCGCGGTCGATGAGGTCGCCAAGGAGACCGGGCTCGGCCGGGTCCACGTGCTGTCCCGGTACGGCAGGCTCGACGCCGCCGCCCGCTGGCACGACGGCGAATTCGGCCCGCGGTCGGACATGGCGCGCAGCGCGCCGGACGTCTGCGGCGGTTGCGGGTTCTTCGTGTCGCTCGCGGGGTCGCTCAGCGCGGCCTTCGGCGCGTGCACCAACGACATCTCCCCGGCGGACGGGCACGTCGTCGACGTCGCGTACGGCTGTGGCGCGCACTCCGAGATCGAGGTCGAGGTGACCTCGTCGGTACCGGTGGCGGAACTGGTCTACGACGACTCGCTGATCGACTTCGAGTCCGCTCCCGAGGCACCCGTCGAAGCCGAGCCCGCCGAATCGACCGAGACCGAGGCCGAGTTCGCCGAGGCCACGGTCGTCGACGAGTCCGAGGCGCCGGTGGTCGAGGTGCCCGAGACCGCCGAGGTCCAGCCGGAGGTCGAACCCGAGGTCGCCGAGACCGAAACTCCCGAAGCTCAGCCCGAAACCGAAAGCGCCAGTGAGCACTGACCCGTTCGGCACCGAGCGGTTACGTGCCGCCGTCCTGCGTGCGTGGGCGGATTCGCCGACGCGGTTCACCGAGGACACCAACACCGAGAACGATCTGCGCGTCGGCGGCTACCGTGACCGGCTGTTCGTCGAGCTGGCGCAGAACGCCGCCGACGCCGCGCTGGCCGCGGGTGAGCCTGGCAGGCTCCGGGTGTCCGTTGTGGACGGTGAGCTGAGGTTCGCAAACACGGGCGCGCCACTGGACGCGCGCGGCGTCGAATCCCTTGCCTCCCTTCGCGCTTCCGGCAAGGGTGAAGAGACTGTCGGCCGCTTCGGTGTCGGGTTCGCCGCCGTGCTCACGGTTTCCGCCGAACCGCGGATCGTTTCGGCGACCGGCGGGGTCGCGTTCTCCGCGGACCGCACGCGTGCCGAAGCCGCCCGAACCGGTGATGTCCCCGTGCTCCGGCTCCCGTGGCCGGTTGGAGGCGGCGAACCTCCCCTGCCTGAAGGGTTCATCACCGAGGTCCGGCTCCCGGTGCGCGAGGGCGTCGACCTTCCCGCGTTGCTGGCGGACCTGAAGAACGACGTCGGTGACCTTCTGCTCACCCTGTCCTGGCTGGAGAGCATCGAGGTCGAAGGTGGTGCCTGGCGCCGCACCGATCTCGGCGACGGCGTCGTCGAACTCTCGTCACCGGACGGTTCCGCCGAGCACTGGCAGGTCCATCGCGGTGAGGTCGTCTGGGCCGTTCCGCTCGATGGATCCGGCTCGCCGCGTCCGCTCGGCGAGGACGTCCTGCACGCCCCGACGCCGACCGATGACGAACTTTCCCTGCCCGCGCGACTGATCGCGACGCTGCCGATCGAGCCGTCGCGTCGTCGCGCGCTGCCGGGGCCGGAGCTGACCGCGGCACTGAAGAACGCCGCGCGGGAGTACGTCGATCTCGTCCGCTCCCTGCCCTCGAAGGAACGCCTGGCGCTCGTCCCCGGTGGCGGGTTCCCACGTTCCACTGTGGACGGAACACTGCGCGAGGCCATTCTCGAAAACCTCGCCGATTCGCCATGGCTTCCCGCGCAAGCGGGTGACGACTTGCCGGGGCGTCAGGCGCGGGTCCTTTCGGTGGACGTGCCGGGGTTGGCGCCCCTGCTGGCCGATTTGGTGCCAGGACTGGTCTCACTGTCCGGTGTGGACCTTCGTGCTGTCGGTGCTCAGGCCCTTTCGCCCGCTGAGGCGATCGAACTGCTGACCGGGGTCCAGCGCGAGCCGTCGTGGTGGCACTCGCTCTACGACGTGCTGCTCCCGGCGCTCGAAGCGCACGACCTCACCAAGGACGACCTCGGCGCCCTGCCGGTCCCGATGTCGGACGGCCGTACCCTGCCCGGAGTGCGCGACGCGCTACTCGTCGGCGGCTCGGCGGAACTGCTCGAACTGCTGTCCGATGTGGACATCATCGGCCTGCGGCTCGTGCACCCGGTCGCCGCGCATCCGTTGTTGGAACGCCTGGGCGCCAAGCACTCTGAAGCGAGTGACCTGCTCGAAGCCGACGCGCTGAGCGCTGCCGTCGAGCGCAGTGTCGAAGACGTCCAGTCCGGTTTGGACGGTATGGCGTTAGCGGGCGCGGTGCTTCGACTGATCGCCGAAGTCGGCGACGACGCCCCCGAATGGGCGGGTGCCTTGGCCCTTCCGGGCGAAGACGGCTGGCGGCGCGCGGACGAACTCGTCCTGCCCACTTCGCCGCTGGGTGACATCCTCGATCCCGAGGTGTTCGAAGAAGACGGCGCGTTGTCCGTGCTGGACGAAAACTTCGCCGAGGACTGGCCGGTCGGCACCCTTGTCGCGGTCGGCGTGCTGAATTCTTTCGCGCTGGTCACCGACGAAGACCCGCTGGAGCCGGAGCACGGCCTGCCCGACGAGCACGACTGGTGGGATTCGTCCGAACGGCCGCCGTCCCGCCTGCTCGCCGTGCGCGATCTCGACCTGGTCGCCGACGACGCCTGGCCCGAGGCCTTGCGGCTGCTGGCGTCCCGCCCGGAAACCTGGCGGGCCCTCACCGAACCCGGCGGGCACGCCGGCTGGTGGCTCGCGCGGTACGCGCTGCTGGACGGGCACGCGCCGCTCGACTGGCGCATGCCGGACGCCGCCGCGCTGGCCGGTCTCTACGACGTCGTCCCGGATTCGGGACTGAGCAAGGAGATCCTGCTCGCCGCGGGCGTTCGGACGGAGCTGGGAACCGAGACCGCCGAGGACGTCGAAGATCTGCTTGAGCGGCTTGGGGATCCGGAGCGCACGGTGAGCCCCGGGCTCGCTTCCCGGGCGCACGCCGTTCTCGCGGAATCCACAGTGGACGTCGGGGCGCCGGATCGTGTCCGGGTCGCGGACGGTTCGGCCGCCGACGCGGGGAACGCCGTCGTGCTCGATGTGCCGTGGTTCGCCGCCGTGCTGGCGCCGGAGCGGATGGTCGTCTCGGCGAGTGGCGCCGGGGCGCTGGCGGAACTGCTGGACCTGCCGGTGGCGAGCGGTCTCGACGCCAAGGTCACCGAAGACGGCGAGTTCGTGCCGTGGACGGAGCTTTCCGCGCTCCGGCTGGCCGCCGATCAGCTGGGTGTCGAGCTGCCCGAGGGCGGGGTGCTGCTGCACGAGGCGCTGGCGGTGGCCTTCGAGGACGCGGAGCGCGTCGTCGCCTGGTGGTCCGACGGCAGGCTGCACGCCGCCGATACCCCCGAAGGCCTCGCGCGGGCCTTCGCCTGGGCCACGGACCGGTGGGCCGATCGGCACGTCCTCACGGCCCTGCTCGACGACCCCTCACCGTCGGCCCTCCTCAACTAACGCGATTAGTCCTCTAGTTGCGGTAGTTGCCCCGTGCAAGTACCGCAACTAGAGGACTAATCGCGGGTTACAGGCGCTGGGCGCTTTTGGAGCCGCGCCGGGCGGCGGCGCGTTGCCAGGCGATGATCGCGAGGCCGACGAAGCCGAGCACGAGGCCGGAGAGGGCCGTCTGCACCCAGATGCCGTCGGTCACAAACAACAGGACCACGGTCGCGACCGCCCAGAGCGAGGTACCTACGATCACGACCGGCGTCAGGTCGGTCAGCCGTTTCGGCAGCTCCGGCGTTGGCCGCACTGAACCGTTTACTTCCCCGGAATCGATCGATTCGCCCACGTGGGGAAGGGTACCCGGCAACGGGCGAAGGGTGGTACGCGATGGCGGAGCAGCGCACCCGGTCCACACTGGACCGGTACTTCAAGATCAGTGAGCGCGGCTCGACACCGGGACGTGAGGTCCGTGGCGGGATCGTCACCTTCTTTACGATGGCCTACATCGTCGTCCTCAACCCGCTGATCATCGGCAGCTTTTCCGCTTCCGACGCCGGCGCGCACAAGGACGTCCTGGGCAACATCCTCCCCGTTCCTCAGGTCGCCGCGGTGACGGCGCTGGTCGCGGGCGTACTGACCATCATCATGGGGCTGGTCGCGAACTACCCGTTCGCCATCGCCACCGGCCTCGGCATCAACAGCCTGATCGCGGTCACCTTCGCCTCGCAGATGACCTGGCCGGAGGCGATGGGCCTGGTGGTGATCGAAGGACTGGTCATCGTCCTGCTGGTCTTCGCCGGGATCCGCACGGCGGTGTTCAACGCCGTCCCGCCACCGCTCAAATCGGCGATCGCCGTCGGCATCGGCCTGTTCATCTGCCTGATCGGCCTGGTCGACGCCGGATTCGTCCGGCGCGTCCCGGACGACGCGAAGACCACCGTGCCGGTCGGGCTCGGCATCGACGGTTCGATCGCTTCGTGGCCGACCGTGGTGTTCGTCGTCGGCCTGCTGCTCACCGGCATCCTGGTGGCGAAGCGGGTCAAGGGCGCGATCCTGATCGGCGTCCTCGCCTCGACCGTGCTGGCGATCGTGGTCGAGGCGATCACGAAGGTCGGCCCGTCCAAGGGCGTCAACCCGCAGGGCTGGAACCTCGGTTACCCGGCGCTGCCGGACCAGGTCCTCGGCCTGCCGGACCTCTCACTGGTCGGCGACATCTCCTTCGGCGCCTGGACGCGGCTGCCGATCATCACCGTCGTGCTGCTGGTGTTCACCCTGGTGCTGGCGGACTTCTTCGACACCATGGGCTCGATGACCGGGCTGGCCAAGGAGGCGGACCTCCTCCCACCGGACGGCAAACTGCCGAATGTCGGCAAGGCGCTGTTCGTCGACGGCACCGCCGCGGTGGCGGGTGGCTTCGCGTCGTCGAGTTCGAACACCGTCTTCGTCGAGTCCGCGTCCGGAATCGCCGAGGGCGCCAGGACCGGCCTGGCGAACGTGGTCACCGGCGTGCTCTTCATCGCGGCCATGTTCCTGACGCCGCTGTACCAGATCGTGCCGGTCGAGGCCGCGGCTCCGGCGTTGGTCGTCGTCGGCGCGTTGATGATGAGCCAGGTCAAGGAGATCGACTTCGCCGACTTCACCGTCGCCCTGCCCGCGTTCCTGACCATCGTGGTCATGCCGTTCACCTACTCGATCGCGAACGGCATCGGCGCGGGCTTCGTCAGCTACGTCGTCATCCGCGCGGTCACCGGCAAGGCGAAGGGTGTCCACCCGTTGATGTGGGGCATCGCGGTGATGTTCGTGGCCTACTTCGCGGTCGGGCCGATCCAGGCCGCATTCGCCTGACCAGTGGTTATGTCATCCGTGGGCGATCTCACGGGGCGATGATCCGATCGTGAGGTATGCTAACTATATGTCCGGAGACACGCACGAGCGCTCTTTGGCGAGCCGCCTGCGTCTCGCGGTGGTGCGGCTCAATCGACGGCTGCGAGCCCAGCGTGCCGGTGACGGTATCTCGCTGACCCAGGTGTCCGCGCTGTCCACGCTGCACAAATGCGGTGCGCTGACCCCTGGCCAGCTCGCCGCGAAGGAAGGCGTCCAGCCGCCCTCGATGACGAGGGTGATCGCCGCGCTCGAGGAGATGGGTTACGTCGAGCGCAGGCCACATCCGACGGACGGCCGTCAGGCCATCGTCGAGTTGTCGGACCGTGGCCGGTCGTACGTGATCGAGCAGATCACCGCGCGGGAGATCTGGCTGGACAAGCAATTGGCGGAGTTGAGCGCGGAGGAACGCGAAGTGCTCTCTCGCGCCGCCGAGATCATCGACAGGATGGCGGGGAACTAACAGCGGTGACGACCACGGGTAGCGAAACACAGTGTCCTTCGAAGACCACTGCTACCCGGGAACCCGCTCCACCACCGCCCACGGCCGAGAAGCCGCGCGGGACGATTTTCTCCTCGCTGAAGGTGCGGAACTACCGGCTCTTCTTCACCGGCCAGGTCATCTCGAACATCGGTACCTGGATGCAGCGCATCGCGCAGGACTGGCTGGTGTTCACCCTCAGCGGCAACGACCCGGTCGCCCTCGGCATCGCGGTCGCGCTGCAGTTCACGCCGACGTTGTTCCTCTCGCTGTGGGCCGGGGTACTGGCCGACCGGGTCGACAAGCGGCGGCTCCTGATCGGTATCCAGATCGTCGTGCTGGCGCAGGCGGTCGTCCTCGGCGCGCTCGATCTGAGCGGTATCGCGGAACTCTGGCACGTGTACCTCCTCTGCTTCACGCTGGGCTGTACGGCGTCACTGGAAGTGCCCGCGCGGCAGTCGTTCGTCGCCGAGATGGTCGGCAGGGACAAGGTCACCAACGCCGTCGCGCTCAACTCCTCGATCTTCAACATGGCCCGTATCGTCGGCCCGGCCATCGCGGGGTTCGCGATCACCTGGGTCGGCACCGGCTGGCTGTTCATGGCGAACGCGGTGAGCACGGGCGCCGTCATCGCCGCGCTGGTGATGATGGACCCGGACAAGCTCTTCCGCGGCCCGGCCATCCCGCGTGAGAAGGGGCAACTGGTCGAGGGCCTGCGGTACGTCCGGCGGCGCAGCGACCTGATGACCGTGATGGTGCTGGTGTTCTTCGTGAGCACGTTCGGCATCACCTACTTCACCTCGCTGCCGATCGTCGCCGCGAACGTCTTCCACACCAACGCCGACGGCTACGGGCTCTTGTCGACGCTGGTCGCCGTCGGCACCTTCACCGGCGCGCTGATGTCGGCCCGCCGCAACACCCGCGGTGGTCCTCGCGTGCGGCTGCTGCTGATCTCGGCGTTCCTGCTCGGCGCGTTCGAGGTCGTCACCGCGTTCATGCCGACGTACCTGACCTTCGGCCTCGCGCTGATCCCGCTCGGCTACGCCACGATCACCTTCCTCAACACGGCGAACGCGCTGGTGCAGACCGCGGTCAGCCCGGAGATGCGCGGACGCGTGATGGGCCTCTACGTCCTCGTGCTGATCGGCGGCAACCCCATCGGTGGCCCGATGACCGGCTGGATCGCCGACGCCTTCGGCGGCCGCTCGCCGTTCTACATCGGCGGCGCGATCTCGGCGCTCGCCGCGGTGGTCTGCGCCGTCGTGCTGATCCGGCGCGGTGGGGTGAATTTGCCGGTGCGGCGGTTCGGCAACGGGTTGCGTGTGCTGAAGAGGGAGCGGGTGTGAACAAGCTCGGCGTCGAACCGTCGGCGCTCGATGGTTTCCGTGCAGGAGCAGACACCGTTGTTCCCCGGTGATCTCGGCTGTGGTGCGTGTTCGTCTCTTCAGCGACGACAGTGTCGAGTGGCAGGCGTACGAGACCCTTCTCGGCGACCTCCTGTCGAACTACCGGGCCTAACGGCCGAGCAGCGGCGGCACCATCTTCTCGGCGAGCCCGGTGAGATCGCCGGTGCCCTTGAACTTCAGCGTTTCCCCGCCCGGATCACCGGTGAGTTGCACGATGACGGTCTTGTCGGTCACTTGCGCCGGGAGCCCCGCGATGCTCGTGGACGGCCGGACGGTCGCGGACAACTCGCCGTAGTCCGCGGTCACGCCGTTCAGCTCGCAGGCGGCGAAGAAGGTGGGCTTCGCGGTGTCCACCGGGACCCCGAGCGCGCGGCCGAGTTCGCCGCACAGCAGCCAGGAGATCACCGGGAGCGGCTGATCCTTGATCGGGCCGGGCGCGGGTTTTTCGAGCGGGATCTCGCCGTCTTCGCCGATTTTCGGCAACTTCGGCCCGGGCGGCGTCGCACCGGCGATCAGCGCCTCGGCGAGCGCCTTCGCCTTGCTCTCGGTCTCGGGGACTTTGAGGACCCTGCCGCGGATGGCGACGTTCAGCACCGGCGAGGCGCCGTTGTGCGGCGCGACCTCGACCAGCTCGACGCTCAAACTGGTGCCGTCCTTGTCGGACGCGATGACCGCGAGTTTGCCGGCGACGGTGGTCCTCGCGGGCACGCCCCGGCTCGTGTCCTCGGGCAGCGCGGGGATCATCCGCGCGCTGACGTCGAGTTCCGCGGTGACCGCGTGGCAGGCACCGCCCGCCTCCCGCAGCGTGCGGCCGCCGAGGATCTCTTCCCAGCGCTGCTCCGGGATCGCCTGGCACAGCACCTGCGCGCCGGTGCCGCCCGTCAGCGCGGTCACCATCTCGCCCTTCGGCATCGGGACCGGGCGGAGCGCTTCGCCGGATCTGGACGGCCAGACTTTCGGCAGCTCGGCTTCCGTGTCGGGTTCGTCCCTGTTCAGCAGGGTGATCGCGACGACGATGCCCACGCCGAACAGCAGCAGGACACTCGTCAGCGCGCAGCCCGCCCAGATCCACATCGGACGGTCGGTCTTACGCGCGATGGCGCGGTAGTCGTTCCCGGTGGTCACGGGGTGAAGCTAGCCTTTCGCGGCGCGGCTGTCCGGCGAAACGCCAACCCGATGAGGGGATCGGAGAGGGGGGCCTTCGAGAGGGGTTGCGGTAGACTTCGATCAGCGCTGGTTCGTAAATCGGCGAAGTGGACCCGGCAGCCTTCCGGACGGTGGGTGGGCCGGGTTTCGCGTATCCGAACCTCCAACTCTCCTAATGTCGCGTGATCCTGCTTGCTTGACGTTGGGTTTCGTTCCTCGGACGGCGATCTCGCGTGCTCAGACGGCGGTTACGCGTGATTGGACGGCGATCTCGCGTGATTGGACGGCGATCTCCGGAGATCGCCGTCCAATCACGGGTAAGACCTGCAGGATCACGCGACACTGGCTCAAAGTGCTTGGACCTCATTTACTATTTCGACGGCGCGGCGTTTCCAATGGCCACCACGTTGCCAACACCAGGCCAGCGCGTCTGGGATGGCGAGCAGCGGTTCTTCGAACGCCCGTAAGTGCCGGTATTCGAGAACGTCTCGGCAACCAGCCGGCGAACGGATCGGTAGAGGGTCTTCCGGTCGAGGTCCACGATGGACTCGTCGGTTTCGAGGACGAGCATTCGTGTTCCCGCGGCGGCGAGATCCTCGACAAGCACAGCGAGGCAGACTTCGCGTTGCCGCCGCCGATGATGTGCCGACGCGTCATAGATCTTCACTTGCGGCCCGAGTTCGGCGATGGTGTCCAGAATGAGTTTTCGTCGTCCGTCGTTCTCGTGGGTGAAATGCAGACGGCGTTGCCTGGGAAGCACCAGGCTTCGCATGGCACGCCGGGCGGACGTGAGGTCGCCTGAGAGCAGTGCGGCGGCCGTCACCAAGTAGCCGCCTTCCTTGCTCTCGTCGACGAACACGTGGCTGGTCATCCGGTCATTGTTCCGGAAGGGGACCGACAAGAAGATCATCGGTCGAGGGTCTCTTTTTGCGAATGAGCAAAGCTGGGTGATTCATGACCCCATTGGTTGACACCGCCTCGGGCGGCACCCGATTCGCGAAGCACGCCATTAGTCGACTACTTGCGAGACAGCAGACCCCTCAAGACCCCAGAAGCGGCGGCACCACTTTCCCCGCCAGTTCCCGCAAAGCACTTTCCGTCACTGCGCGGCTCCGTGGCTTCCGCGGGGACACCCAGCGCACGGCTGAGCTGGGTGCACAGCTTCCACGAGATCTCCGGCAGGGGCGCGTCGAGGATGCCCGCACCAGGTTCGACGGTCTTCCGTTCGATGACGTCTCGTTCGCCGGTGGCCGGCAGTTTCGGTCCAGGCGCGAAAGCTCCCGCGAGGACGGCTTCGGCCAGCCCGAGCAGCCGGGTTTCGCTCTGGTCGTCCTGCCGGGGCGCGCGCGTCCAGCTGGTCTCGATCCTGAGCACGCGCACGTCGGCGTCGGACAGCCGAATCTCCACAAGGGCCGGTGAGCCCTTGGCGACCAGATCCGCCGGGCGCCCGGCGACAGTGACTTTCCTGGGTGTGCCCACATCGCCCGCGACGGCTGTCCGGTGCAGGGAGATCCGCACCCAGTCGGCATCGGCGACCGAGTCGCCGTTGGACACCGCGCGCCCGCCCACCACGCGGATCTCCCGCGCGACTTCATCCGCGAGACCGGCGTCCACGTCGTTCACCACGACCGAGACGCCCTGCGAGGCCGCGTGGTGGGCGAAAGCCCTGCCCAGACCCCGCCCGGAGCCGGTGATCACCACGGCCTTGCCGCTCAGAAGACTCATGAGAACAGTGTGCCGTCACCCGGAAGGGTGAGATCGGCGTCTCGCGAACGAACCTCTTGCCGGTATTGGTGAGGTTAGGCTAACCTCATGCATGTCCGCTTCGTGGTGGGAGCGGCAGTCAGTTCGGGAACGGACGAAGCCCCGCACTCGGGTCACCCCCGGAGGTGGGGCTTCGTTCATACCGGGGGTTCATGGTCGATGACCTCGCCGTTCTGGTCAAGGCCGTTCCGGCGGCCGGGCGAGCTCGATCCCGAACTCCTTCCGATAACCGTCCAGGATCTCCTGATCACTCGAAAGCCTGGTCTCCTCGCGGACACCGTGGGTGGTGACGATCAGTCTGTCGCCTGCCAGCGTCACCCGGCCGTGCTTGGTCGGCAGCGAACAGGTCGGCCCCTGAGTGAAGTGCGAGTCCGGCGACGTCGCCTGCCAGAACGCCGTCGGGACGAACTCGTCCAGTGCCCGGGACCGTTGCTCGATCCGGTACTGGGGCTTGCCATCCTCAAGGACGTCGATGTCGCCGTGAGGCGCGTCGAGGAACAGGAACTCACCGCCTGGGTCGGCCTGTGCCTCAGTGGCGGACAGTCGCAGCGGGAACCGGCTGAACCGGCCGAAGCCGACGTCGGCCAGCCAAGGCTCGTCCAGTTCGACGCGGACGGTCGCGTGGTCGAACGGCGGCCCGAGGCTTCCGTCTGGCCGGAACACCTTCGCGGACTTCAAGGTGGCGTCGAAGCCCAGCTCCCGCAGCAAGGCGGCGAAGAGCCCGTTCAGCTCGTAACAGAAGCCGCCACGACGTCGTCGCACGATCTTGTCGAACAGCGCTTCGGTGTCCAGGACGATCGGCTCACCGAGGTGGATGCTCAAATTCTCGAACGGCACCACCGCCAGGTGGCGCTCCTGCAGTACCCGCAGCGCGGCGACGTCCGCACCGGCGGGGCGGTCGAGTCCGAGGCGATCGAGGTACGCGGCGACGTCCATGCGTCCAGCCTGACACCTCGACTTCGCTGGAGGTCAAGCCCGCCTACGAAAAGCGGGGCCCTCCCGGAAGGGAGAGCCCCGTTTCGTGGTGGAGAGTCAGCCGAGCAGCAGGCCGTTGCCACCGGCGACGGCGTTGTCGAACCGCTTGGAGATCTCGGCCCAGTTGAAGATGTTCCACAGGGCCTCGACGTACTTGGGCTTCACGTTCTTGTAGTCCAGGTAGAACGCGTGCTCCCAGACGTCGACCAGCAGGATCGGCGTGGTCGGCAGGACCAGGTTGTTGTGGTGGTCGCGCAGCTGCTGGGTGATCAGCGTCTTGCCGATCGGGTCCCAGGAGAGCGCGGCCCAGCCGTTGCCCTGGATCGTGGTGGCGACCGCGGTGAACTGCGCCTTGAACTTGTCGAAGGAGCCGAACGCCTCGTCGATCGCGGAAGCCAGCTCGCCGGTCGGCTTGTCGCCGCCTTCCGGGGACAGGATCTTCCACCACACGACGTGGTTGGCGTGCCCGGCGAGGTGGAACGCCAGCGTGGTCTGCAGGCCGACGATGTCACCGAAGTTACCGGCGTCACGGGCTTCGGCGATCTTGTCGAGCGTGTCGTTCGCGCCCTTGACGTAGGTCGCGTGGTGCTTGCTGTGGTGCAGCTCGTTGATCTCGCCGGAGATGTGCGGCGCCAGTGCGCTGTAGTCGTAGTCGAGATCGGGGAGCACGTAGCGGGCCATCGGCCCTCCTTCTGTCTTCGACTTAAGTTTCCAAGGACGAACTTAGTCGTCTTCACCCGTTTACGGCGACCGGGGGCGGCCGCGTTCTCCCCAGGTGGAACGACCTGTTCGTAGTGGCCGTACCCGTTGGTGCGGCCGCTTGAAACCCAGCCTGCTAGCTCCAGTTAGGTGGAGGTCAAGGCGATGTGACGGCGGTCATCGAAAGTGACCGTTGTCTTCACCGCTCACGAGACCCAGCGTCAGGCCGCCCGGTACGAGTCCAGCTCGCCCGCCAGCTCGTCGAACACCGCGATGTTGCATTCGAAGGCCACGATCGCCTCGTCGATCAACCGTGCGCGCTCGTCCTCGGTCCACGGCGCCGAGTTCAGCTGCTCCCGGTAGTTGTCCCGGAACTTGGGCGCGCTGTCCAGCCGATCGAAGTGGTAGAACAGCGAACCCGCCTCGGTCAGCTCGTACTTGCGCTCCAGCAGCCGCCGGATGACCTGGCCGCCGGCGATGTCGCCGAGGTAGCGGGTGTAGTGGTGGGCGACGAACCCGCCGGACCAGTCCGACGCCTCGGCCACGCGCCGCGCGTAACGCTCCGTCGAGGGCAGCGGGCGCACGGTCTCGCGCCAGTCCGGGCCGACGAGGTGTTCGAGGTCGCGTTCGAGGCTCGGCAGCCGCCGCAGCTCCTCGAAGACGAATTCGCCCGCCACCGGGTCCCGCGCCAGCTTGTCGGCGGCGCGCTCGATGGCCTGGTAGATGAAGTAGTACTGGATGGCCAGCCGGGTGTACCCCTCGAGCGTGAGCTCGCCGCCGAGCAGCGCGTTCATGTACACGGAGTGGTTGGCCCGGTTGTGGGCGGCCATGGTGGAGGCACGCAGGGTCGCGGAGAACGGCCCGGAGTCGACGTCGGTGGTCACCGGCATGGAAAGAGCCTCCAAGCATCGATCTGACAAGCTGTCAGAAAGAGCGTAAGGCACAACACCGGGTTAGGCTCCTAATTTTCGAGGTTTTCCCGGTCATCCGCCATCCCGACCGCCCTGAGCACGAAGCGGACGGCCCCCTCGATCGCGTCGTCCAGCCGCTCGGGTGGGACGTCGACGACCTGGCGGCTGCCCAGCGCGGCGGTGATCATCGGGATCAGCACTTCGGGATCCTCTTCCGGCACTCCCTCGGCGAGGATCTCGCGCAGCTGGCCGGTGATGGGGTCGGCGTGCGCGCTGATCCGCCGGTACGCGGCGGGCGCCAGCGCCGACGCGAGCGCCGTCCCGGGTGGCAGGTGGTACTCGGCCAGCACCCGCAGCTGCAGCCGGACGAACGTCGAAAGCTTCGCGACCGGGGTGTCGGCGGTCGCGACGGCCGCCTTCAGCTGTTCGACGTACCGCGTCGCCTCGTCCTCGACGAAGGCGACCAGCAGGCTTTCCTTGTCGGGGAAGTGGTTGTACATCGCCGTCCGGCCGAGGCCTGCTCCGGCGGCGACTCCGGCGAGCGTGACCGCGTCGAACCCGCGCTCGTACAGCTGCCCGCGCAAGACGTCGAACACCCTGCTGCGGACCTCGCGCCGGTGCTCCTCCAGCGACCGGCCGATGATCTTGGGCAACGGGCCACCTCCCTGGGTGACCAGCTTAGGCCGTGTGCCTCAGAGCGCGCTTTCGGATTTCCGCGGCCGGGCGCCGATCAGGCTTCGAGCGACCAGGTGTGCACCGGCGTCTCGGTGGCCGACAGCTCCAGGTACCGGGCCAGCATCCGGTTCAGTGCGGGTTCCCGCTCGGTGCCTCGCTCCTCCGCGCGCAGGACGTACTCCCGCTGCCACGCGGCGCCGGTCCGCCTGGTGAGACACCGCTGCTCGATGATGCCCAGATAGCGCTCTCGCGCCTTGTCCGAAACATCCGATCGGCGTAGTCCCTCGTGCGCCAGCGGCAGCAGGACCCGCAGCACCAGCTCGTCCGGCGGGATCCAGCCGATGCCCGGCCAGTACAGCTGCGCGTCGAATCCCCGTCGCGCTCCCGCGTACATGTTCTCCTCGGCCGCCTGGAACGACATCTGTGTCCACACTGGACGGTCGGCTTCGGCAAGTGCCCGCTGTGCGCCGTAGAAGAAGGCGGCGTTCGCGACCATGTCGACGACGGTCGGGCCCGCGGGCAGCACGCGGTTCTCCACCCGCAGATGCGGCAGGCCGTCGACGACGTCGTAGACCGGCCGGTTCCAGCGCCAGACGGTGCCGTTGTGCATCCGCAGTTCGGTGAGTTTCGGGGCCTGTCCGGAGTCGAGCGCTTCGACCGGGTCCTCCCGGTCGGTCTCGGGCAGCAGGCCGGGGAAATACCGGACGTTCTCCTCGAAAAGATCGAAGATCGAGGTGATCCACCGCTCGCCGAACCACACCCTCGGCCGCACGCCCTGGTTCTTCAGCTCCTCCGGCCGGGTGTCCGTTGCCTGCAGGAACAGCGGGATCCGCGTCTCGTGCCAGAGCGTCTTGCCGAGCAGGAACGGCGAATTGGCGCCGACGGCGATCTGTACTCCGGCCAGCGCCTGCGCCGCGTTCCAGTGCGCCGCGAACTCCTCCGGCGCGACCTGCAGATGCAGCTGGACCGAAGTGCAGGCGGCCTCGGGCAGGATCGATTCGGAGTAACTGCGCAACCGCTCCGGCTGCCTGCCCGGCAGCGGCGCGCCCTCCATCGAGAGCAGCGTCGGCTCGCCGCGCGCGGCGAAGATCCGGTCGTTGAGCAGCGAATACCGGGCGTTGTTGGTGAGCCACTTCTGGTCGAAGTGCTCGTGCCGCAAGGTGGGAAGAATGCCGATCATCGCCAGCGAGGCGCCGAATTCCTCGGCCTTGCGCGACGCCGCGCTCAGATACGCGCGGAGATCGTCCTCCAGCTGCAGCGCGGATTCGCCGGCCAGCGGCCGCGGCGGCACGTTGAGTTCCAGGTTGTGCTGGCCGAGTTCGGTGGTGAAGGAGGGGTCGTTCAGCGCTTCGAGTACCAGCGTGTTCGTCATCGACGGGCGCATTTCCTGGTCGACGAGGTTGAGTTCGACCTCGAGCCCGATGTTCTTGCGCGGGAAGGAAAAACTCCCGTCGGTGAGCATCCGGGCGAGGGTGTCGAGGCAGCGCTGGACCTTCCGGCGGTACCGTCCGCGATCCTGCGGTTTGAACGGGTCCGCCGAAAGATCCTTACCCATGTTCGTCGAGCTCCTCTTGGCCACGATCCGCGGGGTTCCAGGCGGGACTGCCAGGCGGCCCAACGTTTTCACGCCTCGCCATCGCCCGGCTAGCGGCCAAACTGGTGCTCTCTGTCACTAGGGGTTAACTTACAGCAAAATAAGCCCGTTCGTACCACTCGCCGGTGGACGTTCGGAGGCAACCGGCTCGCAGCGGGCGGATGACACACTCTCCAGGTGGCTGAACTGATCACCGTCGACGACTCCGGCGACCCGCGGCTCGACGATTTCCGCGACCTGTCCACAGCCGATCGGCGGCCGGACAGACCTGGTGGGCGTGGGCTGGTGATCGCCGAAGGCACCGTCGTGGTCGAGCGGCTTCTCAACTCCCGATACCCAGTACGCGCTCTACTCGGGGTGGAGCGGCGGTTCCGGGAATTGCGCGCTGAACTCGACGGCGCCGACGTCCCCGGCTATGTGACGTCGGCCGAGACAATGGCCGAAGTCGTCGGATTCCACTTGAATCGCGGGGTGCTGGCCGTCGCGGACCGGCCCGTTCCGCCGCCGACGGTCGAGGACGTCATCGACGGCGCGCGCGTGCTAGCGGTGCTCGAAGGCGTCGGTGACCACGAGAATCTCGGCTCGCTGTTCCGCAACGCGGCCGCGCTCGGCGTCGACGGGGTCCTGCTGGGTGGCGGCTGTTCCGACCCGCTGTACCGGCGCAGCGTCCGCGTTTCGATGGGGCATGTCCTGCGTGTCCCGTTCGCCACCTTCGGGTCCTGGCCCGGTGACCTGGAGCTGCTACGGGAACGCGGTTTCCGTGTCGCGGCCCTCACTCCTCGTGCGGATTCCGTTTCGCTGCGCCAGTTGCGGGACCAGACGCCGGAGCGGATCGCGTTGATGCTGGGCGCGGAAGGCCCCGGGCTGACCGAGGAGGCCATCGCCGCCGCCGACGTCGCGGTGCGGATCCCGATGCCCGACGGCGTCGATTCGCTGAATGTCGCCACGGCGGGCGCGATCGCGTTCTACGAGACGCGTCCACCGCTATCGTGAGCACCCGAGCGAGCACGAGGAGAACCGATGGAATTGCGGATCCGTGAGGGACGCGCGGTACTGGCGGGCCCCGGTGGCGAGAGCACGCACGAGGTGGACCCGCACTCACTCGCGATGGGTTCAGACCTCGCTGAAGCCTTGCACGAATGGGCTCGCGTCGCGTCCGCCGTCGGCACCGCCGCCCGCACCGGCGAATCCGGCACGGAAGCCGCGTCCGTGATCACCCAGCGAGGCCGCCAGCTCGCCCAGCGGGTCGCCGCCACGATGGGCACGTCGGTCCGTTTCGTCGACCCCGTCTCCGGCGACGGCGTCCTCATCGACCCGCCCGCCCCCGCGCCCCGCAGCGAACTCGCGCGAAGGCTGTTCGGTACACCGGATCCCGCCGGGGAACCGACACCGTGGCTGACCGGCCTGACCGTCTCCGCGTTCATCGCGGCCGTGGTCGTCGTGGCGATGCTGGCGCTGGCGAACACCCTCGCCCGCGAGACCAACGGCTGGCTCGCGCTGATCGCGTCCGCCGTCGTGACCGGCGGGATCACGCCGTCGCTGTGGCTCGCGCGGCGGGTGCCGATCGTGCGGTGGGCGGCCTTCGGCGCCGCCGCGGGGATCGTGATCGCGTGGATCGGCGTACTGATCGTCGTCTTCTAGACATCGAAGACGGTGCTGCCGGAGACCTCCGAGCGGCTCAGCCGCGGCGAGCCGACCAGGTTCTTCCGCTGATCGCGCAGGTCCCCCGGGCGCACGTAATGGCCCCTCCACCGGAAGGGGCCATTACGTGCGAATTCAACCTCGTTGCGATCGGACGCCCAGTAAGACGTCCTCCCAGGATGGGACGATGGGGTGGTTCTTCTTCCCCTTCGCCCTAGGTGCGGGTTCGGGCACCTCCGCCGGCTCGTCAGCCGGAAGTGGTGGCTCGACCTCGTCTTCGGGTTCCGCGATCGGCGCGTCGATCACCTTCGCGACCGGCTCTTCGGGTACCGAATCCAAGGTGGGCTGGATGACCGCGTCCCTGCCAGGATCCAGCGCCCGTACCGTGCGCGGGGCCCGGTAGGCGTTGGGGTTGAGCAGGACTTCGGCGTTCTCGTCGAGTGCCTGCACGGTGCCGCCGTGCGCGCCGGGCGCGAACGACCAGTGTGCCCGGTTGTCCGAACGACCGGCCTTCCAGCACAGCACGACGACCCACTTGCCGTCGTCACCGCGCCAGGAGTCCCAGGTCGCTTGGCTGTAGTCGTGGCCGCGGAGGCCGAAGGAGTGAGCCATGACCTCGCCGAGCGTCTGCACGTCGGGGCCGTCTTCGCGGATCGGGTGGGCACGCTGGGCGAGTTCGGCCGTACGCGAGCGCTCGAGCAGGACCGGGTACGCGAACCGCTCGACGCGCTGCACGGTCACGCCGGCACCGCTCGCGACCTGCTCCACGGACTCGCCGGCCCGGATTCGCGCCTGGATCTCGCGTGGCCGCATTTGGCTCTCCAACTCGATCTCGATCTGGCCGAGGCGGGTGATGTCACCCCTCGCCGCCGCTCGCAGCCTCTCATCCGCGGGGAGCAGGAAGCGCGTGCGGCTCGCCGGGTCTTCGCACACGATGGACTTACCGTCCTCGTGTAGCCCGACCACTCGTAGCGCTCGCATTCTCGCCTCCCCTGTTCTTCACCTTTGTGGGTGTCAACGCTAGTACGGCGCGTCGCCTTGACGTGCGAGGCGCGCCGATGTCATGTGTCCTGCTCACTATTTTGCTCATGGCGGCAAGTGCATTCTGCCGACGCCATCCGCGGCTCGCAGAGTGACACGCCGGACACGCACCGTCACGATCGGGGGAATCTACGGCAGCCGCACCCGGATGACCAGTCCGCCGCCGCGGCCGCCGGGTTCCGCACCCGCCGCACCGCCGTGTGCCTTCGCGATGGACCGGACGATCGACAGCCCGAGCCCGGCGTTGCGTGAGTCGCCGGTCCGGTCGCCGGAAAGCCGCCGGAACGGCTCGAACAGCGCGGGTACGGCGTCCAGCGGCACCTGCGGACCGGTGTTGCGCACCACCAGCGCCGGATCGCCGCCGACGTCGACGTGGATCCAGCCGCCCTCGCGGTTGTAGGTGACGGCGTTGTGCACGAGGTTCGTGACCAGCCGCTCCAGCAGCACGGGATCGCCGGACACCGTCCGCGGCCGCAGCCGCGACTCCACCGTGACGCCCGCTGCCTCGGCCATGGCCGCCGCCGACCGGATCACCGTCGCCACGACCTCGTCCAGCCGGACCGGGCCGCGCGCGGCGAGGCCGCGATCACTGCGCGCCAGTACGAGCAGGCCTTCGATCATCCGTTCGCTGCGTTCGTTGGTGTAGATCAGGTGCTGGCCGAGCTTCCGGACCTCCGGGCTGACGTCGGGGTCGGCCATCGCCACCTCGACCAGCGTGCGCTGTACCGCCAGCGGGGTCCGTAGTTCGTGGGAAGCGTTGGCGACGAAGCGTTTCTGGCTGTCGAAGGACACGGCGAGCCGGTCGAGCATGCCGTCGAAGGTGTCCGCGAGTTCCTTGAGTTCGTCGTCGGGGCCGTCGAGGTCGATCCGCCGGTCGAGGTTCTCGACCTCGAGTTTCCGTGCGGTCGAGGTGATCGCGTGCAGTGGCCGCAGCACGCGGCTCGCCATCAGCCAGCCGAGCAGCACCGCGAGCGCGCCGGCGATCGCCAGCGCCACCAGCGACTGCCACAGCAGTGTCGAAAGGACGTCCGAGCGGTACTCGGTGATCGAGGTCGCGACCAGCTGGCTGGCTTGGACGCGCTCGGCGGGCACGATGGTCGTCGTGTCCATGGGGTACGCCGGGGCGCGCTGGATCGAGATTCCCGCGGCGGTGTCGGCGAACGCCGCCGTGTCCGGCAGCGACGAGCTCACCAGCAGGTAGTTGACGATCAGCAGGGCGAGCCCGACGACCAGGAACGCCCCGCCGTAGAGCGCCGTCAGCTTGGTGCGGACCGACAGCCGGAGCGGTTTCACGACCCGAACCGGTAACCGGCGCCGGGTACGGTCTCGATCAGCGGCGGCTCACCGAGTTTGCGCCGCAACGTCATCATCGCCACCCGGACGGCGTTCGTGAACGGGTCGGCGTGCTCGTCCCACGCCTTCTCCAGCAGTTCCTCCGCGCCGACCACGGTCCCTTCGGCGCGCATGAGCACCTCCAGTACCGCGAATTCCTTGGGGGACAAGGGAAGGAATCGGCCGTCGCGGGACGCCTGGTGCCGGGGCAGGTCGAGGACGACGCCGCCGCGTTCCAGCACCGGCGGCAGCGCCGGCCGCGCGCGCCGCGACAGCGCCTGCACCCGCGCGACGAGTTCGGCGAACGCGAACGGCTTCGTCAGGTAGTCGTCGGCGCCCAGCCCCAGCCCGGCGACCCGGTCGGTGACGTCGGCGGCGGCCGTCAGCATGAGGACCCGCGCTTCGCCGCCCGTCCTGAGCACCGCGGCGCAGACCTCGTCGCCGTGCACGACCGGGAGATCCCGGTCGAGTACGACGACGTCGTAGCCGTGCACCCCCACCCGGTCCAGGGCCTGTTCGCCGTCGTAGCAGACGTCGACGGCCATGGAGAACCGTCGCAGGCCCTCGGCGATCGTGTCCGCCAGGAGCCGCTCGTCTTCCACCACCAGCACTCTCACCAGGTCAGTCTGCCGGGGGTGGGGGTAAGCGCGGGATAAGCGTGGCTCAGCCGACCGGGTGGCGTGGGTGCGGGTCCGGGTGTCGCGAAAACCACTTTCAGGACATCAGGTGTCCCGAAAGTGGCTTTCGCGACATCACCGGCTCGGCATCGGCGGCCGAGGTGATCATCCGGCGCTGGCTGGGTAAGCGCGGCATAAGCGACTTCGCTTACCGCCCCGGAATCGCCCGCTCCGTAGAAATCAGCTCGTCAAGACGACCGAAGGAGCAGCGATGCGGAAACGACCGATGGCGGTACTGGTCGCCGGAGCGGTCCTGGCGCTGGTGGCCGGTTGCGGTGGTGGCGGGGACGGTGGCGACAAGGTCGCCTCGATCTCCTCCCCACCCGTCGCGGGCGCCGGCGACGGGAAGCAGGCCGACAACGTGTCCGATGAGGACAAGATGCGCAACTTCGCGAAGTGCATGCGCGAGCACGGGATCGACATGCCGGATCCCAAGACGGACGGTGACGAGCAGGGGACCATCTCCATCGAGGCCGGCGAGAACAGGCCCGACGAGAACAAGATGAAGACCGCGGACGAGGCGTGCCGCAAGCTGCTGCCGAACGGTGGCGAGATCAAGCCGCCCACGCCGGAAGAACTCGACAAGATGCGCACGGAAGCGAAGTGCATGCGCGACCACGGCATCGACTTCCCGGACCCCGAGCCCACGGGCAAGGGCGGCGCCGCGATCGCGCTGGGTGACGCGAGTGGTGACCCCAAGAAGTTCGAAGAAGCGGCGAAGACCTGTGGTCTCGGCATGACCATGAGGGCGGCCCCGGCGAAATGAGCGAACACGAAGGACCCGGCGGCGCACGGCGTTCGCGCCGGGCGCGCTGGTTCGTCATCGCGGCGGTCCTCGTCGTCGTGGCCGGGACAATGTCGGTGGTCGTGCTGACCAGGGTCACGTCGGAAGCCCAGCAGGTCGGACAGGCGCCGCCCCTGGTAGAGACCGCGAAGGTCGAGAAGACCGACCTGCGGGAGGAGGAAGAGGCGAACGGAACACTGGGCTACGGCACGGAAAACTCCCTCGCCGGACGGAAACAGGGCACCGTCACGTCCCTGCCGGACGCGGGTGCGGTGCTCGGCCGCGGCAAGGCGGTGTACGGCGTCGACGCCAAACCGGTGCCGTTGTTCTACGGCACACTGCCGTTCTTCCGTGACCTCGCGGACGGGGCGACCGACGGCCCGGACGTCAAGCAGCTGGAAGAGAACCTGAAGGCGCTCGGCTTCGGCGGTTTCGGCACACTCGACAAGAAGTTCACCTCGGCCACCGCCGCCGCGCTGAAGAAATGGCAGAAGTCGCTGGGGCTCGAGCAGACCGGCACCTTCGGCCAGGGTGACGTCGTCCTCGCGCCGGGGGAGATCCGGGTTTCGCAGGTCGCCGCGCAGCTCGGTGGCACCGGTGGCGGTGAACTGCTGAAGTACACCGGCACCGAGCGTCTCGTCGAGGTCAAACTCGACGCCGCCAAGCAGGCCATCGCGAAGCAGGGCGAAAAGGTCGGGATCGATATCACCGGCGGCGAGACCGCCACCGGTGTGATCACCGACGTCGGCAAGGTCGCGGAGACCGGCAAGGACGCCGCCGGGCAGGACGACGGCAAGCCGAAGATCAAGGTGAAGATCAAACTGGACGATCCGGCCGCGGCGGGATCGCTCGATTCGACGCCGGTCTCCGTGCGGTTCACCAAGGAAGTCCATAGTGGAGTGTTGGCCGTCCCGGTCGGGGCGCTGCTCGCGCTCGCCGAGGGTGGCTACGCCGTCGAGGTCGACGAAGGCGGCAAGCGGCGCCTCATCGCGGTGAAGACCGGCCTGTTCTCTGGCGGCCGCGTCGAAGTCACCGGAACCGGCCTCACCGCCGGGATGCGGGTGGTGACGACGTCATGACTCCGGTGCTGGCCGTGCGCAACGCCTCGCGCACCTATCCCGGCGGCGTGCGTGCCCTGCACGAAGTGACACTGTCCATCGAGGACAGGGAGATGGTCGCCATCCTCGGGCCGTCCGGTTCGGGGAAGTCGACGCTGCTGCAGCTGATGGGCACGCTCGACCGGCCGACCAACGGGGTCATCGAACTGCGCGGGCACGACGTCGCGAAACTGCCGGACCGCAAGCTTTCCGCGTTGCGGTCGCGGTGGATCGGCTTCGTGTTCCAGCAGTTCTTCCTCAGCGAGGGGGTAAGCGCGGTCGACAATGTCGCGACGGGCCTGCTGTACGCGGGGGTGCCGCGGCGGAAACGGCACGAGCGGGCGCTGGCGGCGCTCGACAGGGTCGGCCTCGCGCATCGGGCGAGCCATTTCCCCAACGAGCTTTCCGGCGGGGAGCGGCAGCGGGTGGCGATCGCGCGGGCGGTCGTCAACTCGCCGTCGATCCTGCTGGCCGACGAGCCGACCGGGAACCTCGACACGGGCAACGGCGCGGCGATCCTCAACCTGCTCGCCACGTTGAGTTCGCAGGGGACGACGGTCGTGATCATCACGCACGACCGGGAGATCGCGGCGGGCGTCCCGCGGCGGATCGAGTTGCGGGACGGGCGGATCCGGCTCGACACCGGGACGGGGGTGCTGGTGTGAGCGCCCCCGTCCTCGACAAGGCGCCGACGCCGAATCCGGCCCGGCTCGGCCCGCGCGACGTACTGACCCTCGGCGCGCACGGCATGCGGACGCGGCCGATGCGCGCGGTGCTGTCCGCGCTCGGCATCGGCATCGGGATCGCCGCGATGGTGGCGGTGCTCGCGATCCCGACGTCGGGCGCGAAGGCGCTGCAAGACCAGCTGGCCGCGCTCGGCACCAACCTGCTGTCGGCGGGGCCGGGCAAGACGATGTTCGGCGGCGACGCGACCTTGCCGGACAGCGCGGTGCCGATGGCGAAACGGATCGCCCCGGTGACGGCGGCGTCCGCGGTCGGGGCCACCGGCGGGACCGTGCGGCGCACGGACAAGATCGCCAAGGACGAGACGTCCGGCCTCGGTGTCTACGCGGCGACGCCGGATCTGCTCGACGTCGTCGGCGGCTCGATCCTGGCCGGGCAGTTCCTCCGGGACGCCACTCGCGACTATCCGGTCGTGGTACTCGGTTCGGTCGCGGCCGCGCGGCTCGGGATCGACCACATCGACCAGGCCAAGCCGACGCAGGTGTTCATCAACGGGCACTGGTTCACCGTCGGCGGGATCCTCGGCCCGATGCCGCTCGCGCCGGAGATCGAGCGGTCGGCGCTGGTCGGCTGGGACGCCGCGAAACGGCTCCTCGGCTTCGAGGGACATCCGAGCACGGTGTACGTCCGGGCGAAGGACTCGCAGGTCGAGAACGTCCGCTCGGTACTCGCGCAGACGATGAACCCGGAGGCGCCCAACGAGGTCGAGGTGCGTCGCCCGTCGGAGGCGCTGGAGGCGCAGAAGCTGACGGAGAACACGTACAGCGCCCTGTTCCTCGGGCTCGGCGGTGTGGCGTTGCTGGTCGGCGGCGTCGGGGTGGCCAACACGATGGTGATCTCAGTGCTGGAGCGGCGCCGGGAGATCGGCCTCCGCCGCGCGCTCGGGGCGACGAAACGGCAGGTGAGAGGCCAGTTCTTGGCCGAGTCGGTGCTGTTGTCCGGACTCGGTGGGATCGCCGGGGTGCTGGTCGGCGTCCTCGTGACGTCCGCGTACGCGCTGAGCCAAGGCTGGCCGGCGGTGCTCCCCGTCGGCGCCCTGCTCGGCGGGGTCGGGGTCTCGGCCTTGGTCGGCGCCGTCGCCGGTGCCTATCCGGCCATGCGCGCGGCCCGGCTCCCGCCCACCCAGGCCCTCGCCTAGCTCGCGTTTCGTCCTCTGGTTGCGGTAGTCGGTGGCACGAACTACCGCAACCAGAGGACTACTCGCGGAGTAGCGGTGGGTAACCTCGCCGGGTGCTGGTGGGATTGTCGGGGCGGAAACTCGCGGGGGCGCTGATCGCGCTCGAAATCGTCGTGGTCGCCGTGCTGTTCACGCTCAAGGTTTTCGACGGCCAGGACCTCGAGGTCTACCTCGGCGGCGCACGGCTGCTCCTCGACTCGGGCGACCCGTACGGCACGTGGGTGCAGACGCACGGGGGTTGGCTGCCCTTCACCTACACACCGTTCGCGGCGGCGGTCTTCCTGCCCGGCGCCCTGCTGTCCGCCGCGCTGGCGACGAGACTGGTCGGACTCGCGTCGATCGTCGCGGGCGGGATCGTCGTGTACCTCTTCGTCGCGACGCTCAACGGCTCGCTCACCGACCGATCCGCTGTGCGGGGTCGCGCCATCGCCGTACTGGCGGCGATCGGGGCGCAGGCGGCGGGCGGGATCATGGAACCGGTCCGGTCGACGCTCGGTTTCGGCCAGATCAACACCCTGCTGATGCTGATGGTCGTCCTCGACGCCCTTTTGCCGGGACGCGCCCGCACCAAGGGACTGCTGATCGGCGTCGCCGCGGCGATCAAGCTGACGCCGGCCGTGTTCATCCTGTTCTTCTTGTTCCGCAAGGACTTCCGCTCGTCCGCGCGAGTCGTGGCCGGGTTCCTCGGCGCGGGGGCGCTGATGTTCCTGGTCGCGCCGGGCGCGTCGGCGAGGTTCTGGACGAACATCCTTTTCGACACCAGCCGCATCGGCGATCGCGGCTACGTCGGCAACCAGTCGTTGCGGGGAATGCTCGCGCGATTCGGGCTCGGCTCGGCGGAGGACGTCCTCTGGGTGCTGGCCGTGGTCATGGTGGTCGCGCTGACCGCGTTCGTGATCGCGCGCTTCGCCGAACCGGTCTTCGCGCTGACGGCGTGCGCGATCGGCGGGCTGCTGGTCTCGCCGGTGTCCTGGACGCACCACTGGATCTGGTGCGTGCCGATTCTCGTGTTGCTCGTCTGGATGCGATCGGTCGTTTCGTACGCGCTCGCCGCCGTGACGATGGCGCTGTTCGTCGTCGCGCCGATGTGGCCGGCGCCGCGCCCCGCCGGGAGCTTCGGCTGGTGGCTGGCGACGGAATCCTTTGTGCTGTACGGCCTCTCGCTGCTGGTGCTGGCCGCGATCTTCCACAAGTCCGTGAAGGCCTCCTCGCCTACCCTCAAGGTAGGCAAGGAGGCCTTCACAGACGGCTAGCTCAGCCCAGGCGCTCGACGACGTACTCGATGCTCTGCGTCAGCTTCGTGATGTCGTCCGGGTCGATGGCCGGGAACAGGCCGACGCGCAGCTGGTTGCGCCCCAGCTTCCGGTACGGCTCGGTGTCGACGATCCCGTTGGCGCGCAGCACCTTCGCCACCGCGGCGGCGTCCACCTCGTCGGCGAAGTCGATGGTGCCGACGACCTGCGAGCGCAGCGACGGGTCGCTGACGAACGGCGTCGTGTAGCTGGTCTTCTCGGCCCATTCGTACAGCCGCGTCGACGAGTCGCGGGTGCGCGCGGTGGTCCACTCGAGACCGCCGCCCGCGTTCATCCACTCGATCTGGTCGGCCAGCAGGAACAGCGTCGACACCGCCGGGGTGTTGTACGTCTGGTCCTTGCGGGAGTTGTCGAGCGCGGTGGTCAGCGACAGGAACTCGGGGATCCAGCGGTCGCTCGCGCCGATCTCGCCGATGCGCTCGACCGCCGCGGGCGAGGCCAGCGCGATCCAGAGGCCACCGTCGGAGGCGAAGGACTTCTGGGGCGCGAAGTAGTAGACATCGAAGTCCTCGGCCTTGACCGGCAGGCCGCCGGCGCCGGAGGTGGCGTCGATGGCGACGAGCGCGCCTTCGCTGCCTTCGGGGCGGCGGACCGGCACAGCGACACCCGTCGAGGTCTCGTTGTGCGCCCAGCCGACCAGGTCGGCACCGGCCTCGTAGGCGATCTCGGGCGCGCTGCCGGGGTCGGCCTTGACGACGATCGGGTCGGCGAGGAACGGGGCGCCCTTGGTCACCGTGGCGAACTTCGAGGAGAACTCGCCGTAGGTGAAGTGCTGCGAGCGTTCCCGCACGAGCCCGAACGCGGCGGCGTCCCAGAATGCGGTCGTCCCGCCGTTGCCGAGGACCACTTCGTAGCCTTCGGGCAGGGAGAACAATTCGGACAGACCCGCACGCACGCGGCCGACGAGGGACTTCACCGGCTTCTGACGGTGTGAGGTGCCGAGGTAGGTGGCACCGGATTTCGCCAGGTTGGCGAGCTGCTCGTCACGGACCTTGGACGGTCCGCAGCCGAAGCGGCCATCGGCGGGCTTGAGGTCCGCGGGGAGGGTCAACTCAGGTGCGTCGGTCATGTGCCCAGTCTCTCAGGTCGGGATGGGCCTGCTGACAGTTGGTGCCGCGTGTCCGGCATATGGGATTGACGATCTCCCTCCCGCCGCTGCCGACCGCCGGGTAGCTTCTCGCCTCATGGCGACAGTGCACGAACGATTCCCTCTGCCCCCTGAGGCGTTGTGGCAGGCCCTCCCGAACGGGGTCACCGCGGTCAAGGGGCAGAACCCGTACTACGACGCGGCCGCCGGCTACGTCACCTTCTCGACCAAGCTCGGCTTCTTCAGCTACGGGCAGACGGTCACCGTGAAGGTAGAGCGGACGTCGGAGGGCTCCGGGTTGGCGATCCAGACGAGCCTCAAGTTCGGCTTCGTGGACTGGGGCGAGGGCAAGCGCATCGCCCGCAACTTCATCGCGGCCGTCGGGACGGCCGTCGGGCACACCCCGGCCGCCTGACCAACCCGACCGAGTCGGTGGTTTCGCGTGACTGGATGGACGACACGCGGACGCAGCCGCTCCCGCCGCGCGTGTCGTCCACTCAGTCACTTGTGTCGTCCCTCTGATCACCGCCACTAACGACCATCCGGATTCGTCAGCGCCAGCCGCCGGGGTCGACGCCGCCCGGGATGGGTGCGGCCGGGTCGAACGGGGTCCGCGAGAAGATGAACGTCGCGAGGTCGAGGTGGTTCGGCTTCCCGGTCGAGTCCCGCCCGACCCGCAGCGTTTCGCCCGCGTAGTAGGCGTCGAGGCCGACCCAGGTGTCTTCGCCGACCAGCGCGAACCGCGACGCGCGGCCGGGGCCGTCGGTCGGCGCGAGGGAGAACAGGCCGTCCGGGAGCAGCCGTAGGTGGTACGGCGTCGGCCCCCAGTGCCACAGCCCGGTCAGCTCCAGCAGCTTCGGGTCCACAGTGGACGGTTGCCATTCCTCGGGCAGCGACGGCTCGTGCTCTTCGGTCAGCGTGATCAGGTCGAGGCACAGCTGCGTGATGCCGACGCCCGCCGTCGAGTTCGTCAGCACCAGCGCGCCGATGCCGGCGTTCGCGTCGATCAGCGAGCAGGCGAGGAAGCCCGGCATCGACCCGGTGTGCCCGGCCAGCCGCCTGCCCTGCGTGCGGACCAGCATGACGCCGAGGCCGAACCCGGTGGTCCAGGTGTCACCGTCGTCGACGGTGACCATCTCGCGCATCTCCGTGACGGTCTCCTCGCTCAGCACGCCACCGGTGTGGCCGCCGAGGAACGCCGTCCAGCGGGCGAGGTCGTTGACCGTCGACCACAGCTGTCCGGCGGGGGCCATCGCGCCCGCGTCCGGCGACGGCTCCGGCATGAGGACGTCGGCGAAGGGGTGGACGGCGAACCCGCTCGCGTGCGCGCCTTCCGGATGCGGCGAGGTCCGGGTCATGCCGAGCGGGCCGAGGATCTCGGCGCGGACGACGTCGAGCCACGACTTCCCGCGGTGCCGGGCGACCAGCTCGCCGAGTACGCCGTAACCGACGTTGCTGTAGTGGAACCGGCTGCCCGGCCGGAGCCGCGTCGCGCCGTCCTCGAGGCTCTCGACGAGCGCGGCCCAGTCGGCGCCCACCGAGCGCTCCCACCAGGAACCGGGCGATTCCGCGGTCAGGCCCGAGGTGTGCGAGAGCAGCTGCGCGATGGTGGCCGCGCCGAACGCGGTGCCCGGCAGGTGCTGTTCGAGTGGGTCGTTGAGGTCGAGCCTGCCCTCGTCGCGCAGGCGCATGACGGCCGTCGCGACGAGTGTCTTGGTGATCGACCCGAGCCGGTACTGCGTGTCGTCGCCCGGTGTCTCGCCGCCGACGCGGCCGCGTCCTCCGGACCAGGCGATTTCACCGTCGCGGACGACGGCGGCGACGAGGGACGGGGTGCGGCACGAGGATTGCTCGTGCGCGAGGCGGCGAAGCAGCGCCGATTCGGTCGTGGCAAGCATGAGATGCATTGTGCCTACCCGAGCAGGCCCAGCCGCATAGCGGTGGTCACGGCGGCCGTCCGGTCCGAAACGTCCAGTTTGCCGAACACGCGCAGCAGGTGGGTCTTGACCGTCGCCTCGCTGATGTGGAGCGCTCGCCCGATGTCGGCGTTCGTGCTGCCCTGGGCCACCAGCCGCAGCACCTCGATCTCGCGTGCCGACAACGGCGACGCCGTCGGGTTGCGCACCCGGTTCACCAGCTTCCCGGCGACCGAAGGCGCCAAGACCGTCTCGCCGCGTGACGCCGCCCGGATCGCTCCGGCCAGCTCCGTGCGTGAAGCGTCCTTCAGCAGGTACCCGGAGGCTCCCGCTTCGACGGCGCGCAGGATGTCCGCGTCCGTCTCGTAGGTGGTGAGCACGACGACTCGCTGCCCAGGCCGGTCGGCGAGGATCTGCCGGGTCGCACCGACGCCGTCGAGACCCGGCATCCGCAGATCCATCAGGATCACGTCCGGCTGCTTGACCCGGCTCAGCGCGACGGCCTCGTCACCGGAGCCCGCCTCCCCGACGACGCTCAGATCCGGTTCGGCCTCCAGCATGCCGCGCAGGCCTTCGCGCACCACGGGGTGATCGTCGACCAGCATGATCGTGATCACGCGGGTACCTCCAGTTCCAGCGTCGTACCCGCACCGGGTCCGCTCCTCAGCGCTACGATGCCACCGACCTGATCCGCCCGTGTCCGCATCCCCGCCAGGCCGAAGCCGCCGGTGGGCTCGGCGGGGTCGAACCCCGTGCCGTCGTCGGTCACGCCGAGCCGGACCTTCCCGTCCACAACGGACAGACGGAGTGAAACCCTGGTGGCGCGGGAGTGTTTGCGGATGTTGCTGAGCGCTTCCTGCGCTCCTCGCAGCAGGACGACTTCGGTGGCCATCGGCAGCGCGGGCAGCGGGCCTTCGACCTCGATCGCGGCCTCGATCCCCGCCTCCTCGGTGAGCCGCTCGACCTGCCGCCGCAAGGCCTCCTCCAGCGACGCGGAGGCGAGGGCCGACGGCACCCGCGCCGCGACCATCGCCCGCGCCTCGGCCAGGTTCTCCCGCGCCGTCCGCGCCGCGAGTTCCAGATGGCGCCGGGCCGCCTTCGGATCGGTGTCCATTTCGGACTCGATGGCCTGGGTGAGCGTGACGATGCTGGTGAAGCCCTGCGCGAGCGTGTCGTGAATCTCGCGGGCCATGCGCTCGCGTTCTGCGGCCGTCCCCGCCTCACGGGAGAGCCGGGAGACCTCCGCCTGGCTGGCTTCCAGCTGTTCGATCAGCGCGGCCCGGCCTTTGCTCTGCTCGATGATCTGCGTGGTGTAGCGGCCGGCCAGGAGGCTGAAGATGATCAGGATCGCCGTCATCGGCAGCAAGACCGGCTGTTCCTCGATCCCGCCCCGGAGGAGCAAGGACACCGGGCTCAGCAGCACCGCCGCCGTGGTGAGGATCGACGCGCTCTTCGTCGGCAACGTCATGTAGAGCAGCGGGCAGACCAGGAACAGGATGAAACTCGAGTTGCCGGCGGTGAAGACGGCGCCCGCCAGCAGGACCATCATGGTCGTGATGAACAGCCACGGCGTGTACTCGTAGTCCGGGCCTCTGACGAGGCGGCGGCCGCGGGCGAGGTAGGCAACGCCGATGCCGCTGAGGCACAGCACGGCGACGATCTTGTTGGCGGTTGCACCGTCTTCGAAGAGCACCAAGGCCGTCGTCGCGACGTAGGTGATCGCGAAGAGGACTTCCCACAACCAGAAGGACCGCTCCCAGGCGTTCACTTGCCTTCGTTCGACCAGCGGAACGTCAGCTTGGCCAGCAGCAGCCCCGCGACGCACCACGCCGTCAGCACCAGTGCCACCATCGGAAGTTCCCATGTCCCCGCCATTTCCTGTGTCGCGGCTTCGGCCGGCAGGAACGCCGAGCGGAAGCCCTGGCAGATCCACTTCACCGGGAAGAACGAAGCGATGTCGACCATAACCTTCGGCAGGTTGGTGATCGGCGTGACGAACACCCCGGAGATGAACTGCAGCGCGATGTAGATCAGGTTGGTCACCGCGACCGCGCCGCTGACCGTCTTCGTCACCGAGCTGAGTGCGATGCCGAGGAGCGTGCAGCTGGTGATACCGAGCAGGAAGACCCACAGCGCGGTCAGCAGCTTCATCGGATCGGTGGGCATCTCCAGGTCGAACAGCAGACTGCCGACGATCGACATCAGCACCACCTGGGCGATGCTCGTGAAGCCGACCAGGATGATCTTGCCGATGAAGTAGGACGCGGCGGGCATCGGTGTGCCGCGTAACCGCTTCAGCGCGCCCAGCTCGCGATCGGCCGCGAGGTTGATCCCGATGCTGTTGAACGACGTCGAGACGATGCCGGACCCGATCATGCCCGCCGCCAGCACCTGGCCGGTGGTGATCGCCATTCCGGGCATCGAGGAGTTCAGCATCGAGCCAAGGAGGATCATCAGCAGGGACGGGAAGGCGAAGGTGAAGATCACCTGCTCCCGGATGCGGACGAACTGGCGGAGTTCGGCGGCGCCGCGGATGAGGCCGAGTGACAGGGTGCCGGGGAGTTTGCCCGGGTGGGTCAGCGTCGTCATCGGGCTTCTCCGATCAGGTCGAGGTAGGTCTCTTCGAGGGTGGGCCGGTGGACGGTCAGCTCCGACGGTTCGCGGCCGTCGGCGGAAAGCTCGCGGATGAGCTTGGCCGGGAAGTGGGTGCGTTCCTGGTGGCCGCCGTTCTCGTCGGCCCAGCGGACGGTGGCCTCCGCGGTCGCGCGGCCGCCCAGCGTCTGCGGCGTCCCCTCGGCGACGATCGCGCCGCGCGTGATGACCGCGACACGATCGGCCAGCGCTTCGGCCTCGTCGAGATAGTGGGTGGTGAGCAGGATCGTGGTGCCCTCGTGGGCGAGACTCCTGATCAGCTCCCAGAACTGGCGCCGGGCCGCCGGGTCGAACCCGGTCGTGGGCTCGTCGAGGAACACCAGCTCCGGCCTGCCGATGATGCCGAGCGCGACGTCGACGCGACGACGCTGTCCGCCGGAAAGACTCTTGACGCGGGCGCCCGCCTTCTCGGTCAGGCCGACCTTCTCGATCACTTCGCCGACGTCACGGGGATCCGGGTAGTAGCGGGCGTAGTGCCGGATGGTCTCGGCGACGGTGAGCTCGGCGGCGTCGTTGGCCGTCTGCAGCACGATCCCGAGCCGCGCCCGCCAAGCCCGGCCCGCGGTCGCTGGGTCCTCGCCGAGGACGTCGACCTCGCCGGACGTCCGCTTGCGGTGCCCCTCCAGGATCTCGACCGTCGTCGTCTTGCCCGCGCCGTTGGGGCCGAGCAGTGCGAAGACCTCACCCTGTTCGATGTCGAGAGCGATACCCCCGACGGCCGTGTGGCCCGGGTACTCCTTGCGCAACCCACGCACTTTCACTGCGGTCTTCATCCGTCGATCGTGCTGTGCGAGACCCGTGTCCCGGGACGTCCGCTGGACTGAATCCGGTTGTCAACCGATCGATGGACACCGGTGTCCTCGCCCCTCCCGCAATTAGTCCTCTAGTTGCGGTACTTGCGCGTGCAACTACCGCAACTAGAGGACTGATTGCGGGGAGGGGAGGGGGTTATGCACAGGTGGGGGGTGTTGTGGACAAGTGCGGTGAAGATGATCTTGAAGCCGAGGTGACGGCGGGGACAGGAGGCATCGTCGAGGCGTGTCCAGAAATCCCACCAGCGAGTTCTCCGGCCCCTTCGTCGGTAGCCGCGCTCTCAGCGAAGGGGACCTCACCCGTGCCCAGCTCCGTTCAAGCCTGTACAACCGCCTGTTCCAGGACGTCTACGCCCCGGCGGGTATTCGCCAAGATCACGGGTTGCGGTGCAAGGCCGCGGCCCTCGCCGCGCCTGAAGGCGCGGTGCTGACCGGTTGCTACGCCGCTACGGTGCGCGGGTTCCCGTTCGCGCTCGCGGATGACCCTGTCGAATTCGTCGTGCCCGAAGAGAAGGGCTTTCACGGTCTGAGTGGAACGCACCTCCGTCGCACCAGGCTCCTCGGCGAGGATTTCGAGCCCTGGCGTGACGGCCGGATCGCCACCCCGCTGCGCATGACGATGGACATCCTCACCAACACTCGCCTCCATCGCTCCTTCCCGCGTGTGGTCGGCTTCCTCGATGTTCTGCTCCACGAGGGATTCGTCGACCGCGACGCGCTGGAGGTGTACCTGCGACACCGGCATGACCACGGCATCGTCCGGGCGCGCCAGGCGTTCGCCCTCTCGGATGGGCGAGCGGAGTCGATTCCGGAGTCCGAGGTCAGGGTGTGGCTGAGACTCCATGACATCGAGGCGGAGCCACAGGTGGAGGTGTACCGAAATGGCCGGTTCCTCGGCCGCCTGGATCTCGCGATCCGCGAGGCCAAACTCGCCATCGAGTACGACGGCGCTTGGCACCTCGATGGCGAACAACCGCGCCTGGACGCCCGGCGGCGCGCACTCATCGAGGCGGAAGGCTGGAAGTTCATCGTCATCACCAAGGAAGAGCTCTACGTCGACCCGCGGGCGATGGTCCACCGGGTACGGACGGCCCTCGCCGCCCGCGTTTAGTCCTCTAGTTGCGGTACTTGCACGCGCAACTACCGCAACTAGAGGACTAATTGCGGGGAGGGGGTGTGAGGAGGGTGCGGATGGCGGTTTTCAGGGAAGGGAGCAGGGCGGCTGGATCGGCGGAGGTGAGTATTCGGTTCGCGAAGCCGTCCGTCAGGGCGAGGACGGCGTCCGCCAGGTCGGAGGCCGCGAGGTCGTCACGGACGTGTCCCTCGGACTGTGCCTTCTCGAGGTACTGCGTCGTGAGTTCTTGCAGTTCTTCGTAGCCGGTGCGGATGAACTCGGCCCACGACGGCAGGACGGCGGCGCGCGCGGTGAAGGCGTTGACGATGATGACCTCCGCGCGACGTTGTTCGTCGAGGGGCATCGCCTCGATCAGCAACCGCGACAGCAGGTCCAGCAGATTCCCGGACCGATCGAGGGTGTTCCAGCGCTGTTCCAGGAACTCGCTCGTCAGATCGAGGGCGAAGCGGAACAATTCTTCTTTGGTGGAGAAGTACTTCTGCACCGCGCCCGCGGACACTCCGGCCTCGACGGCGACAGAGCGCACGCTCACCGCCTCGACGCCGTCGCGCGCGACGATGCGCAGGAGGGCGCCGGCGATGTTCCGGCGGCGCTCGGCACGGTCCACGATCTTCGGCACGGCCGCATCCTACTTTTCGGTGGACGTCTTGCCCGGCTGAAGCCTTTGGAATACATTCGTATCCGAAAAAGGGGGTCCTGGGGTGGACGAAGTCGCACAAAAGAGGCGGGCGGAGGAGAACCGGCTCGCCGCCGCGCTGGCCAGGGGTCCGGCGGAGGTCCTCGATTTCCTCCTGCCGTTGTGGGTGGGGAGCCAGCTCGGCGCTTCCGCGGCCGAGGTCGGTGCGCTCACCGCGCTGGAGACACTGGTGTCGTTCGTGGCCCGGCCGATCGCGGGCTCGCTCGCGGACCGGTTCGACCGCGGGCGGCTCGCGGCCGCTGGAGCGGTCCTGTATGGACTGTCCTTTGTGGCCTACGCCGTCGCGCCAGGCATCGGTGTCGCTAATGGCGCGGCAGTTCTCGGAGGTGCCGGAGGGGCGCTGTTCTGGGTCGCGTTGCGGGCTCGCGTGGGGGAGGGACTCGGCCGGGACGACGGCGCCTTCAGCAAGCTGTTCGCGGCCGAGGGTGGCGGCACGTGGATCGCGTTCCTGGTCGCGCTGACCGCGATCGCCTGGATCGACTACCGGGGCGTGTTCTGGCTGGGTGCGGCGGCCTGTGCGGTGGCCGCGGTAATGCTGATGACCGCCGAATCCGCGCCGGTGCGTGAAGAAAGCGCGCCACGGCTTCTGCGACTGGGCAGGCGGATGCGGCCGATGCTCGTCCTCGTCGCGCTCACCGCGATGGCCGAGGCCGGGGTCGCGCTCCTGCTCCTGATGCACCTTCAACGCGGGCACCGGCTGGAACTCGGCGAGATCGCCGCCGTGTTCATCCCCGGGTTCATCGTGTACAGCTTCCTGCCGGACTACCTGCACGGCTTCGTCCGCAAGGTCGGCCGGACACGGGTGCTCGCTCTGGCGATGGTGGCGAGCGCGGCCTTCGCCGCCGGTTTGTCCTTCGCGCCCGACCCGCCCGTGCTCGCGGTCATGTGGATCCTGTCCGCGGCGGCGTTCGCGGCGGCCATCCCGGTCGAGCAGGCGGTGGTCGCCGAAGCGGCCGGGCTCAGCCTCGGCCGGGCGATGGGGATCTACGAGAGCGCGGCGCTACTCGGAGCGACGATCGGGACGTTCTCGGCGGGCCTGCTCTACGGCTCGGACACCGGCTGGCGCGTCGCGTGCTTCGGTGCGACGGCGCTTTTGCTCTTCGGATCGTTTGTGGTCCGTGGCGCCGTACGGCGTGTCGGAGTTGCGGAGTTTCCCGTGGAACCAGCGAAAACGGTGTCACAGAAGGAAGAATCGGCTCTCCGCATGATCGAGGAGGCATCGCAAGAGCCCGAACCGGTGAAGGCCGATGCGAACAAGCGCGCGAATCCGATCCGGAACTGGGCGATCCGCGCCGCCGTCTATGTCCTCGCTCAGGCGGCGCTGGCGATGGCCGGATACAGCTGGCCGGTCGAGGCGCTGTTCGGTGGGCCGCACGACGCCGGCTGGTTCTGGAATTCCAGTGGTCACTGGTTGGTGAACCTCGGCCGGATCTGGACCTTCGTCTTCGTGATCGACACCGGCTGGACGGCTGGCCGCGAGATACTCAAGAAGCGGCCTTATTGACATCTTGTCTAACATGACACCATGTCTCATACGTGGGTGACGGCCAGCGACGGTGTCCGCCTCTCGGTCCGGGTGACCGGTGCCGACGACGCGCCGACGGTGGTGCTCGTCCACGGATATCCGGACAACGGGTCCATGTGGGACGGCGTCGCCACCCTGCTGGAATCCCGCTACCGGGTCGTCGTCTACGACGTCCGCGGCGCGGGTCGTTCGGACAAGCCTTCGGGACGCGCGTCCTACAGATTGGATCAGCTGTCCAGCGACCTCGCCGCGGTCATCGACGAAGTCCAGCCGCAAGGCAAGGTCCACCTGCTCGCGCACGACTGGGGCTCCATCCAGACCTGGCATTCCGTCACCGGGGACAGGCTGCGCGGACGGCTCGCGTCGTTCACGTCGATCTCCGGGCCGAGCCTCGACCACGCGGGAGCGTGGTTCCGCGCGCAGGTCCGCCCGAACCCGAAGCGGCTCAAGAACGCGCTCGCCCAAGGAACACACTCGACGTACATCCTCGGCTTCCAGATCCCCCTGATACCGCAGCTGTTGTGGCGTACCGGCGCGATGGGCGCGCTCATCGGCCGGATGGACCCTGCCGCCGCCGTACCGTCCACTTCGGACGGTTTGTACGGGCTCAATCTCTACCGTGCCAACATGTTCACGCGCCTGTCCCGGCCTCAGCCGCGTAAGACCGAGATCCCGGTGCAGGTGCTCGCGCCCACTGGCGACAAGTTCGTCACCACGCCGTTGCAGACCGAGATCGAGCGCTGGGCGCCGGACCTCCGGGTCCGCCGGATCGTCGGCACGCATTGGGTCGTCCGGGAAAAGCCGCGGGTGATCGCCGATGCCACCGCCGAGCTGATCGACCACGTCGAAGGTGGCGAGGAAAGCCGCGCGCTGAAGCGGGCCCGGCGCTCGGGTGGTTTCGCGGACAAGCTCGTCGTGGTCACCGGCGCCGGCAGCGGGATCGGCCGTGCGACCGCGCTCGCGTTCGCGGACAAGGGCGCCGACCTCGTCATCACCGACATCAACGGTTCCGCCGCCGTGGACACCGCGAAACTCCTGCGGAACAAGGGTGTCACTGTCGGTGAGTACACAGTGGACTCCTCCGACACCGAAGCGGTGGAGAAGTTCGCCCTGCGGGTCAAGGAAGAGTTCGGGGTCCCGGACATCGTCGTGAACAACGCGGGCATCGGCCTCTCCGGCCCGTTCCTTGACACGACGGTGAAGGACTGGGAGCGCCTCATCGACGTGAACCTGTGGGGCGTCATCCACGGCTGCCGCGTCTTCGCCGAGCAGATGCGGGATCGCGCCGAAGGCGGCCAGATCGTCAACGTCGCCTCGGCCGCCGCCTATCTGCCGTCGAAGATCCTTTCCGCCTACGCCACCACGAAATCCGCCGTGCTGACGTTGAGCGTGTGCCTGCGCGCGGAGCTCGCCGCCGAGAACATCGGTGTCACCGCGATCTGCCCCGGTATCGTGAACACCAACATCACCAGTACCACGCGGTTCGTGGGTGTCGACGACGTCGAGCAGAAGCGGCGGCAGAAGTCGAGCGGCAAGCTGTACGCGAAACGCGGTTTCGGCCCGGAGAAGGTCGCGCGCGACATCCTGCGCGCGGTCGAGAAGGACAAGGCGATCCAGCCGTCTACGCCGGAGGCCAAGGCCGCGCTCGTCCTCTCCCGGCTCGCTCCCGGCCTGCTGCGTGCCGCGGCGAAACTGGACGTCACCCCGTGACCTCGGCCAGACGACCTCGCCGGATGTCGCCCCAGGCGCGCCGCGAGGACCTGATCCGTGCCGCGCTGGACCTGTTCGGCTCGCGCGCGCCCGAACTCGTCACGGTCGACGACATCATCGCCCGCGCCGAGGTCTCGCGGCCGCTGTTCTACCGCTACTTCCCGAGCCTGCGGGCACTGCAGGTCGAAGCACTGAAGACGGTTACGGAAGGGCTCATCGACGGCCTCGCCGGGCTTGAGGAAGGCCCGCCCGAAACGCGGCTGCGGGCCGCCGTCCGCGGGCTGATCGATGTCGCCGACCACTACCGGGCGGGTTACGTCGCCTTGCTGCGCAGCGGTTCGGTGATCGCGACTTCGGAGACGGACGCGGCGATCGACGAGGTCCGCAACCGCGCCGTCGAGCTGATCCTCGACGCGCTGGGACTGTCGGAGCCCTCGCCTATGCTCCTGCTGACCTTGCGCTGCTGGACCGCCGTGGTCGAGGGTGCCCTGCTGAGCTGGCTGCAGGAACGCGCTTTGCCGCGGGAGGTGCTCGACGGGTGGCTGGTCGATCAGCTGACGGCGATGCTGTCGGCGACGGCGCCGCACGATTCTTCGGTCCCGCAGATGCTATGAACGGTCCGTTACTTGCAAATTTTGCAAGTAACGGACCGTTCATAGCGCATGTCAGGCCTGCTTCGCGACCAGCTCCCAGCCTTCGACGTCTTCCGGGTGGCGCGGCTCGGGACCGACGTACTTGGCCGAGGGGCGTACGAGACGGCCGGTCTTCTTCTGCTCCAGGATGTGCGCGGCCCAGCCGGCGGTCCGCGCCGAGCTGAACATCGCGGGCATCATATGCGGCGGCACCTGGGCGAAGTCCAGGATCACGGCCGCCCAGAACTCGACGTTGGTCTCGATCGGGTGATCCGGACGCCGCTCGCGCAGCTCCTTCAGCGCGACCTGCTCCAGCTCCGCGGCCGCCTCGTAGCGCGAAGCGCCGAGCTCCTGACAGGTGCGGCGCAGCACGCGCGCTCGCGGGTCCTCCGCGCGGTACACGCGGTGCCCGAAGCCCATCATCCGTTCCTTGCGGTCCAGGATGCCCTTGACCAGGCCGACGGCGTCGCCGGTCTTCTCGACCTCTTCGATCATCGGCAGCACCCGCGCCGGCGCGCCGCCGTGCAGCGGGCCGGACATCGCGCCGATCGCGCCGGACAGGGCCGCGGCGACGTCGGCGCCGGTCGAGGCGATGACGCGGGCGGTGAAGGTCGACGCGTTGAGACCGTGCTCGGCGGCCGAGACCCAGTAGGCGTCGATGGCCTTGACGTGGGCCGGGTCGGGCTCGCCGCGCCAGCGGACCATGAACCGCTCGGTGATCGACTTCGCCTCGTCGACCCGGGTCTGCGGGACGGCGGGCTGCCCGATGCCGCGGGCGGACTGGGCGACGTAGGAAAGCGCCATCACCGACGCGCGGGCCAGCTGGTCGCGGGCCTCCTCGTCGCTGATGTCGAGCAGCGGCCGGTAACCCCAGATCGGGGCGAGCATGGCCAGCGCGGCCTGGACGTCGACCCGGACGTCGCCGGTGTGCACCGGCAGCGGGAACGGCTCCGCGGGCGGTAGCCCCTGGCCGAACCGGCTGTCGACGAGAAGGCCCCAGACGTCACCGAAGGTCACCTTGCCGGCGAGATCCTCGATGTCGACACCGCGATAACGCAGCGCGCCACCGTCACGGTCGGGTTCGGCGATTTCGGTCCGGAAGGCGACCACGCCCTCGAGACCCGGTCGGAAACCGTCGTCGACCTTCTCCGACGGCTGATTGGTGCTGATCGTGGAGGCACTCACTGTGGTGAAACCTTTCGATGCGCATTCCCCGGCTTTGTGTTTCACGCGTGGACGGGATACACGCAGCGAAGGCGCGCCTCATCGCACGGATGGACAAACCTTGCTCCACGCGGGGGCCAGGGGCAATCGGAAGATGTGGTGGTTTCGGTCACGATTACGAGAACGATTCAGTGAAAACGGCCTCCGTAAGCGAAGAGTTACGGCGACGTTCACTTTGCGTGTACCGGCGCCCAGGTAAATCCTGTGTTTCGAGAACAGGCGACGGCCGGTTTCCGGTGATAGACCTTTCGCATGCACTTGAGCCCCCAGGAGCGGGACAAACTGCTCGTCCACGTCGCGGCGGACGTGGCGCGCAAACGGCTGGAACGCGGGGTCCGCTTGAACTATCCGGAGGCGGTGGCGTTGATCACCGACCACGTGCTCGAAGGCGCCCGCGACGGCCGGACGGTCAGTGAACTGGTCTCCAGCGGGCGCTCGGTGCTCTCCCGGGCACAGGTGCTGGAAGGGGTGCCGGAAATGGTCGATTCCGTGCAGGCCGAGGCCACTTTCCCGGACGGCACGAAGCTCGTCACCGTGCACGACCCGATCGTCTAGAAGGGGCCGCGAGTGCGACCAGGAGAGATCATCACCGGTGTGGAACCGGTCGAACTGAATCCCGGCAGGCCGCGGGTGCGGCTGCTCGTGCGGAACCTCGGCGACCGGCCCGTCCAGGTCGGTTCGCACTACCATTTCGCGGCGGCCAATCCGGGGCTCGAATTCGATCGCGAAGCCGCGCGGGGGCATCGTCTCGACGTGCCCGCGGGAACTTCGGTGCGCTTCGAACCTGGCGTCGAACGGGAAGTCGACCTCGTCCCGCTGGCCGGGAATCGTCGTGTGCCCGGATTGCGCGCGGAGTCCTGATGCCGTCGATCGACCGCGAGCGCTACGCCGAACTCTTCGGTCCCACGACCGGCGACCGGATCCGCCTCGCGGACACCGATCTGCTCATCGAGGTCACCGAGGACCGCGGCATGGGGCCGTCCGGCAGCGGGGACGAGGTGCTGTTCGGCGGTGGCAAGGTGATCCGGGAATCCATGGGCCAGGGGATGGCGACCAGGGCCGAAGGCGCGCCCGACCTGATCATCACCGGCGCGGTGATCCTGGACCACTGGGGCATCGTCAAAGCCGACGTCGGCGTCCGTGACGGCCGGATCGTCGGCATCGGCAAGGCCGGCAACCCGGACACGATGGACGGCGTCGACCCGGCGCTGGTCATCGGCCCGTCGACGGAGGTGTTGTCCGGGAACGGGAAGATCCTCACCGCGGGCGGGATCGACTGCCACGTCCACTTCATCTGCCCGCAGCTGACCGATACCGCGCTGGCGTCCGGGCTCACCACGCTGGTCGGCGGTGGGACGGGGCCGGTCGAGGGCAGCAAGGCCACCACGGTCACGCCCGGCGCGTGGAACCTCGGCCGGATGCTGCAGGCGATGGACGGCCAGCCGGTCAACGTCTTGTTGCTGGGCAAGGGGAACACCGTCCGGCACGAAGCGCTGCGCGAACAGCTCGCCGCCGGCGCGGGCGGGTTCAAACTGCACGAGGACTGGGGCAGTACCCCGGCCGCGATCGACGCCTGTCTCACCGTCGCCGACGAATCCGGTGTCCAGGTGGCGATCCACACCGACACGCTGAACGAGGCGGGCTTCTTGGAGTCCACTGTGGACGCTATCGGTGGTCGTTCCATCAACGCGTACCACACCGAAGGCGCGGGCGGCGGGCACGCGCCGGACATCATCAAGGTCGCCGGGCTGCCCAACATCCTGCCGTCGTCGACGAATCCGACGCGTCCGCACACCGCGAACACCCTCGACGAGCATCTCGACATGCTCGTCGTCTGCCACCATCTGAACCCGTCCGTACCCGAGGATCTGGCGTTCGCCGAGAGCCGCATCCGGCCGACGACCATCGCGGCCGAGGACGTGTTGCACGACCTCGGCGCGATCTCGATGATGAGTTCGGATTCGCAGGCGATGGGCCGGATCGGCGAGGTCATCATCCGCACCTGGCAGACCGCGCACGTGATGAAACGACGGCGTGGCGCGCTGCCCGGCGACGGCGCGGCCGATAACCTGCGGGCTCGTCGCTATGTCGCCAAATACACGATCAACCCCGCGATCGCGCACGGAATGGAACGCGAGATCGGTTCGGTGGAGATCGGGAAGCTCGCGGATCTCGTGCTGTGGGAGCCGAAGTTCTTCGGTGTCCGGCCGCATGTCGTGCTCAAGGGCGGATTCCCCGCGTGGGCGGCGATGGGCGACGCGAACGCGTCCATCCCGACGCCGCAGCCGGTGCTGGCCCGTCCGATGTTCGGCGCGGCCCCGGCGATCGCCGCCGCGAGCGGTTTCCACTTCGTGGCACCGGCGGCGATCGACAACAACGTGGCCGAACGGTTCGGCATCTCGCGGGCACTGGTACCGATCTCGGACACCCGATCCCGGGGAAAGGCCGACATGGTGCTCAACGACGCCACCCCGGACATCCGGGTGGAGCCGGACAGTTTCGCCGTGCACGTCGACGGCGAGCTGATCGAACCGCGGCCGGTGACGGAACTGCCCATGGCGCAAAGGTACTTCTTGTTCTGATGGATCCTGTTCCGATGGACCTCGCCGCGCTCATTCTGGCCGACTCCCGGTTCCCCGGCGGCGGTCACGTCCATTCCGGCGGGCTCGAAGAGGCCGTCGCCCGGAAGCTGATCACCCGCGAACGCGACCTGCCGGGCTTCCTCTCCGGGCGTTTGCGGACCGCGGGTTCGCTGGCCGCCGTGTTCGCCGCGGCTTCCGCGCACGCGGCCGCCCGCAGCGTCCAGAGTGGACACTGGCGGCGGCTCGACCTCGAACTCGACGCCAGGACGCCGTCGCTCGCGCAGCGGGTGGCGTCCCGTGCGCAAGGGAGAGGGACGGCGAGGGCGGGCAAGGCGGCGTGGCCGTCTCCGGTGCTTTCCCAGCTGCTGAAGGAAACTCCGCGACCACATCATCCGGTGATCGTCGGTGCGCTGATCGGGGTACCTCTCGACGCCGCGATGGCGGTGGCCTACCTCTCGATCAGCGGCCCGGCGAGCGCGGCGGTGCGGCTGCTCGGGCTCGACCCGTTCGCCGTCAACGCCGTCGTGGCGAGGCTTTCCATCGAGGTCCGGAACGTTTCCCTGAAGGCCGCCGAGGCCGCGGGCGACGATCCGGCCGATCTCCCGGCGCCCGGATCCCCGGCGCTCGATCTGTTCGCCGAGGCACACGCCCGGCAGCACAAGGAAGAGGTGCGTCTCTTTGCCAGCTGAGCACGGACATGGACACGGTCACGTCCATCCGGTCAACTTCGACCCGACCGCCGCCGAACCCGATCACTACGACCAGGCGCCGACCGCCGGGCGCGCGTACCGGATCGGGATCGGCGGGCCGGTGGGCAGCGGGAAGACCGCGCTCACCGCGGCGCTGTGCCGGGCACTCGGCGACGAGGTGAACCTCGCCGTCGTCACCAACGACATCTACACCACCGAGGACGCCGACTTCCTGCGCAAGGCCGGGGTGCTCGACCCCGAGCGGATCGAGGCCGTGCAGACCGGTGCCTGCCCGCACACCGCGATCCGCGACGACATCACCGCGAACCTCGACGCCGTCGAGCGGCTGGAAGAGCGATTTCCCGGGCTGGACCTGGTGATCATCGAAAGCGGCGGGGACAACCTCACGGCGGTGTTCAGCCGGGGGCTCGCGGACAGTCAGGTCTTCGTGGTCGACGTCGCGGGCGGCGACAAGGTGCCGCGCAAGGGCGGCCCTGGCGTCACCACGGCCGACCTGCTCGTGATCAACAAGATCGACATCGCGCATCTGGTCGGCGCGGACATGGACGTGATGACGTCGGACGCGCACCGGATGCGGGGTGAGCTGCCGGTCATCAAGCAGTCCCTTGTGGACACTCCGAACGCGCCGGATGTCGCGGCGTGGGTCCGTTCACTGCTGCCGGCCCGAGCGGGGTGAAGGCGCACGCGCGGCTGACCGCCCGCTTCGATGGCGGCCGGACCGTACTGGGTGAGCTGCGTTCGATGGCGCCGCTCACCCTCCTTCCCAAGCGGGGCACCGGTGTGACGGCGATCGTGCACCTGGTCAGCTCGGCGACGTCGCCCCTGGGTGGCGATGAGCTGAAGCTGACCATCCGCGTCGGCACCGGTGCTTCGCTGCGGCTCGCCGGAGTCGCGGCGACCGTCGCGCTTCCCGGCTTGCACGGCGAGGAAAGTGTGTCCGAAGTGGACGTCGAGGTGGACGGCGGCGGGTCGCTGGAGTACCTGCCGGAACCGACCGTGGTGACCGCCCGCGCCCGGCACCGCGCGGTGTTCAAGGCGTCTCTGGCGGCCGACGCTTACCTGCACACGCGAGAGGTGCTCGTTCTCGGCAGGGCGGGTGAGCGGCCCGGTTCGCTGGTGACCACTCAACACGTGACGCGCGGCGAAGTCCCGGTGCTGCGGCAGACGCTGGAGATCGGGGATCCCACTTTGGACTCCAGTCTCGCGCATCTGGCCGGGCGCAGGGTACTGGCGACCGACCTGGTCGTCGGCGGCCCGGAACCGCCCGAGGCCTCCGGTGAGTGGTGGTCCCGCACGTCGTTGGCCGCCGGTGGGACACTGACGACGTCGCTGGCGCCCGATGCCGTGACCGCGCTCAAGCCGTTCAAAGAGAGCTGAAGGGGACTTTCCCCGCATCTAATGCGACGAAGGGGCCCTTCGTCGCGTCGCATGCGGCGAAGGGCCCCTTCAGCCCCCAGGCTAGAACTTGGTGCCCAGCCACGTCATCGCGACCGGGCCACCCGCCGAGACGCCGCCGATGTGTTCCAGCAGCGGGAATTCCTGCCAGGTGACGTCGGCACCGAGTGCGCGGTAGCGGTCGCGCAGCCCCTTGCCGACCGACAGCGGGATCAGTTCGTCCAGCGACGCGTGGTACAGGTAGACCGGCGCGCCCGGTTTGGTCTTGCCCGCCAGGTTCTCGCCGAGCCGGGCCTGCCAGCGCGGATCCGACGAAACGTTCGGCACGGTGGTGAAGTCGTTGAGCCGCGCGAAAGGCGCTGCCGCACCGAGGCCGACGGTGCACGCTTCCTTGACCTTCGCGACGGTCTTCTCGCCCCGCGCGTTGAGCACGTCGTCGAACGGCAGTTCCGGGTAAGCCGTCGAGTAGCCGACAGCGGCGCCGAGCACCAGGCCGAACGCGGGGCCGCCGTCGTTGAACTTCAGGACCGCGTTCAGATCCGCCGGGACACCGCCTTCCGCGACCCCGACCAGGTTGACGTCGGGTGCGTAGGACGGCTGCAGTTCACCGGCGAACGCCGCGGCCTGACCTCCTTGCGAGTAACCGAAGACGCCCACCGGACCGGTCTTGGACAGCCCGGCTTCGGGCACCTTGGTCGCCGCGCGGGCGGCGTCGAGCACGGCCCGGCCTTCGGACTGGCCGACGGCGTAGGTGTGCGTGCCCGGCGTGCCGAGGCCTTCGTAGTCGGTCACGACGACCGCCCAGCCGCGCGATAGTGCTTGGCTCATCAGGAGGACTTCGTTCTCGGACCCGTTCGTCAGCCGGGTCGACGGCGCGCAGTGGTCGCCGAGGCCGTGGGTGCCGACGGCGTAGCTGACCAGCGGGCGCGGCCCCTTCGTCCAGGGCGTCGGCGGGACCAGCAGGATGCCCGACACCGTGTTCGGCTGTCCGGTCGCCGAGGTCGAGCGGTAGGTGAGTTTCCAGGCCTTCGCCGGGGCGGTGGCGATGACCGGCTTGTAGTCGACCAGATCGCCGGGCCCGCTCGGCGCGGCTTGCGCGGCGGGCGCGCCTATCAGTGCGGCTGCGAGGGCTGAGACCAGAACTGTCCGAAGCACCGTTGCCTCCAGTTTGGTAATTGAGATTTTCGCAATGTAGGCGGTGTTGGTAGCATCTGGCAATCCCTATTACCGAATCGGGGGAGGTCGAGTGGCCCGCACGTATGGCGGGGTCGCACCCGAGCAGCGGCGCGCCGAACGGCGTGAACGCCTGCTCATGGCGGCCCTGGACCTGTTCACCTCGACGGGCTACCAGCAGGCGAAGATCACCGAGTTGTGCACACGCGCCGGCGTTTCGACGCGGAACTTCTACGAGGAGTTCGAGAGCAAGGAACAGGTGCTGCTGACCCTGCACGAGCGCATCAACGCCCTCGCGCTGGAGCACGTCACCGAAAACCTGGAACGCCTGGAGGACGCCGACGCGGTCACGCGGATCGGGACCCTGCTGGACGTCTTCGTCAGCACGGTGACGTCAGATCCCCGGATGCCGCGGCTGAACTACGTCGAGGCGGTCGGTGTCAGCGCCGCTTTGGAGGCGCAGCACCAGGAATGGGTCGACAGGTGGGCCGCGTTCATCGAATCCGAGGCCCGGCACGCCGCCTCGTACGGCGTCGCGCCGGACCGTGACTACCACCTGACGGCGATCGCGCTCGTCGGCGCGGCGACCGGACTGCTGCGGGAATGGCAGGCGCACACGCCGCCGCTACCCGTCGCCGACGTCGCCGCCGAACTCCGCGCGCTGATGCTCGCCGCCATCACGCGGCCCGGCTGAGCACGCGGCGTCAGTTCTGGGCGCCTTCCTTGTCCGGGTCGAGGTCGATCCGGTCCCGCCGATCGCCCTCGGGGTGCCTGCCCGGATCTTCCTTGGCCCAATCACCGAGCGTGCCGATCGCTGTCTGAAGCCGATCCTTCTGCTCGGCGTCGGTCTGCGCGTACTTCTCGGCGGCCTCTTTGATGCGGTCGCCCGCCGCCAGGTAGCGCGCGGTCGTCTTCTGGAAGAACGATTCGACGTCGTTCCGCAACTGCTTCAAGGCGGTGTCGGCGGCGGTGGGGACGACCCCGCGACCCGCCAGTTGGCCGTCGGCGTAAGAGGTTTTCGCGAGTTCCCCGAGCAGGCCCGAGTAGATTTCGGCCGCTCCGTAGCAGGCCTCGGCGAGTTCCAGTACGACCGTGACGTCCACGGCGTAGCGCTGGGTTCCGTCCGAGCCAGCTTTGGCGGTGCCCTTCTTCTGGGGTTGAGTCATGTCGTAGAGCTCCAGATCCATGCGGTCGACCCCGGCGATCTCGTGCTCGATGGCCTTGATGGCGTCGTGGTATTCCTTCTCGGCTTTGTCCAGGTCGGCGTGGAGGCCGCGGACGCCGGTGTCCACATGGGCGAAGAATTCCGCCAGCTGCGGGAACTTCAGCTCCGAGTTCATCGGCGGCGCCTTCAGCTCCATCGCGAACTCGAGCAGGACGAGTGCGTTGCCGACGCCGGCCGGAGCCGTGCGGCCCAAGGCTCCGATGACGGTTTTGGCGTAATCCCAAGCATCGCTGACGGCGTTCAGCAGCAGCTTCTCCTTGGGAGGCTCCGTCGGCGCCGGGGCGGTGGCGTTGAGCGCGCGGGTGGCCTCCGCGATGAGGTGCAGGATGTTGTTCCTGGCGGCGTGGATGATCGCGGCCCGGCACGAGTAGCTGTTGCCGAGCCACTTCACGAGGATGTCCTGGTGTCTGAGGGTGGGTTCCACCGTCGCGAGAAAACCGTCCTGGAGGCTGTTCGCCGCGAGCCCCATCCAGCCGGTCATCCAAGCCCGGGTGCCTGACTTGTTGCCGCCCGCGAGGAGGGCGATCAGGTTGTCCAAGTCGTGGTCGCCCATCGCATCGCCGAGCCTCATCTTCTTCTCGACCGACGAGAAGGCGCTGTAAGCCTCTTCGAGCGACGACAGTTCCGGCCCACCCGCGAGATCCGGGATCGCGGTCGCCAGCTGTTCCCGCTTCCGCCACGCCCAATCCCCGACCTGGGAGAAGACGTCGAGCGCCCGGCATTCGACGTATTTCGCGTCCGGCACGCTCCAGCCGTCGCAAGCATCCGCCGACGGCCGGGTCGCCGGTGTGCCGTCATTGACGGCCCACTCGACGATCGGGCAGGTCGTCAGATGGCCCCGCGACTCGACCGGGACCTGCCATCGGGCAGGCTCCGGCGCACCGGAGATCTGGCTCGTGCCACCTCGGACCAGTTGACCGGCGTCGTTCAGCCAGCGCTTTTCCAGCGTCTGCCAGTAACTGTTGAGCGCAGCCGTAAGCGTCGCCGAATACTCGCTTCCGCTCAGATACTCGCCGGTCATCGCACCCACCCCGTTTCGCATTCCCGCGGCCGGACTGGGCGGGAATGCGATCGAGGGTAACAGGACGATGTGACGTCTGGGGTCAGATTGTCACTTCTTGTCCGCGATCGGGTTATGAAGCGGCGGAAGCCCGGCGGAAGGTGTTGTGCAGGACGGCCAGCAGCGCGTCACGGACCGACAGCCGCTGCCGCGCGTCGAAGGTGATCAGCGGGACCTCCTCGCTCACCGCGAGCGCCCAGCGCACGTCCTCGAGGTCGTGCTTGAGGGAACCGTCGAAGACGTTCACCCCGACCACGAACGGCAGTCCGGCCTTCTCGAAGTAGTCGACGGCCGGGTAGCAGTCGTCGAGCCGACGGGTGTCGACGATGACGAGCGCGCCCAGCGCGCCCAGCACGAGGTCGTGCCACATGAAGCCGAACCGGTCCTGCCCCGGCGTGCCGAAGAGATACAGCTTCACCTCTTCGTCGATGGTGATGCAGCCGAAGTCCAGCGCCACCGTGGTGGTGGTCTTCGACGGCACCTCTCCGCTCGTGCCGTCCACGGCCGCGCCGGTCGAGGTCATGGCGGCCTCGGTGGTCAGCGGTTTGATCTCCGAGATCGCTCCGACGGTGGTCGTCTTGCCGACGCCGAAACCGCCCGCGATGACGATCTTGACCGGTGTCGGCGGCTTGGCCGCCGCCGGTTCAGCGAATTGATTCGAGTCCACGAATGACCCTTTCGATCATGCCGAGGTCCTGGGTGAAGGCTCCGGCCGGGCGCCGGAGCACCACGTAGCCGAGCGCGGCGAGGTCCGCCACGAGCACCCTGGCCACGCCGATGTGCAGGCCGAGCATCGCCGCCACTTCGGCGACGGATTTCGTTTCCCGGCAAAGGGAAACGATCTCCCGTCGTTCGAAGGTCAGCCTCGCCTGCGACGCCGCGCCGAGCCTGCTGGTGAGCACCTGCGCTTCGATTTCGAGCGTGCCGTCCACCGGCTGCGCACGGCCGGCGGTGAGCAGATACGGGCGCAGCGGCGAGATGCTCTGTTCGCCGCCGCGGGGCCGAGGTACCTGATCGTCGCTCATACCCTTATCCCCTCGTCATTTCAGCTGCCGACGCTCTTCTTGAGTTCCTCGATCAGCGCGGGGGTGAGCACCTCGGTGGCCCGGTTGGCGAACATCGCCATCTCGTAGGCGATCGTGCCGAGGCTGGCCTGCTTGGTGGCGAGCACGCCGAGCGAACAGCCGATGCTGATCGTGCAGACCAGCAGGTAGCCCTGTTCCAGCTCGATGATGATCTTGTCGGGCGAACCGAGCGGGTGGCTCTCGGAGACACCGTGCGCCAGACCGAGCATCGCCGAGCAGATCGCGGCCAGCCGGTCGGCGTTGGCCCGTTCCAGCTCGGACGACATCGCGATCAGCAGGCCGTCGGCCGAGACGGCGATCGCGCCCATCGCGCTCGCCGTGTTCTGTGCGAAGCGCGTCACCAACCAGTTGAAGTTCCGGGCTTCGACGCTGACTCCGGTCGTCATCTCTTGCTCTTCTCTCTCTGTTCCATCTCCGGGTTGACGGCTTTCTCCAACCCGTCACTGAAGGCGTCGAACGCGGCACGTTCGGCCTCGGGGTCACGCATGCCCCTGGGCTTGGCGGTGTTCAGGGCGGCCCGCGCGGTCTGATGCCGCGCGGCCGGTCCTTTCGACAGGCCCGGCGCCAGCTGGGCACCGGGGACCCGCCGGGTGAGACCGCCGCGGGAGGCGGCGGGCACGGGTGTCGGGGTCGGCATGGGCGTCGGATCGCCCGCCGGTGGGCTCACCGGGGGCGGCGGGGTTTGCGGCGGCACCGGGTCCTTGAAAGACCCGGTGGCCTTCGCGAGTCCAGCCTCGAAACCGTCGAAGACCGATTTGGCCGCTGCTGGATCATGCCTTGACTTCTGCCGCGACGGCGCTTCGGGGGCACCGGGAAGCTGCGCGCCCTTGACCCGCCGCCGCAGCCCGCCACGGGTCTCCCCGGAATCGGCGGCCGGTGTCGGCGCGGGAGCTTCGAGCGCGGGCAAGGGTTCGGCCGCCGCCGCCGGGCGTGACGTGGGCAGCGACGTGGGCAGCGACGTTCGCAGTGGCACGGGCAACGGGGTGGGCTCTGGCATCGGCATCGGCTCCGGAAGTTCCCGGTCGGTCTTGCGGAACCACCGGAAGTCCTTGGGGCGCTGGCCGTCGCGCGGGATCATCCCGGCGATCGCCAGCGTCGGCAGCTCACGTCCGGAAGCCTTGTCCCGCGGCTTGGGCGGGGGCGGGGACTGCCGCGGGGCGGGTTCGTCGCCCGGTTCCGCCGTCGGCCACGCCGGCGGCGGAACGGACTTCGGCACGGGCTGCCGGTAGGTCAGCAGATCCGGCGGGACGGCGATCCGCGCGGTGATGCCGGCGCCCGGCTCGGTCTCGGTCAGTTCGACCTTCAGCCCGTACCGTCGTGCGAGCCGCCCGACCACGAACAGGCCGAGCACACTGGTCGGCGCCAGTTCGAGCCGCTCGCGTTCGATCAGCCGCCGGTTCTCCTCGGCGAGCCGTTCGGCGGTCATGCCGATGCCCTGATCCACGATCACGATCAGACAGGAGCCGTCGGCGAGGATCTTCGTGCCGACGTCCACAAAGGACTCCGGCGGGGAGAACGACGTCGCGTTCTCCAGCAGCTCGGCGAAGATCAGCACCAGATCCGAACCGAACGGCGACGACAGCAGGACGTCGCCCATCGAACCGAGCCGGACCCGCTGGTAGTCCTCGATCTCCGCGAGCGCCGAACGCAACGCCGTCGACAGCTCGATCGGCCCGGAAATCCTCGCCTCGTCGCGGTTTCCCGAAACGACGAGGAGGTTGTCCGCGTTCCGGCGCAGCCGGGTCGAGAGGTGGTCGAGCCGGTAGAGGCTCGCCAGCAGGGCGACGTCCTGTTCGTTGCGCTCCAGTTCGTCGACCAGCGCCAGTTGCCTGCCCACCAGGTTCTGCGTCCGCTTCGCGACGTTGGCGAACATGAGGCCGACGTTGCGCCGCGTGACGGCCTGCCGTTCCACCAGTTCGGCCGCGGTGGCCTGTACCCGGTTGAACGCCTCGGCCAGCTTCCCGAGTTCGTCCTGGGACGACACGTCGATGGTGGCCAGGCGTGGCGCGAGTTCTTCGGCCTGCTCGGTGTCGGAGACGCGGACCAGTTCGGTACTCGCGAGGTCCGCGACCGACGTCGCCGCCGTGGTCAGCTTCCGCAGCGGATCCGCGATCGACCGGCTGACCGCGATCGCGAGACCACCGACCAGCAGGAACAGCACACCGGCGCCGATACCGATCGTCCACGCCAGGTTCTGCGCGGCGTCGGCTCGCGCGGTCGCCGCGTCGGTGATGCCGGTGGTGACCGTGTCCTGGGCGAGCCGTCGCTGATTCGACTGGGCCTCGACGGCGCCGAGGATGTCCGGCAGCAGTGCCTGCACGGCCTGCTGGCCCCGGGTGTCCGGGAGCTTGGCCTCCAGCGCGTCGACCCGGCGGCCCGTCTCGCCCTGTTCCACCGCCACGACCTGCGTCGCCTGGCTGACGTCGGCCTGCTGCACGAACCGTTCGAGGAACAGCGACGACTGCTGCTTCGCGTCGTCCAGCACCGGTTCACCGGAGTCGGGGGTGACCAGCACGATGATCAGCGCCATCCCGCGCAGCGCGTTCTCCTCGTTCGCGCGCAGCAGCGCGTCGAGCGCCGTCAACTGCCGGGTGCCCTCCGCGTCACTGGTCTGCTGCGGGACGAGCCGCAGCGAGTTGATGACCGCGTCGATCACCGCGTGGTAGGTCCGTGCCACGCTGTCCAGCGAGGCACCGCGCCGGAGCGCGCTTTCCCGGATCTCGTTCAGCGATCCGATCCGCACCAGCGCGGCCGCGAGTTCTTCCGGTGCGTCGGCGCTCAGCTGCGAGCGCACCTGGTTCACCGTGTCCGCGACGACGCCCTGCTGCTTCTGCATCGCCGCGCTGCTCGCCGACGAAGACGCGATGTAGTGCGCCGTCAGCAGTCGTTCCCGCTGCAGTTCCCACGCCAGCGTGCCGAGGGCACGGGCCTGTGACGCGACGTCGGCGGTGGTGCGGGCGGACCGGGCGTCGTCGATCTCCCCGGCGACGTAAGGCACCGACACCAGGACCACGGCGGTCAGCGGCAACATCAGGAGCAGGTTGAGCTTGCCCCGGATGCCGAGTCTGCCGAGCAACCCGGAACGCGGGGTGCGTTCCGGCCGGGTCTTCCCGTGCCTCATGATCACCTTTCTTCTCAGCTCCGCCCGAGGTGGCCGCGGTGCTGCTCCCGGACGAGGTCTTCGATGGACGCGCGCAACGCGAGGAACTCGGGCGCGCGTTTGACCGCGAGGTCACGTTCACCGGGCAGGTCGACCGCGATATCGGCGGCGACCCGGCCCGGGTCCGAGGCCAGCACCACGACGCGCCGTCCGAGGAACACGGCCTCTTCGACGTCGTGGGTCACCATCAGCACCGTGGTGCCGGTGTCGGTCCAGATCCGGCGGATCAGGACCTGCATGTCCTCTTTGGTCTGGACGTCCAGCGCGCCGAAAGGTTCGTCCAGCAGCAGCACGTCGGGCTCGCACACCAGCGCCCGCGCGATCGCGACCCGCTGCTTCTGCCCGCCGGAAAGCTGCTTGGGCAACGACTTCCGCAACCCGTCGAGCCCGGTCTCTTCCAGATACCAGTCGATCCGGCGCGCGCGTTCGGCCTTGCCGAGGCTGAGCAGTTCGAGGCCGAACGCGACGTTGCTTTCCACCGTGCGCCACGGGTACAGCGCCCCGTGCTGGAACACCAGCCCGCGATCGGGGCCCGGTCCGGTCACGGTGTCGTCGTCGAGGGTGATCAGGCCCTCGGTCGGTTCGGCCAGCCCGGCGATCAGCGAGAGCAGGGTCGACTTGCCGGACCCGCTCGCGCCGACCACGCAGACGAAGTCGCCGCGCGCGATGTCGAGGTCGATCCCGTCGAGGGCCCGGGTGGTTCGGCCGCGAACCGTGTAGTCCTTGGCGACGGCCTTCAGCTGAAGCGTCATGCCGCCCACTTCCCGACCCTGGATCGCAGGAGCCGCAGCGCGATGTCGATGACCAGGCCCAGCAGGCCGATCACGATCAGCAGCGCGAAGATGCGGTCGGTCTGGGTGAACCGCTGCGCCCGCATGATCCGCAGGCCGAGCCCGGCGGTGGCGTTGATCAGTTCGGCGACCACCACGAAGTTCCACGCGGCCGCGGCGTTGACGCGGGTCGCGTCGATCATGCCGGGCAGCGCGTGCGGCACGATCACCTTGCGCAGGACCTCGCCGCGCCGCGCGCCGAGTGTGTACGACACGTCGATCAGCGAACGCGGCACCCCGCGGACGGCGTCGGCCGTCATCAGCGTGTTGAAGAAGACCGTGCCGAGGAACAGCACCGCGACCTTCGACGGCTCGCCGAGGCCGAGCCAGATCATCAGCAGCGGGATGAACGCGCTGGCCGGCAGGTAGCGCAGCATCGCGATGACCGGTTCGAACAGCGCCAGCCCGGCGTTGAACGTCCCCATCACGATGCCGAGCGGGATCGAGACGATCACCGCGAGGCCGAAACCGAGCAGCACCCGCTGGGTGGTGGCCCAGAGGTCGCTGAACAGTTCGCCCGACTCGATCATCTTCAGCAGCGCGTCGAACACCGCGACCGGGGTCGGCAGGAACGTGGGCTTGATGGTGCCCAGCGCGTTCAGCGTCACCCAGATCAGCAGCGGGATCGCGAACGAGGCCACGGCCAGCGTCCACCGCCAGCGCGCGGGGATCGGCGTCCGGAGCGAGAACAGCGGGGAGGCGTTCGGCTTGAGGCCCGCCCGGCGGGGCAGCGGCGCCCAGTCCGGTCGCGCGCCGCCGCCGCGTCGACGGTCTTCCTGTGCTTCGGCGAGGCGCTGCTCATCGTCGAGGAGCCGGGCTTCGGCCTCGTCAGCGGCGTCCGTCCGCTGAACGGCCTGCCTCGCCGAGCCCGTGGTGCTCACTTCACCGCCTTGACGTACTGGTCGTCGAACAGCCCGTCGAAGCTGGGCCGGTTCTGGGCGAGCCCGTTGGCGATGATGAAGTCGGCGATCCGGCCGGCCTGGAAGTTCAGGTGGGCGGGGGTGACGCCAGGGGTGAACGCGTCGAGGTTCTGCTGCTTGGTGAAGATCGTCGTGCCCGCGTCGTAGCTCTTGTACTCGTCGATCGACACGGCGCCGCGTTTCGCCATGATCCGCACGGCCTCGTCCCGGTTCTGCTTGATCCAGTCGATCGTCTGGAACCAGGTGGTCACCAGCGCCTGGACCTCCTTCTTGCGCTCCTTCGACATCTGCTCGGAGACGACGAGGTGGTCAGGGATGGCACCGGGGAACTCGGCGGACGTCGCGATCGCGCGGCTGCCGGGGCGCTCGAGCGCCTTCGAGGTGAAGGGGGCGAAGGCGGCGACGGCGTCGACCTGCTCGCCCACGAACGCGGCCGCGGCGGCGTCGGTCAGCAGCGGGACCAGCTCGACGTCCTTCTCGGTCAGCTTCGCCTCCTGAAGCGCGAGCAGCAGGAGGTAGTGGTCGACGGTGCCCTGCTCGACGGCGACCTTCTTGCCCTTGAGGTCGGCGACGCCGGTGATTCCCTGCCGCGCGATGATCTTGTCGTTGCCGGTCGAGTTGTCGTTGACCAGGACCACCGACAGTTTCGCGCCACCGCTGACCGACGCGAGCGTGTCGTTGAGAGTCTGGCTGTTCGCGTCGATCGCGCCCGAGGACAGTGCGTTGATGCTCTCGGTGTAGCTGTCGAACCACTTCAGGTCGACGGTCACGCCGTTCTTCTCGAAGAGGCCCTTCTCCTGGGCCACCGCCCACGGGAACCAGCCCGGCCAAGCGCTGTAACCGATGGTGACCTTGGTGCCGGAAGCGGCCGTGCTGTCGGAACAGGCCGAAAGGGCCGTCACACCAGCCAGCGAAAAGGCACACAACAACGCCGTCATGAGACGGCGGGAACGGGAAATCACAACGCACTCCTGGGGAAGGGGAGTAACACGGTCGTAGAAAGTTCCGGCGGCGCGAGCGCAGGAGTGATCGATCGACCGCACACCCGGCCGTCCCATCCAAAACCTCTGAACACACTGGATAGAGGTGATCACCCCGTTGCCCTCGGCGGCGATCCTATCGAGTGGCGCAAGGCCTACCTAGTGTGATCGTCAGCTCTTGCATGAATTCCTGTCACATTCTGCTAACCGAGTAGCTCTCGACAGGTTGGCAACCCAGGGTACGGCGGCGCGCGTCCTCCGGGTGGCCGGTGAAAACCTCGCCGGACTTCTGGAGGGAGCAGAGGATGAAGATTCGTTCGGCCGCGCTGTGTGCCGCCGCGGCGGCGTTGGTGGCCACCACGCTCGGAGCAGGACAGGCGAACGCGACCAGACCGTCCAGTTTGGTCCTCGCCCCGACCACGATCGTCGCAGGTGGGACGGTTACCGCGGACATCTACTGCCTGCGTCCGTCGGGGGCGGGCGAGCTCGCGACGACGCTCACCGCGGACGGTCTCGCCGCACCGATTCCCTTGCGGGTAGTGGGAGACGGTGGCACCGGCGGCATCGGTGTCGCCTTGCGGGGCGACGGTCCTGTAGGGACAGTGCCGGGCCGGTACAAGGCGTCGTACGACTGCTGGGGCTGGATCGTCCGCGCGGAGTTCGTCGTCACGAGCTGACGGCGCGACACCGGAGAAGCGAAGGCCGTTTTCGGGATTTCGACCGTCCTGGGGGCGGCCTTCGTCGTGTTTTCACGCCCGGGTCTTGGCACATCTCGCGGAGATGTGCCGCAGAGCTGATTTCTATCGCGCGACAGAATTAGGACGTGCCATCGGCCGACCTGACGGACGATAGGCCGAATGTCGTAATCAATTGTTGAAATCGCGGGAAAAGGGTGCCGGGGAATTGCCCGGGGAGTCGTCGATTTTCGAAGGATAAGTTCGGGTGAATTCGATGTGACGTGAGTGGTGAGGGCGGTTAGAGCGCGGTCCGTGAAGGACTCCTTGAGGGACCCTGGGTCCCTCAAGGAGTCCTTCACGGACTCGGAACACTCGGGCGGTCGCTCAGTGGTCTCACCAGTCGGCATGGTGGCGCGTGAAGGACCCTGCCGGCGGGCAAAGCCGTGCGACAGGACCGCATGGGTTTGATCGATCAGGGGCGGAAGGTAACCGGGAGGTGGCGGCTTGCGGTCCGGCGGTTACGCACAGATGACCAGCCGGGGGTGGCGGGTGTCACCGTTCAGTGGGTTTCGCCGCCGCCTTCTAGGCAATACCGTCGGCGGCAAAGCCGAAGTCACAGATGCCCCGACCGGGTACGGAGGTTTGGCGGATGATGCCGGAGATCAAGGATGGCGTGGACGGTGACGCCGTCGTGCGCCTGCCCGGAATGCGCGTGGCCTACGAAGGGGCCGCCTTCGACGAGTCCGCACTGGCGGAGACCTGGACCGCTCAGCTGCAGGACTGGCTGAACCAAGCCGTCTCCGCCGGGGTCGCCGAACCGAACGCGATGGTGCTCGCCACGGCGGACCCGGAGGGCAGGCCGTCCTCCAGGACCGTCCTGTGCAAGGGCCTCGACGAACGCGGTGTCGTGTTCTACACGAACTACACGTCGACGAAGAGTCACGACCTCACCGCGACGCGCTACGCGTCGGTCACCTTCCCGTGGTACGCCCTGCAGCGCCAGGTCCACGTGCGCGGCGAGGTGGAGAAGGTCAACGTCGCGGAGACCGCCGAGTACTGGGCTTCCCGTCCGCGGGGCTCGCAGCTCGGGGCCTGGGCTTCGCCGCAGTCCCGCGTCGTCGACGGCCGCCGCGCCCTCGAGACCGCGCTTCACGGCATCGAGCGCCGCTTCGCCGACGTCGAGAACATCCCGTTTCCGCCGCACTGGGGCGGATGGCGCATCCGGCCCGACTACGTCGAGTTCTGGCAGGGCCGCGAGGACCGCATGCACGACCGGCTCCGCTACGTCCGCACCGACGACGGCTGGCAGATCGAGCGCGTCGCGCCGTGATGTCGGTCGGCGCTGCTATCTGTCGCGCGCTGACGAAAAGCGCGCCGAAGGGGCGCCGTTCCGTGTTCACCTCGCGTGAGTGTGGAGGGCGCCCCTTCATCGCGTTTTCGTGGGCCTTCGGCCCAAAAGAGGGCGCGCGACGGTGAAGTCTCCCCGTCGCGCTGGCGCGCTCCCGGGAGACCGTAGGGGGCACCGAGGCGCAGGTGTGAGGCGGGCGGGGGGCTGAAGGGGACTTTCCCCGCATCGCATGCGGTGAAAGCTCCCTTCACCGCGTCCCATGCGGCGAAAGTCCCCTTCAGCCACCGGGTGACGTAAATCGCGCGCGGTTGGTTAGTTAGCGCGGCTAAACTGTCGGGTTGTGAGTGACGACGTGGGGGTTGGACAGCGTAAGGGTCTCCGCAAGCTGTTCGGTTCGATCGTCGTCGACACCCGGCCGCTCAAGATCCCCGCGTTCCGCCGCCTCTGGCTGTCCACCGCGGTCACCGCCGTCGGTAGCCAGCTCACCGCCGTCGCGGTCCCCAAACAGGTCTTCGACCTCACCGGTTCGTCGGCCTACGTCGGCCTGACCGGCCTGGTCGCCCTGATCCCGTTGCTCGTCTTCGGCCTCTGGGGCGGCGCGATCGCGGACGCCGTCGATCGCCGCAAACTCCTCCTCGTCACCAATGTCGGCGTCACCGTCACCTCGGCGGTCCTGTGGCTCCAGGCGTTCCTGAACATCGGCTCGGTCTGGCTCGTCCTCGTCCTGCTCGCGGTCAACCAGGCGTTCTTCGCGATCAACATGCCGACCCGCGGCGCCGTCGTCGCCCGGCTGGTGCCGGACAACCTGATCGCGCCCGCGACCGCGTTGAGCAGCACGATGGCCACCTTCGGCGCGGTCTTCGGTCCGCTGCTCGCGGGCTCACTGATCCCGGTCCTCGGTCTCTCGACGCTCTACCTGATCGACGTCATCGCACTGACCGCGACCCTCGTCGCGGTCTGGAAGCTGCCCCCGATCCCGCCGCTCGGCGAGATCGCGCGCCGCGCCGGGATCCGCGACATCATCGACGGCTTCAAATACCTGGCGACGCAGAAGATCCTGCTGGCCTCCTTCCTCGTCGACATCATCGCGATGGTCGCGGGCATGCCGCGCGCGCTGATCCCGGAGATGGCCGAGCGCACCTTCGGCGACCCGCCCGGCGGTGGCCCGGCGCTGGGCTGGCTCTACGCCGCGCTCCCGGCGGGCGCGATGCTGATCGGCCTCTTCTCCGGCTGGCTGACGAGGATCCAGAAGCAGGGCGTCGGCGTGATCATCTCGATCTGCGTCTGGGGCGGGGCGATCGCCGGCTTCGGTCTCGCGAATTCGCTGTGGCTCGCGGTCTTCTTCATGGCACTCGCCGGGGCCGCCGACATGGTCAGCGCGATCTACCGGATGGCGATCCTCCAGGTCGCCACCACCGACGAGATGCGCGGACGGCTGCAGGGCGTGTTCACCGTGGTCGTCGCGGGCGGCCCCCGGATCGCCGACCTCACCCACGGCTGGGCCGCCGCCGGGGTGGGCACGGCCGCCGCGGCCTCCGGCGGCGGGGTACTGGTCATCGTGCTGGTCATCGCGGCGGCGCTGCTGATCCCGTCCTTCTGGCGATACCGGGCCCCGGTGGCCTGATTCGCCGGGGCTATCGTCGGGCCCATGCGTATTTTACGGGCGATCGCCGGATTCGCCGCTGTCATCGCGACCCTTTCCGCCTGTTCGTCCGGGGGCCAGAAGCCGGACAACGCGGCCGGGCCGTCGAGCCAGGCTCCCACTTCCTCCGCCGCGCCGAGTTCTTCGGCCGCGCCCACCGGAGGCGCCGGTTCGAAGGAGCCGTGCGCGCTGCTGCCCGCCGAGGCCGTCTCGAAGGCGATCTCCGTCCAGGGCGTGACCTCGGCGCCAGGTCCGGTGCAGGACACCGCCGCCAACGGTGGCAAGGCCAAGAGCTGCGTCTACTCGGCGGGCGGCAAGCAGGTCGGCGCGCTCGCGGTGACCCGCTTCGAGGGCAACAAGATCAAGCCCGCCGAGATGGTCGCGGCGCTGAAGAAGGCGAAGCCGGGTGCGAAGGACGTCGCCGGTGTCGGCGAGGGCGCCCTCTATTACGTCGACGAGAACAAGACCGCCACGCTGGCCTCCGCCGAACTCGTGAACGACGTGCCGGTGCTGGTCAACTACACGGGTCCGGCGAAGATGACGCAGGAGATGATGGTCCCGCTGGTGAAGACCGCGGTCGACGCCGACTGACCGAATCACCCAGTCCCACGGTTCGCCAACCCGTGACGAAGAACTGACCATATCGGACTGTCGGCCCCAGACGCGATACGGCACACTCTTGCCGCATGGTGGACACGACGACAACAGAACAGACCGGTCCGGCCGGTCAGCCGAGCCTCAAACGGGTCATGGGTTCCAAGCTCCTGCTGTTCTTCGTGGTGGGGGACATCATCGGGACGGGCGTCTACGCGCTCACCGGACAGGTCGCGGGCCGGGTGGGCGGCGCGCTGTGGCTGCCGTTCCTGATCGCGTTCGTGGTCGCGATCATGACCGCGTTCAGCTACCTGGAACTGGTCGGAAAGTACCCGCAGGCGGCGGGGGCGGCGCTCTACACGCACAAGGCGTTCAAGATCCGCTTCCTCACCTTCATGGTGGCGTTCGCGGTGATGTGCTCGGGGATCACGTCGGCCTCGTCCGCGGCGAAGGCCTTCGGGGACACCTATCTCGCCGAGTTCATCACCGCGCCGATGCCGCTGGTGGCGATCCTGTTCGTGATCGGTCTCGCGCTGATCAACTTCCGCGGGGTCTCCGAATCGGTGAAGACCAACGTGGCGCTGACCTGCATCGAGATCGGCGGCCTGCTGATCATCATCGGGGTCGGCGTGTGGGCGGTGCTGAACGGCAACGGGGACGCCTCGCGGCTGGTCGAGTTCGACACCGAGAACCAGACCATGCTGGTGGCGATCACGTCGGCGACCTCGCTGGCGTTCTTCGCGATGGTCGGCTTCGAAGACTCGGTGAACATGGCCGAGGAGTGCAAGGATCCGATCCGGATCTTTCCGAAGGCGATGCTGTGGGGCATGGTCATCGCCGCGACCATCTACATCCTGGTCTCCGTGACCTCTTCGCTGCTGGTGCCGGCCGACGAACTGGAGGCCGCCAAGAGCAGCGCACTGCTGAAGGTGCTCGACGTCGGTGCCCCGGGGTTCCCGCGTGAGGTCTTCTCCGCGATCGGCCTCTTCGCGGTCATCAACTCGGCGCTGATCAACATGCTGATGGCCAGCCGCCTGCTCTACGGCATGGCGAACCAGCGGATCATCCCGAAGCAGCTGGGCACGGTGCACCCGTTCCGCCGCAGCCCGTGGGTGGCGATCGTGTTCACCAGCGTCATCGCCATCGGCCTTGTGTCCTTTGTGGACATCAGCGTGCTCGGCGGCACGACGGCGTTGCTGCTGCTGGCGGTGTTCGCCATCGTCAACGTCGCGGTCCTGGTGCTGCGCAAGGAGAAGTCGGCGCACAAGCATTTCCGTGCGCCGACGATCATCCCGGTGCTGGCCGCGATCTTCTGTGTCTACCTGGTGACCCCGTTGTCCGGGCGGCCCGCGCGTGACTACAAGGTCGCCGCGATCCTGCTCGCCGTCGGTGTCCTGCTGTGGGGGGTCAACTGGCTCGTCATGCGGGCCACGCACAAGGAAGAGGACCGGCAGCCCCTCGAGCCGCCGGTCGGCTGACCTCTTCTAGCCCCGGCCTTCTTTCAACGACTGAGTGACTGGTACTCAACCGGGCTGTGGGCCGAGAACACGGTGACCTCGTCGGCGTGTTCTCGGCTCAGCTCGCGGAGCCGTTCGACGTTCTCCAGCCGCGGCCTGCGCAGAGTCTGCACCATGTTCTGGAACACGGTCATCCCCGGCGGGCAGTGCGGTTTCACCGGATCCAGCTGACCGTGGAAGAAGTACGCGTCGCCCGCGTGCAGCAGCCAGCCGTCGCCGGTGTCGACGGCCACCCCGGTGTGCCCCTTGGTATGTCCCGCGAGCGGCACCAGCAGGATCTCCGACGGCAGGCCCTTGAGCTCGCGGACCGCCTGGAAGCCGAACCACTCGTCGCCGGCCTCGTCGTATTTGCTCCACAGTGGACGGTGGGCGAACTGGTTGGCACGGAATCGGAGTTTCTCGCTCGCGTTACGCGGTGCGGTCGCCGCGTCGTGCTCCTCGGCGCGGACGTGCACGACGGCGTTCGGGAAGTCCGCGAGCCCGCCCGCGTGGTCGACGTCGAGGTGGGTGCAGATGATGTGCCGCACGTCCTCCAGCTTGTGGCCGAGCGCTTCGACGTGATGAGCCGCGGTCTCCGTCTCGACCGGTTTCGCACCGACCATCACCGTGAACGGCGTGCCGAGCCAGGCGCCCGGCCGCGCCACCCCCTGGCGGCCGAATCCCGTGTCCACCAGCACGAGCCCGTCGCCGGTCTCGATGAGCAGGCAATGCGCCACCAGCTCTGAGCGGCGCAGCAGACCCGGCTGACCGTCGAGGAACTTGCCTCCCGGGGCCCGCATCGTGCCGCAGTTCAGGTGGTGGACCTTCATATCCTGCTCCTCTGGCTGAACCGTTCGAAGGCGGTGGCGTCGTGCGCGGCGAAGACCGACACTTCGTCACCGTTGTTACTGACAAGTTCGCGCAGCCGGCGCTGGTTGTCCAGTCGTGCTGCTTTTTCCGTCTGCATGTACGACTCGAAGAAGCCCAGCGCGAAGGGGATGTGCGGCTTCTGCTCGAGCTCGCCGCCGTGGAAGACGGCGTCCCCGGCGTTCAAGATCCAGCCGTCACCCGTGTCGACGGCGATCCCGGCGTGCCCGCGGGTGTGCCCGGCGAGGGGGATGATCAGCACGTCCGGGACCCCTTCGAGTTCGCGGACGGCGTCGAAACCGAACCAGGGCTCGCCGTCGGCGCGATACGACCTCCAGATCGGGCCGTGGTCGAACTGGACCTTCCGGTAGCGGCTCGCCTCCTTGCGGTCGATCGGCTTCTCCAAGGCCTGGAGCTCGCGGGCGTGGACGTGGACCCGCGCCTGCGGGAAGTCGACGAGCCCGCCCGCGTGGTCGAGATCGAGGTGAGTGAGCACGATGTCGCGCACGTCGGCGGGGTCGAAACCGAGTTTCCGGATCTGCGTGGTGGCGCTGAGGTCGTCGTCCCGGTCGGGGTGGACCAGCCGCACGAAGCCGGCGCCGAGCCATTCGGCGGGACGGCTCACGGTCGGCGTGCCGACGCCGGTTTCGATGAGCACGAGGCCGGTTTCGGTCTCCAGCAGCAGGCAGTGACAGATCAGTTCCGCGCGGCGGAACAACCCCGGCCTGCCGTCGACGAGCTTTCCGCCGATCGGCCGCAAGGTGCCGCAGTTGAGGTGGTGGACACGCATCAGGACAGCTCCCGTTCGAGTGTGGTGCGAAGGTGCGGGGCGATCGCGCGCAGCGGCGCGGTGTCGTGCAACGTCTTGGCCAGCAACAGCCCGCCCTCGACGGCGGCGAGGACGACGGTCGCCAGGTGGTCCGCCTTGTCGGTGTCCAGTGCCCCGGCGATGACGGTGTGCCAGGAGGTGTAGCCGTCGGCGCAGGCCTGGCGGATCACCTCGCTGTCGCCCGACGCGTCCAGCGCGACCGTCGCGAGTGGACAGCCGCGCTGGAAGTCCGACTCCTCCAGCGAGGTCGCCAGCGCGCCGACGACGTTCTCGATGCCGGTGACGACGTCGGGGGAGTCCGCGACGATCGCGCGCAAGGTGTCGCAGAGTCGCTCGGCGGACTGGCGGATGGCCTCGGCGGCCAGCTGCTCCTTGCCGCCGGGGAAGTGGAAGTAGAGCGATCCCTTGGGAGCGCCACCGGCGGCGACGAGCTGATTAAGGCCGGTGGCGTGGTAACCCTGCTGGTGGAAGAGTTCGGCGGCGGAATCGAGCATGCGCTGCCGAGTGTCGGTGCGGCGGACCATGCGGCCGACTGTAGCCCAAACTATGACGACCGGTCTAGTGAGTTCCGCGTGGCCGACTGGCCGTTTCGCGTGATTGGCTGGACGGCACGTGTGAGCCGATGGACGACACGTGTGATGGAACGGACGACACGAGCGCGGCCGGGCTACGTGGTGAGTCGTCCCTCTGGACACACGTGTCGTCCATCCCGTCACGCGTGTCGTCCCTCTGGTCACGCGACACCGCCACTGGCGCCCAAGAGTAGCGGAGAGCGGTACACGACCTCGCCGAGTTCGTCCGACGGGAGGTCGTCCCGGACGTGCAGAGCGATTGAACGAGGTCTTCGTCAGCGACACCGGATTCCTCGTGCGAGACAACGGTTTCGTCCAGCAACCAAGCAAGGGTGTCCAGTGTGGACACATGCTCGGTCCCGACGTGCTCGGACTGCGTGAGCAGGTACTCGAGTTCTTCGCCGCGACCTCGTTCGGGACGCGCCGCGCGCTCCGCTCCGGGACACGGCCGACGGGACCGGTCATCGCGGCGGTCTCCTTCGTCCGGGCGTGGCGTTCTCGCACTACTTCGGACAAGGTCGCCGGTAGCCTCGTCCGCATGGCCAATCCCACCGGAGAGCAGTTCGAGATCACCCGCGGCAACGCGCGCGCCGTCATCACCGAGATCGGTGCCGGGTTGCGCGCGTTCGAGGTCGGCGGGGTGCCGTACGTCGAGGCGTTCGCCGAGGACGAAAAGCCGCCGAAGGGTGCCGGGCAGGTGCTGCTGCCCTGGCCGAACCGCACCAAGGGCGGCCAGTGGGTCCATCAGGGTGAAAAGCAGCAGCTCGCGATCACCGAGGAGGCGCGCGGCAACGCGATCCACGGCCTGACCCGCCACGAGGAGTGGGAGCTTCTCGAGCACGCGGAGTCGTCGATCACCCTGGCCGTCGACGTCCCGGCGCAGGACGGCTGGCCGGTGCCGCTGCGCGCGACGATCACCTACGAGATCTCGCCGCGCGAACTGGTCGTGACGCACGAGATCCGCAACGAGGGTGAGAGCCCGATCGGTGTCGGGCTCGGCACACACCCCTACTTCCGCATCGGTGACGTGCCCACCGACGAGCTGACCCTGACGCTGCCCGCGAGCCGAGTCCGGCCCTCTCTCGGCGACGAGCAGATGCCGTACGCCGCCGAGCAGGACGTCGAAGGGACCGAGTACGACTTCCGGTCCGGCAAGGTCCTCGAAGGCGTCGACCTGGACACGGCGTTCGGCGGGCTGAGCGTCGCCGGGGACGGCGACCACCACCACGTCCTCTCGCACGGGGAGCAGGAACTGGTGGTCTGGGCCGGGCCGGACTTCCACTGGGTGCAGGTGTTCACGCCGGACGACCTGGTCGGCCGCGGCCGGGCGGTGGCGATCGAGCCGATGACCTGCCCCGCCGACGCGCTCAACACCGGCACCGACCTGATCGACCTGGAGCCCGCCTCCTCGTGGACCGGCAGCTGGGGAATCCGGGTCCGCTGATGACGTCACCGCTCCGGCTGGGGCCCGTGGACGCGGGCGAAGCGCTCACTCTGCAGCTCGCGGCCTACGTTCCGGAAGCGAGGGCGCACGGGAACATCGACCTCCCGCCGCTGGTCGAGACCTTCGAGCAGGCCAAGGATGCCCTGGGCGATCCCGCGTGTTTCGCCTGGGGCATCAGGGAATCCGGACGGCTGGTGGCGAGCGTCCGGATCGTCGTCGACGGTGCGGCCGGTCTGGTCGGCAGGCTCGTCGTGGCCCCGGACAGGCAGGGACACGGGCTCGGCAGCTCGCTGCTGCTCGCCGCCGAAGCGGCCATGCCGCCGTCGGTGACCGTGTTCCGCCTGTTCACCGGCGAGCTGAGCGCCGGCCCGCTGCGGATGTACTCGAAGCTCGGCTACGTCGAAACGCACCGGACGCCCGAGTCGCACTACGAACTGGTCCACTTCGAAAAACCCCGCGTGCGTCCGGCCGGTCCAGTTCGTTAGCGTGTCAAAGTATGTCGAACAAAGCACTGGTCAAGGCCATCGTCGGTGGTTACGTCGTCCCTGTCGACGGTGAACCGATCGAAGGCGGCACAATCCTCATCGAGAACGGGAAGATCGTCGCGGTCGGCACCGACGCCGACGTCGACGTCCCCGACGACGCCGAACTCGTCGACGCCGCGGGCACCTGGGTGCTGCCCGGGTTCATCGACGCGCACGCCCACCTCGGCGTCCACGAGGACGGCGAAGGCTGGTCGGGCGACGACACCAACGAGATGACCGACCCCAACGGCGCGCGGTTCCGGGCGATCGACGGGATCGACCCGTACGAGCCCGGCTTCGACGACGCGCTCGCGGGTGGCGTCACCAGCGTCGTCATCAAGCCCGGGTCGGGGAACCCCATCGGCGGGCAGACGATCGGCGTCAAGACCTGGGGCCGGACCGTGCTCGACATGATCTTCGCCGAGGGCGTCAGCGTGAAGAGCGCGCTCGGCGAGAACCCGAAGCGGGTCTACGGCGACAAGAAGCAGACGCCGTCGACCAGGCTCGGCGTCGCGTCGACCATCCGCGACGCGTTCACCGGCGCGCGCAACTACGCCGCCAAGCGTGATCACGCCGCCGGTGAGGGCAAGCCGTTCGACGTCGACCTGACCAAGGAGACCCTGTCGAAGGTCCTGGACGGCGAGCTGTTCTGGGACCAGCACGTCCACCGCGCCGACGACATGGTCACCGCGATCCGGCTGGCCGACGAGTTCGGCTACAAACTGGTGATCAACCACGGCACCGAAGGGCACCTCATCGCGGACCTGCTCGCCGAGCGGGACGTGCCGGTGATCCTCGGCCCGCTGTTCACCACCAAGTCCAAAGTGGAGCTGCGCAACCGCACCCTGCGTGCGCCCGGCATCCTCGCCAGGGCGGGCGTGCGGATCGCGATCACCACGGACCACCCGGTCGTGCCCATCAACTTCCTGGTCTACCAGGCGGCGCTGTCGGTGAAGGACGGCCTCGACCCGGAGACCGCGCTGAAGGCGCTGACCGTCAACCCGGCCGCGATGCTGGACCTCGACGACCAGGTCGGCTCGCTGAAGCCGGGTCTCGACGCCGACGTGGTCATCTGGTCGGGTGACCCGCTGGACGTGATGAACCGGGCCATGCGGGTGTTCGTGCGCGGGCGCGAGGTCTACCACTTCGACGAGGAGACCGGGGTCGGCGTCACCGAGGAGCGCCGGTACCGCGAGGGCTGAGCAGTCGGTCGAGATCCAGTTTCACCGGAAACGGCTCGGCGGCACTGAATTCACCGGTCATGGCCGGAGCGTCCTGGTAGCCGAGTTCGCCAGCCTGGTGACAGGCGACCAGTGAGACGGGCTCGTTGAGGTCGACGATCCAGTAGTGCGGAATCCCCGCGTCGGCGTACTCGCCGTGTTTGGTCACGTAATCGGTGCGCTTCGAGCCCGGCGACACGATTTCGACCACTACGACGACATCGTCGGCGTGGTACATCGTGTCCTCTTCGTCGATCCGTTCGCCCGCTTCGCGAAGGGCGATGATCAGATCCGGTCGCCGGGCGAAACCCGGCTCGCCGGGCGGCACCAATCCCAGGTCGACGTCGATGTCCTGAATGAACTCGAGGTGATCGGGTAGCTGTGGTTCCAGTTGCCTGGCCAAGGCGTAAAGCGCCTTGTTGTGTCTCCTCGTGGTGCTCGGCGACATGACAAGGCGGCCTTCCACGAGCTCGGTGAATCCGGAATCGGGCTCACCGAGCGCCGCGTACTCCGCGATCGACAGCAGGTGATCCGGGATGGCCCACCCTGGTTCACCGTGCGACCCGGTCGTGGAGTCGGGAAGGGCTGTCACAGCGTCTCCTCACGTCGTCCACAGTTTCTCACGGTGGCCAGGTGACCACTAGTGATCGTATCGGCGCGGACAGTCAGGCTTTCCGTAGTTCCCGTGCGATCACCATGCGCTGGATCTGGTTCGTGCCCTCGAAGATCTGCGGCACCTTCGCCTCCCGCATGTACCGCTCCACCGGGAAGTCCTTCGTGTAGCCGGCGCCGCCGAGGACCTGCACCGCGTCGGTGGTCACCTTCATCGCGCCGTCGGTCGCGACGAGCTTCGCGATGGACGCCTGCCGCTGGAACGGCAGGCCGCGGTCGCGGCGGCGGGCGGCGTCGAGGTACATGGCGCGCGACGTCTCGACGGTCGCGGCCATGTCGGCCAGCAGGAACTCCAGGCCCTGGAACTCGATGATCGGCCGCCCGAACTGCGTGCGGCCCTTCGCGTATTCGAGCGCTTCGTCCAGCGCGGCCTGCGCGAGCCCGACGGCGCACGCGGCGATGCCCAGCCGTCCGGAACTGAGCGACGACAGTGCGATCTTCAGTCCTTGGCCCTCTTCGCCGATCAGCCGTTCGGCGTCGACGGCGGCGTCTTCGAACATCAGTTGCGCGGTCGTCGATCCGGTGAGGCCCATTTTCCGTTCGGGCGGCGCGGCCGAGAGGCCCGTCGTCGAGGCGTCGACGAGCAGGCACGAGATGCCCTGCCCGCCGTCGTCGCTCGTGCGCACCATGGTCGTGTAGAAGTCGGCCTCGCCCGCATGGGTGATCCACGCCTTCGTGCCGTTCACGACGTACCGGTCGCCGTCGAGCCGCGCGCGGGTGGAAAGGGCCGCCGCGTCCGAACCGGCGTGGGTTTCGGACAGCGCGTACGCGCCGAGCAGGTCACCCTCCAGCATGTCGGGCAGCCAACGGTCGCGCTGAGCGTCGGTGCCGTGGTGCGCCAGCGCGAAGCAGGACATCGTGTGCACGGAGAGCCCGACGCCGACGGACATCCACGCGGTCGCGATCTCCTCGAGAACCTGCAGGTAGACCTCGTACGGCAGTTCGCCGCCACCCCAGCGCTCCGCGTACGGCAGGCCGAGCAGCCCGGCCTGCCCGAGCAGGCGGAACTGCTCGCGAGGGAAGTGCGCGGTCTCTTCGTACTTGCTCGCGATCGGAGCGAGTTCCTCGCGCGCGATCTCCTTGGCAAGGCCGATCAGATCCTGGGCCTCGGTGCTGGGCAGCAGACGGTCGGCAGGCATGACTCCTCCGAGCTGAGCTGTACTCAAAACAGTACTGCGGGCTGATTGAGCGTACAGTAGAAGGCGCTGGGGGTACACCATCCGCGTAAGGGATAGTGAGCTGATGACCGAGAGGCCCACCCGCCGCCAGCCGACCGCGCGTCAGCGCGCGCTGCTCTCGGAACTCGAAGCGCTCTTCCTCGCCGAAGGCTTCTCCCAGTTCACACTGGACGACCTCGCCGCCAGGCTGCGCTGCTCGAAGTCGACGCTCTACGCGCTCGCCCCCAGCAAGGAGCAACTCGCGGTCAAGGTCGTCGCCCACTTCTTCAAAGGTGCCGCCGAGCTTCTGGAGGAGCGGCTCGCCGGAATCGACGACGCTCGCAAGATCCTCGGGGAGTACCTCGCCGGTATCTCCGAATACCTCAATCGCGCCTCGGCCGCGTTCATGACCGACATCGCCGAATTCGCGCCGGCGCGGGACGCGTATCAGCTCAACAGCCGCGCGGCGGCCGCCCGGATCCGGTCGTTCATCGACCGTGGTGTCACCGACGGCGTCTTTCGCGAGGTGCACGCGCGGCTGATCGCGGAAATGGCGGGATTGATCATCGAGGGAATCCAGACCGGCGTGGTCGGTCAGCGCGCCGGCGTGACCGACGCCGAGGCGTTCACCGCTCTCTCGGAGCTTCTTCTCGGAGGCCTTGCGCCGAAAATGTCCTGAACTGACAATTCTGGTGGTGGAACCGCCGGCTCGGCTAGCATCGCGCCCGTGATCGTCGTAGGTGGAGAGGCGCTCGTCGACCTCGTTCCCGGTGAACCGTTGGATTCCACTGTGGACGGTGGGTTGCGCGCGCTGCTCCCCCGGATGGGTGGTGGTCCCTACAACGTCGCGCTCGCCGCCGGTCGGCTCGGCGTGCCGACGGGCTTCCTCTCCCGTGTCTCGAACGACCGTTTCGGGGTCGCGCTGGTGGACCGGCTGCACGCTTCCGGTGTCGATATCGCCTTGCTGCAGCGGGGAAACGAGCCGACGACGCTCGCCGTGGTCGCGCTCGACGAAAAGGGTTCCGCGCGGTACACCTTCTACACCGAGGGCACCGCGGACAGGCTCGTCGGTGATCCTGGCCCCCTGCCCGAGAATGTGACGGCGCTCTCGCTCGGCACCCTCGGCATGGTCCTGGAACCGGGTGCGAGCACGTACGAAACCGTGTTGCGCCGCGAATCCGCCCGCGGTGTCCTGACCGTCCTCGACCCGAACATCCGGGCGGCGCTGATCACCGATCCGGCGGCGTACCGGGCCAGGTTCGAGTCCTGGCTGCCGCATGTCCGCCTGCTCAAGATCTCCGACGACGACACGGAATGGCTCACCGAAGGGGCCGATCCGGTCGACGCCGCAAAGGTCTGGACCTCTTGCGGAGTCGATGCCGTTGTGCTCACCCGTGGCGCGGAGGGGTTGTCCGTCATCACACGGGCGGGGGAAATCGCCCAGGTGCCGTCACGCCGAGTCGCCGTCGTCGACACGATCGGCGCCGGTGACACCGTCCAGGGCGCTTTGCTGGCGTGGCTGTATTCGAACGAGGTGCGCGACGTGTCCACTCTCGACGCCGTCGGCTGGCGTTCGGCGCTCGAATTCGCGGCGAAAGCGGCGTCGATCACCGTCTCGCGGAGTGGGGCGGAACCGCCGACGGCCGGGGATATGGCATCTGCCGTGTGAACCTGGTCCCAAAGCGGCTGTTGTGAGCAACTCACCCGCTGCGCGTTGACCCCACTCTCGACTAGCGTGGTGGGGAATTCATACCCCAGCGGGGCGGTGTGCAGCGAGGCCGTGGGTCACGCGCGTGAAAGAGGGCGTACCTGTGGAACCTACAGGCGCCGCCGGCCCGTGCTGAACGTGAGAGGGACTTACATGTCCGACGCGACGACGGCTGCGGGGCAGTCCGGCGAGACTGTGCCACTTGGTTCTCGGCGGGAAAGCGAACCTCAAACCGCGACGCTGCGCCTGCCCAATGGCGAGCACGAGTTCAAGGTGATCCACCCCGTCGAGGGCGCGCCGGGGATCGAGCTGGGGAAGCTGCTGGCGACGACCGGGTACATCACCCACGATCCGGGGTTCGTGAACACCGGTGCCGCGTCTTCGGCCATCACCTACATCGACGGCGACGCCGGCATCCTGCGCTACCGCGGGTACCCGATCGAGCAGCTGGCCGAGAAGTCGACCTTCATCGAGGTCTCCTACCTGCTCATCTACGGCGAGCTGCCCACCGAGACGCAGCTGTCCGAGTTCACCGAGAAGATTCAGCGCCACACCCTGCTGCACGAAGACCTGAAGGCCTTCTTCGGTGGCTTCCCGCGCGACGCGCACCCGATGCCGGTGCTCTCCAGCGCGGTATCGGCGCTGTCGACCTTCTACCAGGACTCGCTCAACCCGTTCGACGAACCCAACGTGGAGCTGTCGACCATCCGCCTGCTGGCCAAGGTCCCGACCCTGGCCGCGTACGCGTACAAGAAGTCCGTCGGACAGCCCATGCTGTACCCGGACAACTCGCTCGGCCTCGTCGAGAACTTCCTCCGGATGACCTTCGGCTTCCCGGCCGAGCCCTACGAGGTCGACCCGGACGTCGCCAAGGCGCTCGACCTGCTGTTCATCCTGCACGCCGACCACGAGCAGAACTGCTCCACCTCGACCGTGCGCCTCGTCGGCTCCTCCGAGGCGAACCTGTTCGCCTCGATCTCGGCGGGCATCAACGCGCTCTTCGGCCCGCTGCACGGTGGCGCCAACAGCGCGGTACTGGACATGCTCGAGGGCATCCAGGCCGAGGGCGGCGACGTCGCGAACTTCGTCACCCGCGTGAAGAACAAGGAAAAGGGTGTCCGCCTGATGGGCTTCGGGCACCGGGTCTACAAGAACTACGACCCGCGCGCGAAGATCATCAAGAACACCGCGGACGACATCCTCTCCAAGCTCAAGGGCGGCGACCAGCTGCTCGACATCGCGAAGAAGCTGGAAGAGACCGCGCTCTCGGACGACTACTTCATCGAGCGGAAGCTGTACCCGAACGTCGACTTCTACACCGGCCTGATCTACCGGGCGCTCGGCTTCCCGACGAAGTACTTCACCGTGCTGTTCGCGCTCGGCCGCCTGCCGGGCTGGATCGCGCACTGGCGCGAGATGATCCAGGACCCGGCCACCAAGATCGGCCGCCCGCGGCAGATCTACACCGGCTCCGCGGAGCGGAACTACGCGCCGATCTCGGAGCGCTGACCTCCGCCTCGGCAAGTTTTGTGAACGGGACTTTCCTTGCGAATTCCGCGAGGAAAGTCCCGTTCATCTCATTCGGGACTGCGCGCACCGGCGGCACCGCCTAGGGTTCCCGGCGTGACCAGAGAAGCCCCCGTAGTGCTGTGGTTCCGCCGCGACCTCCGCCTCGGCGACCACGCCGCCCTGCTGGAAGCCTCGGAGCACAGCAAGCACGTCCTGGCGCTGTACGTCCTCGACGACGCGCTCCTCAAACCCTCGGGTGCCCCGCGGGTGGCGTTCCTGCACGGCTGCCTGAAGGCATTGGACGACCAGCTCGGCGGCCGCCTGATGCTCGTCAAGGGCGACCCGGTCAAGGAGGTCGTCAAGGTCGCGCGCGAGATCGGCGCTTCGGCCGTGCACGTCAGCGCGGACACCGGCCCGTACGGCCGCCGCCGCGACGACGAGGTCGAGAAGGCGTTGGCACGGCACGACATCGCGTGGACCGAGACGGGGTCGTCCTACGCGATCACGCCCGGCCGGATCACCAAGCCGGACGGCGAACCCTACCGCGTGTTCACCCCGTTCTACCACGCGTGGGTACGTCACGGCTGGCCGAGTCCGGTGGACACCGGAAAGTCCATAGTGGACTGGGTGGAGCCGCCCCGTTCGGTGCAGCTTCCGAAATCCCCTTCCCTCGAGGGGATGGAGCTACCCGAGCCCGGCGAGAAGGCGGCACTGGATCGCTGGCACGAGTTCCTGGACGACGGTATCGAGACCTACGACGAGGATCGTGACCGCCCGGATCGCCCCGGTACGACAAGGCTTTCGCCGTATCTGCGCTGGGGTTGCGTCCACCCGCGCACCCTGCTCGCCGACATCGCCGGGAACGAGGGGGTCGGCGCGAAGTCGTTGCGCGGCGAGTTCGCCTGGCGTGAGTTCCACGCCGACGTTCTGTGGCATCGTCCCGAAACCGCGCGGAAGAACTACGATTCCCGCTTCGACGCCATGGAACACGAGAGTGACGACGAGGCCTTCAAACGGTGGTGTGAGGGCCGCACCGGATTCCCGATCGTCGACGCCGGGATGCGGCAGTTGCTCGCCGAGGGCTGGATGCACAACCGCGTCCGGATGATCGTGGCGAGCTTCCTGGTCAAGGATCTGCATCTGCCGTGGTGGCTCGGCGCGCGGCACTTCATGCGGCATCTGGTCGACGGCGATCTCGCGTCGAACCAGCTGAACTGGCAGTGGGTCGCCGGCAGCGGCACCGACGCCGCGCCGTACTTCCGGATCTTCAATCCGACCACGCAGGGGGAGAAGTTCGACCCCTCCGGCGAGTACGTCCGCCGCTACGTCCCCGAGCTCCGTTCCACGCAAGGGGAAGCCACGCACAAGCCGACGGATGTCAAGGACTATCCGGCGCCGATGGTCGACCACGCCCACGAACGCCAAGTCGCGCTGGAGCGTTACGGCGCCATCAAAGGGCCATGAAGGCCCCCTTCCTGTACCCAGGCGCCAGAGTCCCGGCAAAGTCGAGGTCTTGCAGGTCAGGCGGTTGTTCATCGCTGTGTAAGGCTGACGATGTAAAAATTGGGACGTTGAGTGTCCCAATTCCTACATCGTCGCGGAGTCACACCGGTCACGAAGCTTGATCAACAGGGGTTCAGGAACATGCCTCCCCCAAAAAACCCGGCACACGCCCGAGTGGGGAGGATTTCGGACGTTCAACGTCCCGAACCCTCCCCACTCGGCCCTCCCCTTGCAGGCGTCAGAAATGTCAAGCCCGGACTGCCGCCAGCAGCGCTGACCAGCGGCTGCAACTTTGCCGGGACCCTGCGTCCAGCGCAAGGAAGGGGGCCTTCATGTACTTGGATCAGCCCTTCAGGGCCTCGGACAGCTTGATCCGGCTGCCGACCCGCAGGACGCTGTTCTGGTAGATCCGCGCGCCCAGCCAGGTGAACAGGGCGATGGCGCCGACGGTCAGGCCCAGCGACAGCACGACCTCCCACACTTCGACGGTCCCGGCCGCGATCCGGGCGGGCATCAGCACCGGTGACAGCAGTGGCACCAGCGAAAGGATCACCGTTCCCGTGCCTTCCGGCGACTGCGCCAGCAGGTTGAACCCGACGACGAAGCCCAAAATCAGCACGATGTTGACCGGGCCGATCACCGACTGGGTGTCCTCCTGCCGGGAGACCAGCGAGCCCATCGCGCCGTAGACGGTGGCGTACAACAGGAACCCGAGCAGGTACCACACCACGCCCCACAGCAGCGCGCTCGTCGCGACCCCGGACAGCGTCAGCACGTTGGTCGCCGACGCGACGGCCAACCCGACGCCGCCGATGATCACCAGCTGGGTCAAGCCGACCAGGCCGAGCCCGATCACCTTGCCCAGCAACAGATGCCACGGCCGGACGGTGGACAGCAAGATCTCCACGACCCGGCTCGACTTCTCTTCGACCACACCCTGGGCGACCAGCGTCCCGTAGGTCACGATGCTGATGTACAGCAGCACCGCCACGATCAGCCCGATCACCATCCGCTGGGCCTTCTCCGGATCCGGCGGTTTGATCGAGTCGACCTCGACCTGGGTGTCGGAGACCGTGCGCAGCACCTGCTCCGGGTTCTCCACGACTTCGGAAAGCTTGCCGTTGAGTACTTCCTGCTGCGAAACAGTGGTCAGCAGGGCACGCAGCTTGGTGTCCAATTCGGACTTGACGAGCACTTTCAGCTCGGTGGCGTTGCCGGACAGCAACGCGTCGAGATCACCGTTCTCGACCTGCGACCGGCCCTGCGCCGGATCGGCGACGACGACGGTCTCGATCTTCTCGCCGACCGCCGTACCGGCCGTCTGGAGCTGTTGCGCGATGCCGGCGGTCTGGCCGGTGAGCCCGATCTTGCTCTTGTCCTCGTTGCTGATCAGCGTGGACTGCAGCAGGACGTAGCCCATCAGCATGACCAGCAGCACGGCGGTGCCGATCACGAAGGACCTGGTGCGCAGCCGCGTGTTCAGCTCACGTTTGGCGATGAGCCAGACCGCGCGCCAGGGCGATACGGTGTTCATGCGGAAACTCCTTGTACTGCGGGCTTTTCGGCGACGGCGTCACGGAACAACTCGGTCAGCGAACGCCTGCGCTTGGTGAACTCGGTGACCGGGCCGGTGGCCAGCGCCGCGGCGAGCACGGCCTGATCGTCGGCGTGGGCTTCGAGCTCGAGGATCGTCGTCGGGCCGTTCTGCTCGACCGACCGGACACCGGGAACGGCCGAGGCCCAGCCGGGCGAGGCGTTGGGCGCGGTGACGACAAGGCCGTTGCCCGCGTCGGCGGTCAGTTCGGCGACGGTGCCGGAGGCGACCATCCGTCCACTCCGGATGATGCCGACCCGGTCGCACAACCGCTCGACCAGATCCAGCTGGTGACTGGAGAACACCACCGGCACCCCGGTGGCGGCCTTCTCCCGCAACACCCCGCTCATCACGTCCACGGCCAGCGGGTCGAGACCGGAGAACGGCTCGTCCAGCACCAGCACCCGCGGGTCGTGCACCAGCGCGGCCGCGAGCTGCACACGCTGCTGGTTGCCGAGGCTGAGTTTCTGGACCTCGTCCTTGCGGCGTTCGGTCAGGCCGAGCCGGGCGATCCAGTTCTCCGCGCTGCGGTGGGCGTCGTTGGCCGACATCCCGTGCAGTTCGGCGAGGTAGACCAGTTGCTCCAGCACCTTCATCTTCGGATACAGCCCTCGTTCTTCCGGCATGTACCCGATATGCGTGCGGGTCTCGTGAGTGATCGGCGCGCCGCCGAGGCGCACCTGGCCGGAGTCGGCCGCCAGCACCCCGAGGACGATCCGCATCGTGGTGGTCTTGCCCGCGCCGTTGCTGCCGACGAACCCGAACAGTTCACCGGGCTGAACCTCGAAGCTCACCTCGTCCAGCGCGACCTTCGCGCCGTAACTCTTGGAGATCCGGTCGATCTCCAGCTTTCCCTCGATCATTTCCACTTCCCCTCCTCGAAATACCGCACCAGCGCCGTGAAACCCCGGTGAACGCCGGAGACCGTGCGGTTTCGCTGGACCAGTCCGTCCAGTTTGACGTTGCTCACCACCGAAGTGGCCCGATACACCAGGACCGCCCGCCCCGCACCGGCGAGGACCCCACCGGCCACCAGCACGACGGCGACCATCCCGATGGACACCTTGTAGCGCTTCTTGTCCCCGGTCATGCCGGAGTCACCCCCTCGAAGTCTTCGGGATCGTCGTCCGGCAGTGCCCAGCCCAGGATGACCGCCGACAGCGTGGTGCCGGTGATCAGCAGGGCGCAGCCCATCATCGCGCCGCGCGCGCCGCCGTGTTCGGTACCGGAGACGAGCAACCCGTAGAGCACCGCGACGATCATCAACCCGACCAGAACCTGGTAGCTGACGAAGGTGGCGCGATGCCGCCACTCCCGCTCGCGTTCGTCGAGGCGGAGCGAGAAACCGCCGCTCATCTTGCCGGTGAGGATCCGCAACAGGTATTGCGCGCCGCCGGCGACGACGCAGCCGCCGAACCAGCACAGGAAATAGGCCAGGGTGTACCGCGTTTCGAACAGGGCGGCCCCGGCGATCAGGACCAGGTCGCCGGCCACCACGAACACGCTCAACGTCCGCCGCCGCTTCCGTGTGCGCCAGGTCGGCAGCCGCAGCGCCCGTTTGCGTTCCCTTTCCTCCAGCCGTTCCAGCTGTCGTTCCCAGGAGGCCGCGAGGCGTCCCCGTTTCTCACTCATGTTCCCCCCTCCCGGTAGACCTGAGTGGACAGTGGCGTGAACGGTTCGCGGCTGAACACGGCTTCGACCGGGAGGTCGAACACTTCGCAGATGCGGAACGCCAGATCCAGGCTCGGGTAGTGATCCCCCCGTTCGAGCGCGCCGATGGTCTGCGGGTTGACCTCGACCGCCGCCGCGAGGGCGGCCCTGCTCAGCCCGCGCTCCGCCCGGAGCACGGGAAGCCGGTTGTAGATCGGCAGCTCTTTGCCGCGTCTGACCGGACTCATGGAACATACTGTTGCAAAAACCCAACGTTTCGTCAACCTAAAAGCGCGCTTCATTGCGCGTAGTTGACTAATCGCGGGTGGGTCAGACGAGCCCGGCGAGCGACTTGTCGACGAGTTCCTGGACGCGGGCACTGGCGGCCTCGGCTTCGGCGGCGACCAGGCTGAGCCGGGTGCGGCGCTCCAGGACGTCCTCGACGTCGAGCGCGCCCTCGTGCCGCACGGCCCAGACGACCTCGGCCGCGCTGATCTCGGTCCCGCCGAAGAGGGGAAGGCCCAGGTCGGGATCGACCTCGCCGAGCGCCGCGATCTTGGGCGCTTCGGTGCCGTATTTCGCGACCAGCCGGGCAGGAGCATCCACAGTGGACAGACGGCTTCGCTGGATCGCGCCCAGCAGCGGAAGCCGGGACGTGGTCGACGGCCCGGCGTGGAGCCCGGATCGTTTCAACGCGGTGTCGACGGCGTCCTCGGCCATCTTCCGGTACGTCGTCAGCTTGCCGCCGACGACGGTGAGCACGCCGTCGGCGCCGGTCACCACCGCGTGCTTGCGCGAGAGATCCGCGCTTCGCCCGCCGCCGCCTTCGACCAGCGGCCGCAGTCCGGCGAACGTGCCGGCGACGTCGGCGCGGGTCAGCGGGCGGGTGAACGCCGTCGACGCCACTTCGAGCAGGAAGTCCACATCGGACTCCGGCACGGTCGGCACGCGCGGGACAGGGCCGTCGGTCGGTTCGTCGGTGACTCCGACGAACACCCGGCCGTCGGGTTGCGGCAGCAGGAAGACGAACCGGTTGTTCTCGCCGGGGACGGGGACGTTGACCGACGTCGCGCCGATCCGTGCCGCGCCCGAAGCCAGGATGAGGTGCGAACCGCGGGACGGCCGCAGCCGTACCGATTCCGCCAGTTCGCCCGCCCAGACGCCCGTCGCGTTGATCACCTGACCGGCGTGGATTTCCACTTCCTGACCGGTGAGCCTGTCCCTGGCCAGTACCGAACCCGCGTCGAGCCGGAGCGCCTCGACCCTCGTCAGGATCTTCGCGCCGCGTGACGCCGCCGTGCGCGCCAAACTCACCACGAGCCGCGCGTCGTCGGTCAGTGCGCCGTCGTAAGCCAGCAGCGCGCCACGCAGGTCTCGGGGGGACAGGCCGGGTGCGAGCGCCAGCGCCTCCGCGGCCGGGATCGACCTCGGCCGGGGCAGCACCGACGCCGGGGTCCCGGCCGCGCGGCGGAGACCGTCACCGGCGGCGAGTCCGGTCATGATGAACGCCTGCTGGCCGCGGGAGGTCTTGCGGTACATGGGGAACAGCTGCGGGATCGCCCTGGTGAGGTGCGGCGCGGTGCGCGTCATGAGGATGCCGCGCTCGACCGCGCTTTCGTGTGCCAAGGCCAGATCGCCCTTGGCGAGGTAGCGAAGTCCGCCGTGGACCAGCTTGCTGGACCAGCGTGAGGTCCCGTACGCCAGGTCGTACGCCTCGATCAAGGCCACCGACAGACCACGCGCGGCCGCGTCCAGCGCGATCCCGGCGCCGGTGACCCCGCCACCGACCACCGCCAGGTCGACCCGCTCACCGCCGGCCAGTGCCGCGAGTTCCCGCTCGCGACGCAGGGCGTTGAGTGAGCCCGGCGTCACGGCCGCAACGCCGCGTCGAGCACGTGGGCGAATTCCGCCATCAGGGTCTTCTCGTCCACGTCCGCGGTGGCGGGGCGGTACGAGAAGGCGAAGGACTGGATGAGCAGCAACAGGGTGCGCGCCTGCGACGGCAGGTCGCCCTTGCGGATCGAGCCGTCTTCGTGGCCCGACCGCAGCAGATGGTGGATCACGCCCTCGGCGAAGCGCTGGGTCTTCCCGAGCCGCTCGACGATGTAGGGCAGGACGAGTTCGGGGTCGAGGTCCAGCAGCGTGCGGAACAGCGGGTCGCCCGACAGTGCGGCGACGGCGGCGGCCGAACTCCGCACGAGCTTTTCCCGGAAGTCGGCCGGTTCGACGTCCGGCTCGGCGGCGCCTCGCAGCAGCCCCCCGAATTCACGGGTCATGAGGGTCGCGAGCACGCTGCGCACGTCCGGGAAGCGGCGGTAGACGGTCATCCGGCTGACCTTCGCGGTCCGCGCTATCTCCGCGAGCGTGGTCCGCCTCACGCCGACGGCGAGAACGCACGTCCTCGCCGCGTCGAGCAGAACGTCGTCGGACACGCGCGTGGAGGCCTGGCGGGATCGGGTATCCGCCAGTGCCGAAACGCCTGTTTCCGCAGGTGAGTGACGTTGTACGTCCATATGTAACACTGTAGTCGTGACAGAGCTTATTGACCACCGGTTAAGACGATCCTGGACGCCCGGAGCCGGTGACGCGGCCCACCTTCCGGTGAAGGCGCTGCGATGGCTCGTCCAGCGTATCGGCCCGTTGGGCTCGGCGGTGCCGTTCGCGGGGATTTCGACCTCGTCCGTTCCCGATTCGGCGCTCGGCGAACAGCCGAAACGTGATCTCGAGGACCTCGTCGGCGCCGAGCACGTCCTGGTGGTCCCGGGTGAGCGGCTCGCGAGAGCGAGCGGTTTGTCCTATCTGGACCTGCTGCGGCGACGGGGGTTCGGTGATTTCCCGGTGCCGGACGCCGTCGTCCTGCCGGAGAATCCCGACGAAGTCCAGTCGGTGCTGGAAATCTGCGCACGACACGACGTCGGTGTCGTCCCGTTCGGCGGTGGGACGTCGGTCGTCGGCGGGGTTTCGGCACTGCGCGGGGACAAGGCGGCGGTGATCGCGCTCGACCTCACCAGGCTCGGTGACCTGGTCTCCGTCGATCCCGTGTCCCGGATCGCGGTCCTGCAGGCGGGCGTCACGGGCCCGGAGGCCGACCGGCTGCTCGCCGCGCACGGCTTCACCCTCGGACACGTTCCGCAGTCCTACGAACGCGCCACCATCGGCGGATTCGCCGCGACCCGGTCCGCCGGGCAGGCCTCGTCGGGCTACGGCCGGTTCGAGGACATGGTTTCGGGCGTGCGGCTCGCGACCCCGCGCGGTGAATGGAAACTCGGTGTCGCGCCGGCGTCGGCGGCCGGACCCGACCTGCGGCATCTCGCCGTCGGCAGCGAAGGCACGCTCGGTGTGATCACCGAGGTCGCCCTCCGTGTCCGCCCGGTTCCGGAAGTGCGCCGCTACGAGGGCTACGTCGTCGACGGCTGGGAGAACGGCACCGCCGCGGTGCGCGAACTCGCCCAGCGGCACGCGCTGGCGGACATCACCCGATTGTCCGATGTGGACGAAAGCGAGGTTTCGCTGGCGCTCAACGACAGTTGGAAGACCAAGGCGCTGCGCCGGTACGTCCGTCTGCGAGGGATTTCAAATCCCTGCCTGCTCATCGTCGGCTGGGAAGGTGCGTCGAAGCGCGAGGTCGCGCGGCGCCGTCAGGACACGACGAGGGTGCTGGAGCCGTTCGGCGCCGTCCGGATCGGGCGGACGCTCGGAGAATCCTGGCGCCGCGGCCGGTTTTCCGGACCGCGCCAGCGGGATGCCCTGATGGACAACGGCGTCTGCGTCGAGACCGTGGAAACGGCCGCGTACTGGGCGGAACTGAGCGACCTGCGCGACGCCGTGCGTGCCGCGCTCACCGCCACCCTCGGCCGGGCCATCATCATGTGCCACGTCTCGCACGCCTACGAAACGGGCGCGTCGCTGTACTTCACCGTGCTCACCGCACGCGACGAGGCCGACCCGGTCGGCCAGTGGCGGCGGGCGAAGGCCGCGGCGTCGGAGGCGATCACCGGGATCGGCACCATCTCGCACCACCACGCCGTCGGCGTCGACCACGCGCCCTATCTGGCGGCGGAAATCGGTGAGATCGGCGTCGAGGTGTTGCGAGCGGCGAAGAAGGCCGTCGACCCGGCCGGGATCCTCAATCCCGGGAAGCTTCTTTGACCAGGCTCCCGGCGTCGACCAGCGTGCAGTCCAGGCCGTGCGTCTCGGCGGGGATCCCCTCCAGCGCCGCGGCCCGGCGCTGTTCGAGGTCGGCGACGCGGATATGCCTGCCGTCCACGAGGATCGGCAGGCGGATGTCCGCCGCGCCGACGTACGCCACCACGTCGTCGAGCACGGTGCCGTCGTCGAGGGTGATGGCCGGGGCGGTCAGCCGCACCAGGCTGTAGCGGCGACTGTTGCCCTCGCACTCGTCGAGCACGGCAAGCTGCTCGGGGGACGCGAACCAGATCGAGTGCTCTTCGACGACCCCTGGGGCGGCGGCGAGCGTCGCGGGCCGTTGCCCGTCCCGGAACCGCAGGCCGGACGCCCACACCGCGGCGAGGTCGGTGCAGCGCGCGTGGCAGACGACGACCGGACCGGCTAGGCCCATGTTCTCCCGCAGCCAGGTGATCTTGGACGGGCACGCGTTCGAGCCGTAGGCGAGCACGGCCTGGCGTTCGCGCCAGCCCTCCGGCGCGGTGTCGAGGCTGTGCCCGGCGCCGTCGAAGTGGACGAACGAATGACCCGGCCGCGCTCCCGGGTACGGGTCGGCGGGGAAATCGGCGTCGGTGAAGAGTTTCACCACGTCACCACGCTGCGGAGGACGTCACCCTGGTGCATCCGCTCGAAGGCCTGCTCGACACCGTCGAGCGCGATCCGCTCGGTGACGAACTTGTCGAGCGGGAGCCTGCCCTGGAGGTAGAGGTCGATCAGCATCGGGAAGTCACGTGAGGGCAGGCAATCGCCGTACCACGACGACTTGAGCGAGCCACCGCGCGAGAAGAAGTCGATCAGCGGCAGGTCCAGCCGCATGTCCGGGGTCGGGACGCCGACGAGCACGACCGTGCCCGCGAGATCGCGGCCGTAGAAGGCCTGACGCCACGTTTCGGGCCTGCCGACCGCGTCGATCACGACGTCCGCGCCGAACGAGTCGGTGAACTCCTGGATCGCTTCGACGACCTGGTCTTCGCTCAGCCCCTTGCTGTTCAGGGTGTGTGTGGCGCCGAAGTCCTCGGCCCAGGACAGTTTCCGGTCGTCGGTGTCGACGGCGATGATGGTCTTCGCGCCGGCGAGGTTCGCCCCGGCGATGGCCGCGTCACCGACGCCGCCACAGCCGATGACCGCGACGGAGTCACCGCGGCTCACCGCGCCGGTGTTCAGCGCCGCGCCGAGACCGGCCATCACCCCGCAGCCGAGCAACCCGGCGACGGCGGGTTCGGCGGCGGGGTCGACCTTCGTGCATTGTCCACTGTGGACCAGCGTCTTTTCGGCGAACGCGCCGACGCCGAGGGCCGGCGACAGAGCGGTGCCGTCGGCCAGTGTCATCGGCCGGGCGGCGTTGAACGTCGAGAAGCAGTACCAGGGCTTGCCCCGGCGACAGGCCCGGCAGGTGCCGCAGACCGCGCGCCAGTTCAGGATCACGTAGTCACCCGGTTCGAGGTCCGTGACGCCGTCACCGACCCCCTCCACGAACCCCGCGGCCTCGTGGCCGAGGAGGAACGGGAACGCGTCGTTGATCCCGCCCTCGCGGTAGTGCAGGTCGGTATGGCAGACGCCGCACGCCTTGACCGAGACGACGGCCTCGCCGGGCCCGGGATCGGGCACCGTCACGGACTCCAGCGAGACCGGTTCACCCTTGGCGCGGGAAACGACGCCCTGGACCTCGTACGGCATGCTTACCTCCGAGTGAGTTCTCCATCCATGCCCCCGCCGCCGCCCTCAACGGACGCGCTGCGCGCGCGGATGGAATCCATGCAGCTTGCCACGGAACCAACCCGGGTCGCGACATCCGCACGGGTGCGGAATCGTTTCAGTGCGTCCCTCAGCGCGGCGTGACGAGGTAGACGACGCCACCCGGAGCACCGGAGACCCCGCCCGTGGTGTTGTACCGCTTGGTGCGCTGCCAGATCGTCTCGAACTGGTGTCGCTTGTAGACGCTTCGGACCTGGTCGTTGCTGCTGGCGGCCGGGTCGTTCGCGATCACGTCACCGTCCTTCGTGAAGCCGACGACGACCATGATGTGCCCGGCGGTGCCGTAACCCGCGCCGTCGAGTTCCTCGGCCTTGAACGACTGTGACGTGATCACCGGGATGCCGCGCGCGATGTAGTTTTCGAGTTCGTTCAAGGAGTGCAAACGGGTGATGTGCCCACGCAGTCCGAGTGAAGCGGCGTACGCGGTGTTGAACGGCCAGTTGCCGGTTCCGTCGTAAGCGTGATCGAAGGTATAACGGGCGGCGTACGCGACGGTCGGATCGACGTAACCCTCCGGGATCCACGTCATGTCCTCGCGCCTGGGCCGTTTGCCCCAGTACTCGGCCACCATTTCGGTGGACGTCGGGCTGCACCAGCTCTCGCCGCCACCGCCGTACTCGGGGAATTGTCCTTTGTGGAGGTTCTGGGCGTAGGCGGGCACCTTGAGTTCGATCCCGGTGGCGCGGCCCGGTTGCGTCGCTCGGACCTCGAACCGGTCCGGGACCAGCGACGTCATCGCGCCGAGCGAGGTCACCGACGGTGTGGCACGGGAACCGGCCTCGCGGTACAGGCTGACCCGCAGTTGGTACGACCGGAGCGCGACGCCCGCCTTCATGACCAGCGTGTCGACGTCGACCGCGGCGTCGGCGTCGCTCTGGCCGTCGACGCTGGTGCGTTTGATGTCGGCGTCCCCGCTGGCCCACCGGCCCATGACGTACCAGGCGGTCTCGGCGCCCGACGAGGTTCGGCCCTTCGCCTCGATCTTGAGCCAGGTCTTGGCGGGTGTCTTCGCGTTCCACGAGGCGATCAGCTGAGAGGCGTCGAACCCGTGCTTGTGGCTCTTCGACGTCCATTGGCCGTATTCGTAGGTCTTCGTGGTGCCGAGTGCGGGTTCGGTGTGTTCGATGGTGCCGATCGGGCGGTCGATGCGCAGTTCGCCGTGGTGCAGGTCGAGCCCTTCCAGCCTGCCGTCACGGAAACCGCGCTGACCGGACCATTCGTGGTAGTCGATCGACTCGTCGTCCGGCTTGCCGGGGCTCGCCTCCACCGCCTGTGCCGTCACCGCGGTCATCGTCGCGATCGTCAGCAGCGTGACCAGCCCTCGTATGCGCATCCCGGCTCCATCCTCCGTGTCCACCCAGTAGGCAAGGGATTTTCGCCGGTCACGCGAGGTATGTAAACAGTTGTCTGCAAGACGGCTCGAGTCTGTGTCACTTTCGCGACCAGCCCCCGCGTTCAGTCCTCTGGTTGCGGTGCTTGCGTGTGCAAGTACCGCAACCAGAGGACTAAACGCGGGAGATCCAGGCCGCGGGTCAGGCGAGGGGGTTCGGCAGCAGGAGTTCGGTGTTCCGGTCCTGTAGCGTCCCGACGGCGGTGAGCGAGGCGTGGATGTCGTTGTAAGAGAACTCCCGATACAGCGAAGCAAGCGCTTGCGTCGAGGTGTCCGAGTACGCGGCCTCGTACGGCGCTTCGGCCTCGATCAGGGTCGTGAACAGCGACAACGTGCCGTCAGCGTTGTCGGCGACCTCGATGATCCGCGCGTGCTGCGGGAAGTCGATGTGCGACGCGGTGTTGATCTCCCAGAAGCCCTGCTTCGCCGTTTTGCCGGGGCGCGGGGTGATCTTGTTGTGGTGCGTGTGCCCGTTGACCCATGCCAGCACGTTCGGGAACCGGTTCAGCAGCGAGACGAAAGTGTCGCCGTCGAGCCGCGGCTCCAGCGGGTGCCGCGCGTCCGGGAGCACGTTGCCCATGGTGTCGCTGGTGTGGTGGCTGAACAGGATGAACAGCTCGTCCGTCACGTTCCGCGTGACCTTGCGGCCGAAGAAGTCGTAGTACGTCGAGCTGTTGCGCTTGAGCGTGTTCTCCACCCAGGTGAACTGCCCGAGCCCGATCGACCCGTCCGCGAGCCCCGCCATCGTCGTGGTGTCGAGGCTGATGCCGACGACACCCGGCGCGATCCGGAAGGTGTAGTACACATTCCGCCCGTCGGCGTTGTCGCCGCTGAACCCGTGCCCCACCGGGCCTGGGCCGGTGTTGGCCGCGTCGAGGTGGCGCTGGACGAACTCCGCGGTGCTGAACGGCCGCCGTCGCGCGTCGGGGGTGATCTCGCGGATCGTGCCCGAGCCGCCGAACAGCTCCGTGATGGGTACGCCGGACCCCGAGCCGATCGCCTTCGCGAGCTTCCTCGACGTCGTCTCGTCCTTGCCGATCACCTTGAACCGGCCGGTGTACCAGGCGTCCATCCCCGGCAGGTCCGGCAGTGTGCCGACGATGCTGTCGTCGTGGTTGCCGAAGGTGCAGAACCACGGGACGTCGAGACCGGGCGAGGTGAACGTGTTCGAAGCCGCGTCGAGCAGGTCGGGCAGCTGCGGGAAACCCTTCTTCGTGTAGGCGTCGTCCAGCGTCTTGCCGGGGTTCCAGTAGTGCGACGAGCCGGACGTCTGGACGCCTTCGTGCGCGTTCGGATCGCCCGACGTCGGGTTCACCGTGCCGCCGTTGAGCACCTTGAGGAACCATTCGAGTTCGATCAGTTCGTGGTTGTCGGTGTTGTCGCCGGTGGTGACCATGAAGTCGATCGCCCGCCCGGTGAACGGGCCCGCCTCGAGGCTGTTCACCCGCTCCACCAGCGCCGTCGTCGCGACCGGGCCGAGTGTCTCCTGCGGCCGGTGCGCCGAGCCGATGAACGGGTGCAGGTACTCGAACCGCGCCGGGCTCTCGGCGTCGGTGAAGTGCAGGTCGGTGAACTGCGCGAACGAGGCCATCGCCCGGCGCCGGTCGTCGCGGCCGGACTTCGGCGCGGCGAGATCGCCCCTGACCACGAGCGGCCAGCCGGGGCCCGCGGTCAACCGGGTGTAGCCCGGACCGCTCTTCACCGGCGCCGCGGCGGATTCCAGCGTGGTACCCGCGGTGCGCACCGCGCGGCTGGTGGTGCGTGCCAAAGCCCGGTCGAGCGCGTTGGCGGTCGGGGTGCACAGCAGCAGGCCGACGCCGGCGGCGCCTGCCGCGGTGAAGGTGCGCCTTGAGATGTCGGACATGGCGGTGCCCCTACTCGTCGCGGGTGGATGTCGCGGAAGGACGATGCCGGAAGACATTAGCCGTGGGGTGAACGCCAGAAAAGGGCAATACGAAAGATTGTCACGTTCGGCCGAACGTTCTCGCGTCGTGGTCGTTAAGCTGGTCGCTCGGCGAGTGAGGAGGTGGCCCGGTGGGTGCTTCGGCCTGGTCCGTCCGCGGCCGGTTCGACGGTGATCCGGAAGCGGCGCTGGACGCGATGAAGGCACGCGTCTTCGAAGAGGGCGACTACCTCTGGGAAGAGGACGAGCTCGGCCGCCCGGATTCGGTCGAGGAGCTCTACGAGGTGGAGAGCGTCCAAGAGTCCGGGACCCATTCGGTGCTCGACGTCCACGAGTTCATCAGCGCCACGGGTGAGGACGACTTCGGCACGATCCGGCCCTTGACCGACGCCGAACTCCTCATCGCCTTCGGTACCGAGGAGCCGTCCGTCGCCGGCTTCGACGAACTCGACAAGGCGGGACGGCTGCCGTACGAACGCCGTCCGCGCTGGAGCGCGAACTGTGCGCTGCTCTACGAGGACGACGTCGCCGTCGAACTGGCCATCTGGGGCGTTTCCGGCGACTAAAGGCGTGTCTCCCAACTGGGGTTGGCAGGTTGGGCGGGGACACGCGTGCGCGTTTTTTCGGCCGGAGGCCTCGGATTCGCGGAGGCGGGCCGCTGGTACGGCTGGGTGAGGGACCAGCCGATGCCGCGGCCCGGCTGCGGAAATCCGAAAGCACGTCCTACCCGGTTTGCCGAGCGAAAGCCCCGCCGAGTCTGGAATCCTTCGTCGGACTTTCGTGCGGAGACGGTTTCCGCCAAGCGAGTGCCCGGTCGGCGGCCGTTCCCGCGGCAACGCGGCCGCGTCCCGGTGGCTCAGCAACAGGGCGCGAGGTGCACCGGGCCGCGCTCGGCTGGCCAAGTGTGCCTCCGTCGTTGGTCGCCGACGGCGGCGCGGTGATCCTGTCGACCGTACTGCTCGTCGCTTACGTCCGCTCGCGGCGGCTCACGCGGACAGGCGACCCAGTTCCGCTTTGACGGCCTCGATGGCGGCCTTCGTCTCGGCGACCGGATCGGCACCGTCGCGGACTATCCGGCCCACTGCCTCGACGAGCACGGTGTTCGCCATCGGCGTCCACAGTGGACCGGCGGCGCGACCGGTCTCCTTGACCAGCCGGGCGGCGTCGTTCGCGGGGGCGATCTTGTCGAGCACGCTCAGGCGTGCGGGCAGATGGAAGCCGAAATTGGTGGCGAACTCCTGCTGGAAGTCGGTGCGCTCCAGCCACAGCCACTTGACGAAGTCCTTGGCGGCGTTGGGGTTCAGGCTCTTCGAATGCACCATCGCGCTCAACCCGCTGACCGGGACGGACGGCGCGCCCGCCGCGTCGAGCCGGGGGAAGGCCAGGATGCCGAAATCGTCCTCCATGGTGTCCTGGATCTTCGGCAGATTCCACAGCCAGGTCCACTGCATGGCGGTGAGCCCGTCGATGAACGGGATCGGGTCCGCCCAGTCCGTCGAAGTGCCCAGCAGCAATGAACCGTTGAGGTCACGCAGTTTCGTGAACGCCGTCGCGGCGCGGGGATCGTCGAAGCCGACGGACTTGCCGTCCTTGACGTAGTCGAGGCCCGCGGCCCACAGCAGCGGACCGGCGAGCGCGGCCGCGCCGGCGTCGTTGCCCGCGAACAGCCCTTTGACGCCGTCTTTGGAGAGTCTCCTTGCCACGTCGACGAGTTCGTCGAGCGTCTGTGGCGGCTGGACTCCGGCCTCCTGCAGGAAACTCTTGCGGTAGAAGAGGACCTGGGTGTCGAGTGCCTGCGGGATCCCGTACGTCTTGCCGTCGACGATCTGGGCCGCGAGTGCCGCTGCGGTGAAATCGCCTTTTACGGAGCCGATGATGTCGTCGAGTGGGACGAGGAGGTTCTGCCGGACACGGTCGACGGTGACTTGGCCTTCGAAGACATCCGGAACCGGGCCCGCCTGGAGTGCGGCGGCGAGTTTCGTCTCGTAGTCGTCGGGATTCCACTGCACGGCGACCTTGGACTTCTGGTACGCGGCCGCGTAGCGCGTGACGGCTTCCTGGACCCCCGATTCGGGGTACGGGTGGTACCACTGGGAGAGGTCCACCGGCTTCGGTTTCGGCCGGGTCACCCCGGCGGAATAGGCCGTCGAAGGTGGCGGGTTTCCTGATTGGACAGTGTTCGACCCGCAGGCGGAGAGCGCGGCCGTCCCCGCCAGTGCCAGGAACGTCCGCCTGCTTGTCTTACGCACCAACAAAACCCTTCCGTGAAGGTGATCTTGAGAGACAGCGTCCCTCAAGATCACCTTCACGGAAGGGCAGGCGCGCGGGAGATTAACCCGTTAGAGCTGACTGATGTCGAGCTTTCCCTCGGAGTGGAACGCCCGCAGCCGCTTCTTGTCGAACTTGCCGACACTGGTCTTGGGGACTTCGTCCACAAAGGTCCAATTCTCCGGAAGCTGCCACTTCGCGACCTTGCCGGACAGGAACTCGCGCAGTTCTTCGGCCGTCACGGTCTGGCCTTCCTTGACCACGACGGCGACCAGCGGGCGCTCGTCCCACTTCTCGTCCGGGATGCCGACCACGGCCGCCTCGGCCACCGCGGGGTGGGCCATCACCTGGTTTTCCAGGTCCACCGAGGAGATCCACTCGCCACCGGATTTGATGACGTCCTTCGCGCGGTCGGTGAGCGTGAGGTAGCCGTCCTGGCTGATCTTGCCGACGTCGCCGGTGCGCAGCCAGCCGTCGTGGAACTTCTCCGGGTCGGCCCCGTCACCGGTCGTGCCGCTGTAGTACGACCCCGCGATCCACGGGCCCTGCACCTCGAGTTCGCCGACGCTTTCGTTGTCCCAAGGCAGTTCCTCGCCGTTGTCGCCGATCAGCCTCGCGCTGACGGACGCCGGGAACCGGCCCTGGGTGTAGCGGTACTCCCACGCCTTCTCGCCGGTGGCGGCGGCGGGCGGACGTGCGACGCTGCCCAGCGGCGACGTCTCGGTCATCCCCCAGGCGTGCAGGATCGGCACGTCGTAGCGGTCCTCGAACGCGTGCATCAGCGACGGCGGCGCGGCCGAGCCGCCGACGATGACCTCGCGCAGGTGGGAGATGTCCTGCGGGTTCGCGTCGAGGTGCGAGAGCAGGCCCTGCCAGATCGTCGGGACGGCGCCGGCGAAGGTCGGCTTCTCGGTGTCGAGCATCTGGGCGATGGGGGCGGGCTGGAGGAACCGGTCCGGCATCAGCAGCGACGCGCCGACCATCAGCGCCGCGTACGGCATGCCCCAGGCCATCGCGTGGAACATCGGGACGATCGCGAGGGCCTTGTCGTGCTGGGCCAGCCGCATGCTGTCGGTCATGGTGACCTGCATCGAGTGCAGCCAGATCGACCGGTGGGAGTACGCGACGCCCTTCGGGTCACCCGTGGTGCCCGAGGTGTAACACATCGCGGCGGCCGAGCGCTCGTCCACCTCGGGCCAGTCGAAGGTGTCCGGCTGGGCGGCCAGCAGCTCGTCGTAGGAGTGCACCTGGACGCCGTCTGGCGCGGTGAGGGTGGAGGCGTCGCCGTTGGCCACGATGACGTGACGCACGGTCTTCAGCTCCGGGAGCTGCTTCGCGAGCAACGGGACCAGCGTGCCGTCGACGATGACGACCTGGTCCTCGGCGTGGTTGGCGACGAAGACCAGCTGCTCCGGGAAAAGCCGGATGTTCAGCGTGTGCAGCACCGCGCCCATGGCGGGGATGGCCAGGTAGGCGGCCGTGTGCTCGGCGTTGTTCCACATGAAGGTGCCGACGCGCTGGTCGCCGGTGATACCCAGGCTCCGGAGGGCGTTGGCGAGCCGCGCGGCGTGCTTGCCGAGCTCACCGTAGGTCTCACGACGGGCTTCTGAACCGGTCCAGGTGATGACTTCGCTCGCGGAGTGCACTCCTGCGCCGTGGCGGAGCAGTCTGGCGATGGACAGCTGTCCGTCCTGCATCGTGCTCAACATCGTGTACTCCCGGTAGTGCTCGGTCGCCGGTGAACTGGGGTTGGGTCGACTCTAATCCGGCTGGGGTGAACTGGTCAGTAACGTCGCGGGCAACCGTTCGGTCACAGTGTCGCGCTATCGGGTGTCCGCCGGTTCGGGTCAAGATCGTCAATAATTCGTATTTTTCCTACCATGAAACGAAAAATGGCTAACAGTGCGAAGTCGAGGTATCGCTCATAAGGGTGATGAACGCCATCGAAACACCGCCCGAAAGGCGTGTTTCCGCAGGCTGGGGCGGTTGCCCATGACGTGGTCGAGGGGTAATAAGTGCGTGTCGGTTTCACGGTCGCGGAACGGGTGGCGTTTACTGGGGCCGTGGTACAGAGACGGCTGGCCAGCGCTTGCTCTCGCAAGCATGGGTAAAGGCCGTCGGCCGCGAAAGCGGAGACCTGAGATGAAAGGACTACTACGTTGGCTCTGCCCACGTTGACTCCGGAGCAGCGCGCCGATGCCCTCGCCAAGGCGGCTGAGGCTCGCAAGGCGCGCTCCGAGCTGCTTGCGTCGATCAAGTCCGGCAAGGAGAGCATCGACAAGGTGCTCAAGCAGGCCAAGGAGAACAAGACCATCGGCAAGACGAAGGTCACGCAGCTGCTGAAGGCCGTCCCCGGTCTGGGCGCGGTCAAGGTCGCCGCCCTGCTGGAGCAGGCCGGCATCGACCCGGACCGGCGCGCCGCCGGCCTGGGTGAGCGGCAGCGCGAGGCCCTCCTCGAGGCGCTGAAGTAACGCTTCCGCCCAGGTCACGGGCTGACCAGGGGAAGGTGTCGCCCGAGAGGCTGTCGCCAGGGCGACACCTTCCCCTGGTCTCAGCCGGAGCCTGGGACGCTGGTGGGGTGACGACCAGTACCGCACCAGCGACCCCGGCAGACCTGGCCGCCCGCTACGAGCGGGGAGACTTCCTCCTGGCCACGGCTCGGCACGCGCTCCTCGCGAGCGGGGCCGCGGCCACCGCGACCGACACCGATCCGGCGCGGTTGTCCCGGGCACTCCCGGGGCTGTTCACCGACTCGGGTGCTCCGATCGCGGTCGGAGTGCTGCCCTTCGACACCACCTCGACGCCGAGCCACCTGGTTCTGCCTCGTACGGTGCACCGCGCGTCGGCCGATCACGCGGCCGTTCCGCCGCGCACCGCGCTTCCGGGGCCGGTGAAGGTCACTCCCGTGCCCGAACCGGAGGCGCATCTCGCCGCCGTCCGCGCGGCCGTCGCCGCACTGAGCGACCGTGACCTGCGCAAAGTGGTTCTGGCCCGTGCGCTCGATCTCGGCTTCGCTGAGGCCGTCCCGGTCGCCGACGTCGTCCGGAACCTCGCGAACGGGAACCCCCGGCACACCACCTACGCCGCGCAGTTGCCCGGCGGGCGCACGCTGGTCGGCGCCACTCCCGAACTCCTGCTGTCCCGCACCGGTGGTTCGGTCGTGTCCAGGCCGCATGCCGGGTCGATGCCCCGGTCGGCGGACCCGGCGATCGACAAGGCGAACGGTCAGGCGCTGCTGGCGTCCGAAAAGGACCACCTCGAACACGCCGTGGTGGTGGAGTCCGTCGTCGAGATCCTCCGGCCGTTCTGCCGTGCCCTCGACGTTCGCGGCCCCGAACTGGTCACGACTCCGGCGATCTGGCACCTCTCGACGACCGTCACCGGCGAGCTGATCGACCAGGACGTCACCGCGCTGGACCTCGCCGCCGCGCTGCACCCGACGCCCGCCGTCTGCGGTACGCCGACCGACGCCGCGCGCTCGCTGGTCCAGGAACTCGAGCCGTTCGACCGCGCGTACTATGCGGGTGCCGTCGGCTGGGTCGACGCGGCCGGAGACGGTGAATGGGCCGTCGGGATCCGGTGCGCGGAGATCGCCGACACCTCCATGCGGCTGTACGCCGGCGGCGGCATCGTGCCCGCTTCCGACCCCCGGACCGAGCTGGACGAGACGTCGGCGAAGTTCCGCACCCTGCTGGCCGCCATGGGCCTGGAGATCTAACCCCCACGCGATTAGTCCTCTAGTTGCGGTACTTGCACGCGCAACTACCGCAACTAGAGGACTAATCGCGTGGGGGTCAGAGGGTCGCGAAGTCTTCGGTGACCGAGATTTCGTCCGCCGTCAGCAGTGCGACGGCGGCCCGGTAGCCCTCGGTCGCCTTCAGGTCGGCGAGCCGCGTCCGTGCGGGGTCGAGGGCCGCGTTGCCCGACCGGACCAGCCGCGCCTCCTCGTCGTACCCGGAGAACGTGATGCTCTGCAACGGGATCTTGAGGCCCTTCCCGGTGGCCTTCATGACTGCTTCCTTGCGCGTCCAGTACGTGAAGAACGCCGTCGCGCGCTGCTCGTCGAGCAGGCCGGCGATCGCGGCCTGCTCCGGCGGGCTCAGCGCGTACTCGATGAGCGAATCATCGGCTCGCCTGCCGGCGGTCTCGACGTCGAGCCCGACCGGGGTCCCGCTGGTGGCCGCGACGCCGATGAGGTCGCCGGAATGCGAGATCGACAGCATCAGCGCCGCGCCGGGCACCCTGGGACGGCCGTGCGGTTTGCCGCAGTCGTCGCAGGTCGCGTCGAAGCTCACGTCCTCGACGGCCAGGCCGAGCCGTTCGGCGGCGACGGTCTTCGCCAGCACTCGGCCGGTCAGGAACCGGCGTTTGTCGATGTCCTGGCGGTAGTTGGCGTACCGGCCCTGCTCGAGCTCGTCGAGCAAAGCCAGGAACCGGGGTTCAGCGGGCAGGGGCGGGGACCAGCGGACCGCACATTCGATCACATCTCCTTCTTACCCGATTCCGCCCCGGCTTCACTCGGATGTTCGTCGAGAAGCGTCGCTTCGTCGAACGGTGATCGGCCGTTCAGGGTCCGGTCCAGCTGCTCGCGGTCGATCTCCTTGGTCCAGGTGCCGATCAGCACGGTCGCGACGGCGTTGCCCGCGAAGTTCGTCAGCGCGCGGGCCTCGGACATGAACCGGTCGATGCCGACGATGAACCCGACGCCGTCCACCAGTTCCGGCCGGTGCGACTGGAGACCGCCCGCCAGCGTCGCGAGCCCGGCACCGGTGACGCCCGCCGCACCCTTTGACGCGATGATCATGAACACCAGCAGCGAGATCTGCTCGCCGATGGCCAGCGGTTTGTCGAGCGCGTCCGCGATGAAGATGGACGCCATCGTCAGGTAGATCGCGGTGCCGTCGAGGTTGAACGAGTATCCGGTCGGCACGGTGATGCCGACGACCGGTTTCGACACCCCGGCGTGTTCCATCTTCGCGATCAGCCGCGGCAGCGCCGATTCCGACGACGATGTCGACAAGATCAGCAGGAACTCGCGGCCGAGGTATTTCAGCAGCTTGAAGATGTTGACCCTGGCCAGCAGGCCGAGGATCAGCCCGAGCACCACGAAAACGAACAGCGCGCAGGTGATGTAGAAGCCGAGCATGATCACCGCGAGGCTCTGCAGTGCCTTCCAGCCGGTCTCGCCGACGACGGCGGCGATGGCGCCGAACGCGCCGACCGGGGCCGCCCACATGATCATCGCGAGGATCCGGAACACGAGCCGCTGGATGTGCTCGATACCGCGCCGGATCGGCTCGCCCTTCGTGCCCAGTTTCTGCAGCGCGAACCCGGTGAGCAGCGCGACCAGCAGCGTCTGGAGCACCTCGCCCTCGGTGAACGCCGAGACCAGCGTTTCCGGGATGATCCCGAGCAGGAACTCGACGGTGCCCTCGCTCTTGGCGATCTGGCCCTGGCCCTTTTCGGCGATCTCCGGGGTCAGATGCAGGCCGGAGCCGGGCTGCAGGATGTTGCCGACGACCAGGCCGATGACCAGCGCGACCGTCGACATCACCAGGAAGTAGCCGAGCGCGAGCCCGCCGACGCGGCCGACCTTCGCGGCCTTCGCCACCGAGCCGACGCCCAGCGCGATCGTGCAGAAGATGATCGGCGAGATCATCATCTTGATCAGATTCACGAACCCGGTCCCGAGCGGCTTCAGTTCCTTGCCGACCTGGGGGAACAGGATGCCGACCGCGATGCCGAGCACCACCGCGGCGATGACGGCGATGTAGAGGTAATGGGTGCGGTCCCGCTTCGCCGCGGGTTGTTCCGTGCTCATGGGTGCCCTTCGACGAGAAGAGAACAGGTCGCGAAAACTTATGACAACTTCTCGGCGAACGACAACCGAAGCGGTACGCTGAACTAAGCGAGCGCTTAGTCAATGCCGAACAGGAGCGGGCCGACCATGGATTTCTCTTTGAGCGTCGAGGAACGCGAGGTGCGCGACTGGGTCCGCACGTTCGTCCAGCGCGACCTGATGCCGCGTGAGCAGGAGGTGCTGCGCCGCGAACGCGCCGGTCAGCCGGGCCTCACCGGCGAGGAACTGCGCGAACTCCAGCTGAAGGCCAAGGAGTCCGGCTTCTGGGGCGTGCAGACGCCCGAGGAGTACGGCGGCATGGGCCTGTCCGCGGTGATGACCGCGTTGCTGGAGGCCGAACTCGGCCGCACGTTCGTGCCGTTCCGCTTCGGCGGCGCCGCGGACAACATCCTCTACTACGCCAACGACGAGCAGAAGGAGCGCTATCTGCTCCCGACGATCTCGGGCGAACGCAAGTCGTGTTTCGCGATCACCGAACCCGGCGCTGGCTCGGACGCCAAGGCCATCCGGACGTCCGCCCGCAAGGACGGCACCGACTGGGTCATCAACGGCGAGAAGACCTTCATCACCGGTGGCAACGAGGCCGACTTCGTGCTGGTCTTCGCGATCACCGACCCCAAGAAGGGGGCGAACGGCGGCGTCACCTGCTTCCTCGTCGATCGCGACGCGGGCTGGAAGTCCGAATACATCGACACCATGGGTGAATGGGGCCCGGCGGCGCTGGTCTTCGAGGACGTCCGCGTGCCGGAGACGCAGATCCTCGGTGAACTCGGCCACGGTTTCGACCTGGCCATGCAGTGGATCGGCGCCGGCCGCTACCTGCTGCCCGCCCGCGCGATCGGCTCCTGCGAACGGCTGATCTCGATGGCCATCGAGCACGCCAACACACGGGAGACGTTCGGGCAGAAGATCGCCGAGCGCCAGGCGATCCAGTGGATGATCGCGGACTCCGGCACCGAACTGGAGGCGTTGCGCTGGCTGGTGCTGCACGCCGCCTGGCAGGTCGACCAGAAGCTGGACTCGCGGCACGCGCAGTCGATGGCGAAGCTGTACGGCGGGGTGAAAGCGAACGAGATCGTCGACCGCGTCCTGCAGATCCACGGCGGAATGGGCTACACGCGGGAACTGCCGGTCGAGCGGTGGTACCGCGAACTGCGGCTGCTGCGGATCTACGAGGGCACCGACGAGATCCAGCGCCGGACCATCGCGCGCAACCTGCTGAAGGGGCACGTCAAGGTGGGCGGCACCCTGGGCTGAAGCGCCCTGCCAGAACGATCACTCCCCAACCGGGTGGCGACGCAGTGAAGGCCTCCTTCCTTATTCTCAAAGTAGGGAAGGAGGCCTTCACGGACCTCTCGGCCGACTCTCCCACGCCAGGTGACAGGGCGTGAGGAAAGTCCCGTTCAGTACATCGGCAGGCTAGTCGTCGTCCTTCTGGGTCCGCATCGCGATCGGGACCCCGGCCAGGTCCTCCTCGTTGCAGAGAAGTTTCACGTCATAATACGGCGAACCCTTGCGGTCGTCGTAGTCGAGATGGACGGCCAGCACATCGACCGGTTCCCCGAGCCACTCCTGAGCCTGGCGTAGCCATGTCGCGCACCGTTCGAGGGCCGTGGGCAGGTCGTCGTCGCGGAATCCCACCGGGCGGTAGGGGACGTCCTGCACCTGATCACGGGGGTTCGAAGGCATCGGCAACGCCGGCGAGAGACCCGAGTCGTCCAGTTCGAGTTGGATCGTTTGCTCAGTCACCCTTCGAGCGTCCCCCAGACAAGCCGTCTGAGCAAGGCGTACCGGGTATGAGTCGCCGCTAAACGGGCACTCGCCACACTCCCGAGACCACTTCACGGCAGTTTTGCAGGTGGGTGGGCTCCAGCGGTCTGGCACAGCCTAACGCCCGCAGCGCCAGTTCCGCGTAATGCGAGGCCAGCTGGTCCAGGGTGAGCGGCCCGCGCGGTGAATACCAGCGCGCGACCCCGCTGCACATCTCCACCAGTGCGAGCCGGGTGACCGAAGGCTGGTCGGTGTGGAAGACACCTGCCGCGACGCCGTCTTCGATGGCGTCGGCCCACAGTCTTTCGTAGGCATCGCGCAGCGCCACCACTTCGGCCCTGGCGGCGGGGGTGAGCGCGTGGACCTCGTTGTCGACCACGCGGGTGTCATCCGGCTGGATGGCGTGCGCCAGTACGTGCAGTGCCACCAGGGATCCGAGTCGCGACACGGGATCGGGCAACCCGGCGGTCGCCTGTTCAGCCGCGTCGAGCAGCCGCCGCAGCGACTCGTTCATGATGGCCACCAGCAGATCCTCTTTGGTGCCCATGTAGTGGTACAGGCTGGCGGAGGACAGCTCCGCCTCTTGGGCGAGATCCCGGATGCCGGTACCGTGGAAACCTTTGGTGGCGAACAGTTTCACCGCGGCCTGGCGGACTCTTTCGCGGGTGTTCACAGCCAGGTCCCGGTGGTCCTGTCCCACGATCCGGCACGCAGGTCTTCGGCCTTCTTCAGCTCGCCCTTGGCGACCCGTTCCGACGGCGTCATCGGCAGGTCCACCGTGAACGTCCAGAACCGGGGAACCTTGAAGTAGGCCAGTTTCGCCGAGCAGAACTCGGCCAGTTCGGCCGGTTCGCACTGATGTCCCTCGTTTTCGTCGAGGACGAGGTACGCCTTGACCTCCTCGCCGCGGATCTCGTCCGGCACCGCGATGACGGCGGCGAGTTTGACCGCCGGATGCAGCTGTAAGGCCCGCTCGACCTCGTCGGCTGAGATGTTCTCGCCGCTGCGGCGGATCATGTCCTTGGTGCGGCCCACGTAGTACACGCGGCCCTCGTCGTCCATTGTGGCCAGATCGCCGGTGTGGAACCAGCCGCCGTCGAACGCGCGCCTTGTCGCTTCGACGTCGTCGTGATAGCCGTGCATCAGCCCGACCCCGCGGATCAGCAGCTCACCGGTTTTCCCGCGCGGCAGTGGTTTCCCGGCCGCGTCCGCGATCATCACCTCGCGGGTGGGCGCGGGCCTGCCGAGACAGCCGGTGCCGATCGTCTCCTCGTGATCCGCCGGGTACATCCGGATGTCGCCGCCGGTTTCGGTCATGCCGAAGGCCTCGTACCACGGCGTGTCCCAGCGCGCTTCGAGCGTGGCGTGCAGGTCGCGCGGGATGGCCGAAGCGCAGATCGCGCGGACCTGGTGAGCCTTGTCCAGTTCGCTCTCCGGCTGGCGAAGCAGGAGCGTCGGCATCAGGCCGAGGCAGTAGAACCAGGTGACGCCGTGTTCGCGGACCTTCTCCCAGAACGTGGACGGGTGGAAGCGGTCGAGCACCACCAGCGTCGCGCCGCCCGCGAGCCCCAGCGCCACGTTCCACTGTGGATCGATGTAGTGGAACGGTTGCGCGGTCAGGACGACGTCGTCCGCGCCGACCATGGGGAAGTCCGTGGCCAGGCTGATCGCCAGTGTCGTCCAATACCGGTTCGGCAGTACGCAACCCTTGGGTGCGCCCGTGGTCCCCGACGTGTACTGGATGTTGACCGGGCGTTCGCCTTCGCTCGTGAAGGCCGGCTCGCCGCCGGGATCGGTGAGTTCACCGGGGGTAAGCACGCGTTCGAGCGTGGTCTCGGCCGCGATCTTGTTCACCAGCTCCAGGAATTCCTCGGCCGCGACGGCGAACCGGGCGCCGGAATGCCGGAGGACGTGGGCGCCGTCGAATTCGCGGTACCCGGTGTTGACCGGGACGAGTACCCCGCCGATCTTGGCCAAGGCCAGCCACAGCAACGGGAATTCGGGCTGGTTGCGCAGCATCACCGCGACCCTGTCACCCGGCTTCACGCCGAGGTCCAGCAGTGCGCGGGCGAACTCCGTGCTGCGCGCGTCGACGTCGGCGAAGGTGAAGCGTTCGCCGGTGGAGTCGAAGATCCACGCCGTCTTGTCCGGCCAGAGCACGGCGGCCCGGCCGGTCAGCCCGAGGAGGGTGTCGATCCCGGCGAGCGAGGTCATGTCCGGCTCCGGAACGCCTCGGCCGACGCGAGGACGGCCGCGGAGTGCTCGGTGATCAGCGCGTGGCTGACTTCGAGTTCGAGCGCGGCGTCGAGCGAACTGTCGAGGCCGGAATCGAGGGCGCGTTTGGCCATCGTGGCCGCGGCGGCCGGATGGGCGGCGATCCTGGCCGCCCAGTCGAGCGCGGTGTCCATCAGGTCGTCGGCGGGCAGGACGGCGTTGACCAGGCCGAGTTCGTGCGCCTTGGCGCCACTCACCCGCTCGCCGAGCAGCAGCAGTTCCTTGGCCTTCAGCGGGCCGACCAGCAGTGGCAGCAGCCGCGAAGCCGCACCCGTGACGCTCAGGCCGAGCGAGACCTCGGGGAAGGCGAACACCGCGTCGTCGGCGGCGAGGATCAGGTCGCAGCCCATCGCGAACTCGGCCCCCGCGCCGATCGCGTATCCGTGGACCGCGGCGATGACGGGCTGACGGAGGCCGCGAAGGCGGCGGGTGACGTCTTGTAGCCGGTCGAGTCGCGGGCGTGAATCACCTTCCGGGGTGGGCTCTTTGAGGTCGTGCCCGGCGCAGAACGCGCGTCCCCGGCCTGCCAGCACGACCGCCCGCGCGTCCGAGTGCGCGGCCGCGTCGAGTGCTTCCAACAGGTCGTCGACCAGTTCGGTGACCACCGCGTTGAGCCGTGCCGGGCGGTTCAGCCAGATCACGCAGATGCCGTCGTCGAGTGCGTAGTCCACGGTGCTCATGACGCGGAGCCTAGACGACCGATCGATCGATCGATAGGGTCGAATCCATGCGGGTCGACACGGTCTACGAGAACGCCCGGTTCCTCACCGGAGTTGCGGAATCCGATGCTTTGGCAGTGCTGAACGGGCGAATCGTCGCTATCGGCGCGGATGCTTCCGCGCTTTCCGCAAAGCGCCGGGTCGATCTCGGTGGTTCGGTGGTGGTGCCCGGTTTCCACGACGCGCACAACCACATGGCCTGGTTCGGCATGGCTCTCGACGACGTCGCGCTGTCGGCTTGCCGCAGCGTGGACGAGGTGTACGACGCCGTCGCACGGCGCGCGGCCGACACGCCGCCGGGCGGCTGGATCATCGGCAGCGGCTACGACCAGAACAAGCTCGTGGGCGGCCATCCGACGAGGCAGGGGCTCGATCGCGCCGCTCCCGGACACCTCGTGCGGCTCAAGCACACGTCCGGGCATATGACCGTGGTCAATTCCGCGGTGCTGGAACGGCTGGACCTCGCCAACGTCCCGGTGGGTGGTGACGTCGTCCGCGACGAGGACGGTTCGCCGACCGGGCTGCTGCGGGAACAGGCCCAGCTGATGCTGCGGCCGCTGACCTACCCGACACCGGTGGAGACCGTCGTGCGCGGGCTGGACCGGGCGAGCGCGCGATACCTCTCCGAGGGGATCACGAGCGTCCAGGAAGCCGGGATCGGCGGGGGTCTCGTGGGGGAGACCCCCGCCGAACTCGCCGCGTACCAGCTGGCGCGTGATCGAGGGGTGCTGCGGGTGCGGAGCACGGTGATGGTCGCGGCGAGTGTGCTGCACGAGCTGGACGCGGGGGCGCGCTCCGAGGCACGCTTTCCCGCCGAGGAGCCATCAGCGCTGTACGGACTCGACCTTGGCCTGCGCACCGGCTTCGGCGACGAATGGCTGCGGATCGGCGCGATGAAGCTGTTCGCCGACGGCTCGCTGATCGGCCGGACCTGCGCGATGCACGAGCCGTTCGCCGGGGAACCGGACAACGTCGGCTACTTCCAGGTGCCCGAGGACGAGATCGCGCGGACGATCGCCGCCGCGCACCGGGCGGGCTGGCAGATCGCGACGCACGCCATCGGCGACCGCGCGATCACCGTCGTCCTCGACGCCTACGAAGCCGCGCTGAAGGCGAATCCTCGGCCCGATCACCGGCACCGCATCGAGCACTGCGCGGTGCTGAGGCCCGAGGAGCTGGAGCGGCTGGCGTCGCTGGGGCTGATCGCCTCACCGCAGGGCCGGTTCGTCAACGAGATCGGCGACGGGATGCGCGCCGCGCTCGGCCCGGAACGCGAGCCATGGTGCTACCGGCTCAAGAGCCTGCTCGACGCGGGTTGCGTCCTCCCCGCCAGCTCGGACCGCCCGGTCGTCGAAGGCGCCCCACTGCTCGCGCTGGCCGACATGGTGCGGCGGAAGACCGCGTCGGGCGTCGTCCTCGGCCCCGAGGAACGGCTTACCCCGGCCGAGGCGTTGCACGCCTACACCTACGGCTCCGCCTATGCCGCCTTCGCCGAGAAGGACCTGGGCACGCTGCTGCCCGGCAAGCTCGCGGACTTCGCCGTCCTCTCGGCCGACCCCACCGACGAGTCCACTTTGGATTCGGTCCACGTCGTCGCCACCGCCGTCGGCGGCGACCTCGTCTACGAACGGAGCTGACACTGATGCCGGTACGGGACGCCGTCGCGGACGACATCGAGGAGATCTGCGCGCTCATCGAGGAGCACGCGGTCTACGAGGACAAACATGATCTGAAGCTGGACCGCCAGGAGCTGGCCGGGTTCCTCTTCGGGCCCGCTCCGAAGGCCTGGGTGCTCCTCGCCACCCCGCCGGGTGAGCCGGGTGAGGTCGCGGGTTTCGCCTTCTGCAGCTGGAACTTCTCCACCTGGGAGGCCAAGCCCGGGATCTGGCTCGACGACCTCTTCGTGCGCCCTGCGCATCGGCGGTTCGGCCTCGGACGGGAGCTGCTCGACGAGCTGGCCGCACGGACGCCGGGCCGGGTCGAATGGGAGATGCAGGAGGGCAACGAGAAGGGTGAGGCGTTCTACGCCCAGCTGGGCGCCGAGCAGGTCCCCGGCTGGATCCGGTACCGCTGGCGGCCGCACGCGGGGTGAGCCCGCGACCAGGCGGCAAGCCGTAAACTCGCACCCATGGGTGAAGGGGCAAATCGCAGGTCGTCGTCCGTCGAGGACTACGTCCGGGTGATCTACGGGCTGGTGGAACGCGGTGAGGCCGTCACCAACACGTCGCTGGCCGGGCGGCTGGAGGTCAGCCCGTCGTCGGCGTCCGGCATGGTCACCAAGCTGTCCCAGCTGGGGCTGGTCGCGCACGTCCCGTACCGCGGGATCGAGCTGACCACCGAAGGCAGGCAGCTCGCCCGCTCGGTGCTCCGCCGTCACCGGCTGATCGAGACCTACCTGGTGTCCGAACTCGGCTACACCTGGGACGAGGTGCACGCCGAGGCCGACGCGCTCGAACACGCGGTGTCGGACAGGCTCGTCGAACGCATCGCGGCGAAGCTCGGCAACCCGGTGCGCGACCCGCACGGCGACCCCATCCCCGCCCCCGACGGCAGCGTCGAGGAGATGCCGATGCGTATCCTCGACGACCTCCCGCCCGGCGCGGTCGGCGAGATCGTCCGCGTCTGGGACACCGACCCGGAACTTCTGCGGTATCTCACCGAGCACGCCATCAACCTCGGCGAGCGGATCGAGGTCGTCGAACGCCAGCCGTTCGGCGGTCCGATGGTGGTCAAGGTCGGCTCGCCACCGGACGCGGCGACGCACGCGATCGGCAAGGAGATCGCACAGGCGCTGTCGGTCGCGCTGCGCTGACCTATGTCCACTGTGGACACATTTCGCCAGGGACGCCAGGTGGGAATTTTCCCTACGTCCCTGCATAATTCGGCGCTCGGACACGTCACCCACCTGCCGGGTGGATAGGTGATCCAAGGCCCTTCCGATCATGTGTTCGCCCGCCTAGGCTGCGCTGTTCCGGGTGGCTAGCGAGCGTGCGAAGGCGATGACAATGACCGGTCAGCGGACACACACCATCGACCGGGGGGTAGCGGAAGGACGTGAACTCAGGCGGCTGCTGGAGAACGGGCCGTTCGCGGACGCCCTCAGGGCGGCGATCAGGGCGAGGGGTCTCGGTCTCGACCGGATCCGGTATCGGCTGCGAGGGCGGGGGTGCTCGGTCAGTCTCGCGACGCTGAGCCATTGGCAGTCCGGGCGGTGCCGTCCCGAACGGCCGGAATCCCTGCTGGTGCTCAAGAATCTCGAGGAGGTCCTCGGGCTGCCGTCGGCGTCACTGTCACGGCTTTTGGGACCGCCACGCGGCCGGGCGGCCCGGTGTACGGTGCCCGGCGAGGGCCTGGTGACGCAGCGAGGCCGGGAGACGTAGGGAGAGTCGGTGCGGGCGGTCGTCTTCGAGGAGTTCGGGGTGCTGCCCGAGGTACACGAGGTGCCGGATCCGGTGGCCGCGCCGGGCGGGGTGGTGATCGCCGTCGACGCGACCGGGGTGTGCCGCAGCGACTGGCATTCCTGGCAGGGTCACGACACGTCGGTGAAACTGCCGCACGTCGCCGGGCACGAACTCGCCGGCCGGATCACGGCGCTCGGTGAGGGCGTCCGAGGCTGGTCGGCGGGGGACCGGGTGACGGTGCCGTTCGTCTGCGCCTGCGGCACCTGTGCCCAGTGCGCGGCCGGTGACCAGCAGATCTGCGACCGGGAGTTCCAGCCGGGAGCGACCCACTGGGGCTCGTTCGCGGAGTACGTCGCCATCGAAAACGCCGAGGTCAACCTCGTGGCGCTGCCGGACTCGCTGTCCTCGGCCGAGGCGGCGGCGCTGGGCTGCCGGTTCGGGACGGCGTTCCGGGCGGTGCTGCGCCAGGGCGGCGTGCGGCCCGGTCAGTGGGTCGCGGTCCACGGCTGTGGTGGCGTCGGCGTCTCGGCGATCCTGCTGGCCGTCGCGGCCGGTGCTTCGGTCGTCGCCGTCGACCCGTCTCCTCCGGCCAGGGCGCTGGCCGCGCGGATGGGCGCCGCCTTGGCCGTCGACCCGTCCGCGTTCGACGGCCACGAGGCCGTCGCCGCGCACGTCCGCGACCTGACCGGCGGCGGCGCGCACGTCTCGCTCGACTGCCTCGGCTCACCCGCCACCTGCGCGGCCTCGATCGGCGGCCTCCGGAAGCGGGGACGGCATGTCCAGGCCGGCCTGATGCCGCCCGCGCGGGGCATCGCGCCGATCCCGATGCACCGGGTGATCGGCGGGGAACTGGAGATCGTCGGCATCCACGGGCTGCAGGCGCACGAGTACCCCGAGATGCTGCGGGTGGTGGAAACCGCCGGGATCGATCTCGCGGGCATGATCGACAGGCGCGTCGGCCTCGACGACGTCCCCGCGGTGCTGGCGGAGATGAACGACCCGGTGCCCGCGCGGGCGGGCGTGACGGTGGTCGAATTCGGTCTGTGACCGGGTAAACGCAGGGTGGTCAACCGGCCGATCGGAGTAGTCCGATGGGTGGCTTCGCACGGCTCCTTGTGGCAGGTTTTCTCGCTGTGACAATCAAGGACGCTCCGTCTCAGCCGCGGTTCTTCCAGCGCCTGCTGAGCCGGTTCGCCGCGGCAGGCGTCCTGGTGCGGGGCCACCGGCTCATCGGCGCGCGCCCTGGCAAACTCGACGTGTGGACGCGCTGATCCCCCGACCCCGGAACGAAGTCGCACCCGATGCCGTGCACGTCCCCGGCTGGCTCGACCTCGACGCGCAACGCCGTCTGGTCGAAGCCTGTCGTGGATGGCGTGGTTACCGTCAGACGCGGTTGCCGAACGGTGGCGTGATGTCCGTGCGGACGGTCTGTCTCGGATGGCACTGGTACCCGTACCGGTATTCGCGAGTGACCGACGACGGCTCCCCGGTGCTCCCGTTTCCTTCCTGGCTGGGCGATCTCGGGCGACGGGCCGTTCTTGATGCCTACGGGTCTTCTTCGTCTTCGTATGACCCCGACATCGCGCTGGTGAACTTCTACGACTCCGCCGCGAAGATGGGGATGCACCAGGACAAGGACGAGGCCTCGCTAAAACCCGTCGTGTCACTGAGCCTGGGGGACGCGTGTGTCTTCCGGTTCGGGAACACGTCGGATCGCGGGCGGCCGTATACGGATGTGGATCTGCGGTCGGGGGATCTGTTCGTGTTCGGCGGGGAGTCGCGGCTGGCTTTTCACGGGGTGCCGCGGGTGCTACCGGGCAGTGCCGACCCGGAGCTGGGGTTGGTGGGGCGGTTGAACATCACTTTGCGGGTTTCGGGGCTGGGCTCCTCGTGATCCACCCAGTGAGGGGTGCGGTCCGGCATCGGCACCGCGCCCGAACACGACACTGTCGCCTTGCCTCTCGATGACCGTCCTTGCCACTCACGAGTTTCTTGTGCCGGGCTGGTCGTGTCGTCCATTCAATCACGCGTGTTATCCCGCTGGTCACGCGAAACCGCCATCGGCGCACCGCGGTAGGTACCTAGGGCACCCTCGGCCTAGCGCGACTTACCACTCAAGGGTGAACCGCACCCGCTGTCCCGGCCGAAGCTGTGCGGCCAGATCCAAGTCGGCCTCGTCCACCACCGCGATCACCGGATAGCCCCCGGTCACCGGATGGTCGGCCAGGAACAGGATCGGCTGCCCCGAAGGAGGGATCTGCAACGCACCGGGCACGGTGGCCTCGGGCGGCAGCTCGCCATCACGCGCTCGTGACAACAGAGGGCCCTCGAGCCGCACGCCCACCCGATCGACATCGGAGGTGGCCACGAACGGCGAACCGACCAAAGTGGACAGTGCCCCGGCGGTGAACCAGTCGAGTCGCGGTCCAGGGGAAACCCGCAGGACCGGTTCCCCGGGCAGCGAAGGGCGGGGTGCGAGATCGACACCGGGATGGGCCAGCACCCGATGTCCCACCGGCAAGGTCATCCCGGCCGACAACACTGGCGGCCCCAGTTCGCCGAGGGTGTCGGTCGCCCGGGCGCCCAGCACCGGCGGGACGTCGATGCCGCCGCGCACGGCGACATAGCAACGCAATCCCCGAGAAGCCGTGCCGAGCACGAGGTCTTCGCCCGCCCGCAGAAAGACCGGCGAGTCAGGGCCGGCGGCCCGCCCGCCGGCGGTGATCGAGCAGGTCGCGCCGGTGACGGCGACAGTGGCCGGCGCCGAGAACCGCAGTACGAGGCCGCCGAGAACCGCCTCCAGGGCCGCGTTGCCCTCGGGGTTCCCGACCAGCCGGTTCGCCAGCCGAAGTGAACCGCGGTCGGCGGCGCCGGACCGGCCGACGCCGATCGCGGCCAGGCCGGGGCGTCCGAGATCCTGCACGGTGGCGAAGATCCCCGGGCGGACGACTTCGATCTTCGAGGTCATCGGAGAACCGCTGAAGAGAACCTGATCCGCGTACCCGGCGTCAGCAGGTTCGGCGGCTCCCGCTCGACGTCCCAGACCGGCAGCGTGGTCCGTCCGATCAGCCGCCATCCACCGGGCGAGGCGTTCGGGTACACCGCCGTGTACTCGCCCGCGATCGCGACCGATCCGGCGGGCACCCTGGTGCGCGGGCTCGTCCGGCGCGGCAGGCGCAGGGCGGGGTCGAGTCCGGTCAAATACGCGAAACCCGGCGCGAAGCCACAGAACGCCGAGACATACGTGCCGTCCTCGTGCCGCCGGACGACCGCCTCCGCCGACATTCCGGCGGCGGCCGCGACGTCGGCCAGGTCCGGACCGTCGTAGCGCACCGGCACTACGATCTCGGCGGCTTCGCGCGGCGCGACGTCCACTGTGGACCGATCGAGGACGTCGCCGGCGAGCCGGTCGTGGTGTGTCCGGCCGGGGTCGAACCGGATGAGCAGGGTCCGCGCGGCCGGGACCAGTTCGACGACGCCGTCCGGCGGATCCCGATCCAGTGACGCGTGCAGCCCGAGCACCTCCGACGGATCGTCGAAGTCGACCATGGCCGCACGTGCCCCATAGCGCAGCACTCGCATCACGCGGCCTCGATGAACGGTCCGATGTGGACACCTGACGCGTCGAGCCCCGCGCGGATCCGTCGCGCCAGTTCGACGGCTCCGGGCGTGTCGCCGTGCACGCAGAGCGAATGCGGCTGGAGGCTCAGCTCGGTCCCGTCGTCGGCGACGACCTTGCCGGTGGTCGCCATCGCGACCGCCCGTTCGGCCACCGCGTCGGCGTCGTGGAGCACGGCGCCCGGCAGTTTCCTTGAGACCAGAAGACCTTCCGGCGTGTACGCGCGATCCGCGAAGGCTTCGGCGTACGCGGGGAATCCGGCCTTTTCCGCCTGCTTGGCCATTTCCGAGTTCGGCGGGCACAGCAACGCGAGCGCGGGATGGAACCGCCGGATTCCCTCGACGACCGCGGCCGCCTGCTCCGGATCGACGGAAGCGGTGTTGTACAACGCCCCGTGCGGTTTGACGTACCGCACCCGTGTCCCCGCCGCCCTGGCGAACGCGTCGAGCGCGCCGATCTGGTAGAGCACGTCGTCGGTCAGGTCGGCCGGGGCGACGTCCATCGCCCGCCGCCCGAAGCCCGCCAGATCGCGGTAGGCGACGTGGGCACCGATGACGACGCCCCGCATCGCCGCGCGTTCGCAGACGCGCCGCATCACCGACGGGTCACCGGCGTGGAAACCGCACGCGACGTTCGCGCTGGTGACGATGTCGAGCATGGCGTCGTCGTCGCCCATTTTCCAGGCGCCGAAACCTTCGCCGAGGTCACTGTTGAGATCCATCAAGCCACCCTGAACTCACTGTCGAGCTTGTCGGTCACGAACATGTAGCCCGGCGCGTGCGTGATCGCGAACGGCGGCCGCGAGGCCATGAGCGCCGCTTGCGGGGTCACACCGCACGCCCAGAACACCGGCACGTCACCGGGTTCCGCGTCGACCGGGTCCCCGAAATCGGGGCGGGCGAGATCCGCGATGCCGAGCGCGGCCGGGTCCCCGATGTGCACGGGCGCACCGTGCACATCGGGCATCCCACGGGTGATGCGCACAGCGTCGTCGACGCGATCTTCGGGGATCTGCCGCATCGAGACCACCATCGGCCCGTGCAGCCGCCCGGCTGGGACACACTCGCGGTTCGTCCCGTACATCGCCACGTTGCGGCCCTGGTCGACGTGCCGCAGCGGGATCCCCGCCACGGCCATCGCCGATTCGAAGGTGAAGCTGCAGCCGATCGAGAACGCGACCATGTCGCTGCGCCACAATCCGCTCGCGTCCGAGATCTCACCGGACAGCGCGCCGTTCTGCCAGACGCGATAGCGCGGCAGGTCGGTGCGCAGATCCGCGCCGGGCGCCAGCCGCGTCGACGGGTCGCCGGGATCGCTGACGTCGAGCACCGGGCAGGGCCGAGGGTTCCGCTGGCAGAACAACAGGACGTCGTAGGCCCAGTCTTCGGGGACGGCGATGAGGTTGGTCTGGGTGAAGCCGTTCGCCCAGCCGGTGGTCGGCTTTTCGGCGCCAGCGCGGAACAGGGCGCGGGCCTCGCCAGGGGACATCGTCGCCGGTTCGTCAAAGGTGGTCATCGCGGTACCTCCTCCTCCGATCGTCGTCACCGGAGTTCGCGGCCGCGAGTCTCGGGCAGGCCGAGCAGTGCCAGGATGGCGATGCCGTAGCCGACCGCGCCGAACACCATCGCGCCGCCCGCGCCGAGGAAACCGACCACGGCGGGGAAGGTCGCGCCGATGGCCCGGCCGAGGTTGTAGGTGAAGCCCTGTCCGGTCCCGCGCAACGCCGACGGGTACAGCTCGGCGAGGAACGCGCCGAAACCGCTGAAGATCGCGGACATCGAGAACCCGAGCGGGAAGCCGAGGAACAGCACGAGGGTGTTCGCGCCCGCCGGGATCTGGGTGTAGGCGATGATGAGGCCCGCCGACAAGACCGAGAACAGCAAGAACGTCTTCTTGCGCCCCAAGAGATCCGTGAGATACCCGCCGGTGACGTACCCGATGAACGCGCCGGAGATCAGGAACGCGAGATAACCGCCGGTCCCGATCACGGTGAGGCCGCGCGTGGTCTTCAGATAGCTCGGCAGCCAGGTCGCGAGCGTGTAGTAACCGCCCTGGACACCGGTGGCGAGCAGGGCGGCGAACAACGTCGTGCGCAGCAGGTCCGGCTTGAAGATGCCCGCCAGCGAGCCACGTTCCTTCTTCGCGGTCCGGGCGGCCTCCGCGACGGGCGCGTCCTGGACGTTGCGGCGGACCCACAGCACCAGCAGCGCGGGGATGACGCCGGTCCAGAACATGACGCGCCACGCGATGTCCGGGCTCCAGATACTGAAGACGACCGTGTAGACGACGACCGACAGCGCCCAGCCGACCGCCCAGGCACTCTGTACGAAGGCGACCGTCCGGCCGCGGTAACGCGCCTGCGAATACTCCGCCACCAGCGCGGCACCCGCGGCCCACTCACCACCGAAGCCGAGGCCTTGCAGGGCGCGGAAGATCAGCAGCGTTTCGAAGTTCGGCGCGAACCCGCAGAGCACGGTGAAGATCGTGTACATCGCGATGGTGATCTGGAGGGTGCGCACGCGGCCGATGCGGTCTGCCAGGATGCCCGCGCCGATGCCACCGATAGCCGAGACCACCAGCGTCGTCGTGCCGAGCAGGCCGGCTTCGCCGCCGGAAAGGCCGTAGTACGCGGTGATCGCGGCCAGGCCCAGCGGCAGGGTCTGGTAGTCGAACGAGTCGAGCCCGTACCCGCCGAACGCGCCGACGAAGGCCCGGCGACCTCGCGAACCGAGCGTGCGGAACCAGGCGAAGGGGCGGGTGTCCTCGGTAGTGGCTGTCGCGTTCATCGGCACCTCCAGAGGGTGATTCTCATCGTGGCACGGGTCACATGGGTAAGCACTGTAAGTATTGTTCAACAATTCCACAAGAGGATGCTTGGCTTGTCCTCTTGTACCTGGATAGGGTTAGTCGTGTGACGATCGCGGAGGGTGGTCCCGTCGCAATGCAAGGACTCGAAGCCGATCGGGGCATGATCAGCCGCACCAGTACCGCCGAGCGTGTCGCGGGCGTCTTGCGCACGCGGATCGCCGAAGGCTTCTTCCTGCCCGGCGTCCGGCTGTCGGAACACGACATCGGCTCGGCGCTCGGCGTCTCCCGTAACACGCTGCGTGAGGCCTTCCGGCTGCTCACGCACGAACGGTTGCTGACCCACGAACTCAACCGCGGCGTCTTCGTGCGGGTGCTGTCCGTCGAGGACGTCGTCGACCTCTACAAGGTGCGCAAAGTCGTCGAATGCTCGGCGGTGCGGGCGGTGACGGAAAAGCCATCGACGTTCGAGAAGCTCGCGCGCATGGTCGAGGACGGCAAGCTCGCCGAGCGGGGTGAGCGCTGGCAGGACCTCGGCACCGCGAACATCCGGTTCCACTCGACGATCGCGGAACTCGGTGGCAGCGAACGGATCGACGAGCTGATGCGCGGCATCTTCGCCGAACTCCGGCTGGTGTTCCACATGATGGCCGACCCGCGGCGCTTCCACGAGCCGTACCTCAAGCGCAACGCGGAGATCCTCGAGCGCATCGAGGCCGGCGACGGCCTCGGCGCCGAAGCGCTCCTCGCGCAGTACCTCACCGACGCCGAAAACCAGCTCGTCGAGGCCTACGCCGAACGCACCCCCTGACGCGTTTAGTCCTCTAGTTGCGGTAGTTCTGAGTACGAACTACCGCAACTAGAGGACTAAACGCGTAGGTCTGGGTGAACTGACCTTGAGTGGGCAGTCGGGCCGAGGTGTACTCGCAGCGCCCGTACCAGCGGTTGTAGTTGCCGGGGTTCTCCTTCTTCGCGGTGATGACCAGATTGCCCTGGCCGTCGAGCGCCGCAGCCCGGCGGAACCGGGAGGAGATGGACATCGTTGTCGCCTCTCTGACCGTTGGGGACGCGGGCGAGGAGAAGGCGCACGTCGGAACTATTTTGTTGCGCTGGCAACAAAATACGCATGGTCTTACCACTGCGACAAGATGTTCAGGCACGTATTTTTCGACCTCGAATTTAGGGTCAAGCGGCCGTGCCCCGCTTCGATCCGGCAGTCCGTAGGTCCGCGCCCTGGTCCAGCAGGGCAGCGACGGGGAGAGTGGCGGCTCCTATGGCGACCGCGTCCGGCCCGAGCCGCCCGAGGTCGATCTCGGTCTGGTCGAACACGTGCGCGAGCGCGTGCTCACCAGCCACGCGCCGGATCTCGGGCAGGTACTCCTCGCCGAGCGCGAGCCCGGCCCAGCCGCCCAGCACGATCCGCTCCGGGTTGAACAGGTTGATCAGGTTGCCGATCCCGGCGCCGAGGTAGCCCGCGGTCTCTTCCAGTACTTTGGCCGCCGCCTTGGACTTGCCCGCCGACTCCAGCAGGACGGCGAACTGCGTCTGCTCGTCTTCACCCGTGGTGGGTTTCCCGCCGCGCGCCTTGCGATAGCGCGCGAGGACACCCTCCGCGCCGACGTAGGACTCCAGGCAGCCACGCGATCCGCAGCGGCATTCCTGTCCGCCGTAGACGATCGTCGTATGACCCCATTCGCCCGCGCTGCTGGTGGAGCCCCGGTAGGTGGTGCCGTCGGTGACCACGGCCGCGCCGACCCCGGACCCGATCAGCACGATCACCGCGTGCCGGGCACCGCGACCGGCGCCGAACCACATTTCCCCCTGGCCTTGGGTTTTCGCGCCGTTGTCGACGAACAACGGCAGCTCGACGCCCTCCGCGCGCAGAAGATCGGTCAGCGGGACTTCCTTCCAGCCGATGGTGGGCGCGTGCACGCGGAGCGCCGCGCCCTGTTCGACGGTGCCGGGAACGCCGACGCCGACACCGAGCACGGTCGCTTCGTCGATCCCCGCTTCGTTGATCACTTCCCGGATTCCGGACGCCACCTGGGTGACGGCCGCGGCCGCGTCGGGTCGCGGGGAGGCGAGGGGGTGTTCGACGGTGGCGAGCCGGTTCATGGTGAGGTCGAACAGTTCGACCTTGACCCCGGTCTCGCCGATGTCGACGCCGGCGACATGGCCGTATGCCGGGTCGACGCGGAGCAGGACGCGTGGCCTGCCGCCGTCGGACTCGACCAGCCCGGCTTCGGTGATGAGGCGTTCTTCGCCGAGTTCGGCGGTCACGTTGCTGACGGTCGCGGCGCTCAACCCGGTCAGACCGCTCAATTCGTGGCGGCTGAGCGGGCCGTCGAAGTAGAGTTTCGACAGCAGGAGGGAACGGTTGTGCCGCCGCAGGTCACGGACGGTGGTGCGCTTGGCAGGCATGCGGATACCCATCTTGTGGCGGCGGACCTTTCGAGGATGCCCCACGACCTTAGCCTCCGCCATGTATTAACTGGTGAAATAAGGCGGGACCAGGCCGGAAGGAGGTGCCATGACGGGAGAAGACGAGCTCATCGGCACCCTGCCGTCCGATTTCCGGTGGGGGGTCGGCAGCTCGGCCTACCAGATCGAGGGCGCGGTCGCCGAAGACGGACGAACACCGTCCATTTGGGACACCTATGGCCAGTCGCCCTGGACCATCGACAACGGCGACACCGGCGAGGTCGCCTGCGACCACTACCACCGGATGCCCGCCGATATCGCGCTGGTGAAGAAACTCGGCGTCGACACCTACCGGTTCTCCGTTTCCTGGCCGAGGGTGCAGCCGCGCGGGCGCGGCGGCGTCAACCCCGCCGGGATCGGCTTCTACGACCGGCTGGTCGACGAACTGCTCAACAACGGCATCGATCCGTGGCTGACGCTCTACCACTGGGACCTGCCACAGCACCTCGAAGACGCGGGCGGCTGGCCGTCACGCGACACCGCTGTCCGGTTCGCCGACTACGCGATGCTCGTGTTCGAGCGGCTGAGCGACCGCGTCCGACACTGGACCACGCTGAGCGAGCCGTGGTGCACGGCCATGCACGGTTACGTCCACGGGGTGATGGCGCCCGGCCGCCGGGACGCGAAGGCGGGGATGGCGGCGGCCCATCACCTGCTGCTCGGCCACGGTCTCGCCGTGCGGCGGATGCGGGAACTCGCGCCGCCCGGCACGAAGTTCGGCATCACGCTCAACCTGAGTACCGCCGACCCGGCCACCCCCAGCGAGGCCGACCGCGAGGCCGCCCGGTTCGAAGACGGGCTCGGGACGAGGTTCTACCTCGACGCGCTCGTGCACGGCCGGTACCCGGAAGACGTCCTCGAAGACCTCGCGCGGCAGGGCATCCGCCTGCCGTCCGAGCCGTGGGACCCGTCGATCATCGCGGCACCGCTCGACTTCCTCGGCGTCGACTACTACTTCGGCACGCGGTATTCCGGGGTGGAGGAGAACGGGGACGCCGTCGAGCATTTCGGGATGCCGTCGTTCCGCAAGGTCCCGTTCGGGGCCCCGTCGACGGCGCTGGGGTGGGAGATCCTGCCGGACAAGCTCACCGAACTGCTCGTCCGCGTCAGCCGGGACTATCCCGGTTTGCCGCTTTACGTCACCGAAAACGGCGCCGCGTTCGCCGATGTCCCCGACGAGACCGGCTTCGTCCGCGACGACGACCGCGCCGCGTACCTGTCCGCGCACATCGCTGCCACGGCCGCCGCGCGACAGGCGGGCGCGGACGTCCGCGGCTACTTCGCCTGGTCCTTTTTGGACAGCTTCGAATGGGCATACGGCTACGCCAAACGACTCGGCCTGGTTCGGGTCGAACGGGATACCCAGGCGCGGACGATCAAACAGAGCGGGCTGGCCTACCGCGACATCGTCGAACGGGTGCGCGCCGGACAGCGGTAGGACTTGCCCCACCGTGGATCCGGCGGTTCACTCCCGTCACCGTCTAACGTCGGCATCGGGAACAAGGGGAGAGACGATGACCGTCAGACTGGAGCACCCAGACCCACCGCCGTCCGGTCAGGAAGAAGTCAGGGATCGCGCGATGATCGTCCGCTGGACCTCGGACGCGCCTTCGTAGATTCGCGGCGCCCGGACCTCGCGGTAGAGGTGTTCGAGCAGATGCCCGCGCCGCAGTGCCCGCGCGCCGTGGATCTGCACGGCCGAGTCGACGACGTACTGGGCGGTCTCGGTGGCGAACAGCTTCGCCATCGCGGCCCGGCCGGCGAGGTTCCGCTCGCCCGCGTCATAGGCGGCGGCCGCGGCGTAGACGAGCAGACGTGACGCCTCGGTGCGGGTCGCCATCTCGGCAAGGGTGTGGGCCACGGTCTGCTGCTTCAGCAACGGCCCGCCGAACGCGACCCGGGTCTCGGCGTGGGTGACGGCGGCGTCGAGCGCGGCCTGTGCCATCCCGACGGCGAACGCGCCGACGCTCGGCCGGAACAGATCCAGTGTCCGCATGGCGACACCGAAACCGCGGTCCTGTTCGCCCAGCAGTTCGCCCCGCTCGACCCGGACCCCGTCGAACACGAGAGTGCCGATGGGATGCGGGCTGACGAGGTCGAGGTGCTCGCCGGAAAGTCCGGCGCGATCGGCCGGGACGACGAACGCGGAGACGCCGCGTGAACCCGCTTCCGGTGTGGTGCGGGCGAAAACGCTGTAGAAGTCGGCCTCGGGGGCGTTGGAGATCCACATTTTCTCACCGGTGAGGCGCCAGCCGTCGCCGTCGGGCTCGGCGGCGAGTTCGAGTGCCGCCGCGTCCGAGCCCGCGTTCGGTTCGGTGAGCGCGAAAGCGGCGACGGCGTCACCCGCGGCCACGGCGGGAACCCACTTCGAGACCTGTGCGTCCTGTCCGGACTGCAGTACCGCATAGGTGCCCAAACCCTGCAGTGCCAACGCTGTCTCGGCTTCGGTGCTCTGGCTCGCGAGGGATTCCCGTAGGATGCAGAGATCCGTCGCGGCGGCCTCGCGGCTCGGGCTGCCGCCGTCGGCACCGGGGAACAACCGGGACAGCAGGCCGAGCGTGCCCATTTCCTTGAGCAGTGGCCGGTTGACCGCGCCTTCGATGCCGGATTCGGCCAGTGGGCGGAGTCTTTCGGCGCCCAGCCGTCGGACTTCGTCGGCGAAGGCGCGTTGTTCCGGGTTCAACGCGAAGGCGGTCATCGATCGCTCCCAGGTCGCCAGCGGGCATGTGCGGTGCCGGGTTCCCCCGAGCGCAACAGTTCCAGCCGTGGCTTCGGCCCGTCGGTGCGGCCGCCCTGCGGTTTCCGCCTGCCCGCCGCGTACTGCTTCGGCCACGGCATCGGGTACTCCTGTTCGGCGGCGGCGTGCAGTGTCCACTGTGGATCGTAAAGGTGGGCTCGGCCGAGGGCGCACAGATCCGCGCGGCCCGCCAGGATGAGCGAGTTGACGTCGTCGTAGGAGGAGATCGCGCCGACGGCGATCACCGCGATCCCGTACTCACGCCCGATCTCGTTGCGGATGCGGTCGGCGTACGGCGTCTGGTAGCTGCGGCCGTACTCGGGTTTCTCCTCGCTGACGACCTGCCCGGTCGAGACGTCGATGCCGTCCGCCCCGTGCTCGGCGAACGCGCGCGCGATCTCGACGGCTTCGTCGACGTCGATCCCGCCGTCGTACCAGTCGGTCGCGGAGATACGGACGGTCATCGGCCGCTCGACCGGCCACGCCGCGCGGACCGCGTCGAAGACCTCGAGCGGGAAGCGCAGCCGGTTCTCCAGCGAGCCGCCGTAGTCGTCGGTGCGCCGGTTGGTCAGCGGGGACAGGAAGGATGACAGGAGGTAGCCGTGCGCGCAGTGGAGTTCGAGGAGGTCGAATCCGGCGCGGCCGGCGGCACGGGCGGATTCGGCGAACTGGTCGCGGGTCTCGTGTAACTCGGGGGCGGTGAGTTCGCGCGGCGTCTGGTTCGCGTCGCTGTACGGGATCGCGGACGGGCCGCAGATCTCCCAGTTGCCCTCCGGCAGCGGCTGGTCGATCCCGTCCCACATGAGTTTCGTGGAACCCTTGCGGCCGGAATGGCCAAGCTGGACACCGATCCGCGCGGGAGTGTTGCCGTGGACGAAGTCGGTGACCCTGGCCCAGGCGCGCTCTTGTTCCCCGGTGTAGAGCCCTCCGCAGCCCGGGGTGATGCGGCCGGTCTCGGAGACGCAGACCATCTCGGTCATCACCAGCCCGGCGCCGCCGAGCGCCTTGCTGCCCAGATGCACCAGGTGGAAATCGTTCGGGACACCGTCGTCCGAGGAGTACACGTCCATCGGGGAGACGACGACGCGGTTCGGCAGGTCCAGGTTCCCGACCCGGAATGGCTGGAACATCGGCGGCCGGACCTCGGTGTCCACGGTGGACGCGAACCAGGCGTCCAGTTCGGCGGCGAACTCGGGGTCGCGCAGCCGGAGGTTGTCGTAGGTGACACGGCGGCTGCGGGTGAGGATGTTGAACGCGAACTGCGGCGGATCCTGATGCGTGTACTGGCCCAGGTTTTCGAACCACTCCAGGCTCGCCTGCGCGGCGCGCTGGGTCGAGGTGACGACGGGACGACGCTCGGCCTCGTAGGCCTTCAAACCAGTGTCCATATCGGACTGTTCGTGCAGGCAGGCGGCGAGTGCGAGCGCGTCCTCCATGGCGAGTTTCGTGCCGGAGCCGATGGAGAAGTGCGCGGTGTGGGCGGCGTCGCCGAGCAGGACGACGTTCTCGTGCCGCCAGCTCGCGCAGCGCACGGTGGCGAACGCGGTCCACTTCGAGTTGTTGGCGAACACCTGGTGGCCGCCGAGGACGTCCGCGCACAGTTCGCGGATGACCTCGATCGACTTCTCGTCGCTCTCGCCCGGCGCGAGTGCCGTCGTGGCGATCTCGCCGAACGCGCGCTGCCAGACGTCCTCGTGGAGTTCGAGGATGAAGGTGCTCGCGGTGTCGCTGTACGGGTAGCCGTGGATCTGCATGATCCCGTGCGGGGTTTCGAGGACGTGGAACTTGAAGGCGTCGAAGACCAGATCGGTGCCGAGCCAGATGTATTTGCAGCGCCGGGTCCGGATGTCCGGCCGGAAGCTTCCGGCCAGCGCGGCGCGGGTCGGCGAGTTGACGCCGTCGGCCGCGACGACGAGGTCGTACTCCGCGCTCGCCTCGGCCGCGCTCGGCGCCTCGGTGCGGAAACGCACGGCCACGCCGAGTTCCGCACAGCGTGCCTGGAGGATGCCGAGCAGTCGTTCGCGGCTCATCGCGGCGAACCCGTGCCCGCCGGAGGTGTGCACCGTGTCGCGGAAATGCACGTCGATGTCGTCCCAGCGCGCGAACTCGCGCCGCATGGCGGCGTGGATCACCGGATCGGCGTGCTCGATGCCGCCGAGGGTCTCGTCGGAGAACACCACCCCGAACCCGAAGGTGTCGTCGGGCGCGTTGCGCTCCCAGACGGTGATCTCGTGATCGGGATGGAGCTGTTTCGCCAGCGTGGCGAAGTAGAGCCCCGCCGGGCCGCCGCCTAACACCGCGATACGCACGTCGCTCAGGGTATGTCGCGGTATGTACGACCGTCAACGATGCGGGATATGCTGACCAGCATGGAGCGTATCAATCCGCCAGGGCTCGGCCGCCCTTCCGGCTTCTCGCACGCTGTCGCGGCGAGCGGACGGTTCGTCTTCCTCGCCGGTCAGACGGCTTTGGACGAGGAGAACCGCATCGTCGGCGACGGCGTGGTCGAGCAGTTCGAACGTGCGCTGACCAACTTGCTCACCGCGTTGCGCGCGGCGGGCGGGGAGCCGTCGGACCTGTGCAGCGTGACCATCTACATCGTCGACATGGACGACTACCGCGCCCACGCGCGCGAGATCGGCGCGGTGTGGAAGCGGCTGGCCGGGAGCGAGTACCCGGCGATGGCGGGGATCGGCGTCAGCCGGCTTTGGGACGTCGAGGCGCTGGTCGAGGTGCAGGGCTTCGCCGTCGTCTAGTACTGGATGCCGCCGCCGTGTCGTCCGTCTGATCACGACGCTGGTGATCAGGCGGACGACACGCGTGATCAGCTGGACGACACGCGTGAGGGGCGGATGCGGTGCCGGGCTAGCTAAGCAGCGTCCGCGAGACGTGCGCGGCCGCGGCCTCGCCCAGTCGCGAGTGCAGCGTGAAGAACAGGTCCCCGGCCCGGATCCCGGCCCACGCGGGCGGCAGCAGTTCGGCGGGCAGCCCGGGGTCGAGGTAGGGCAGGCGCCGCCAGTGGGTCAGCACCCGGACGTAGTCGGCGAACGCCTCGGCCTCGTCCGTGGTCTTGCGCCGTTGCCAGCGCCGGAGCGCGGGCGTGTGCTCGTCGAGGAAAGCCGCATAGAGCGTTTCGAGCTGGTCGAGGTCCCACCACTCGCGGATCTTCTCCCGCACGTCGCCGAACGCGAGGTGCTCGGCGTGGAAAAGATCGGCGTAACTCTCCAGTTCGAGCCGTCGCAGCATGTCCGACGTCGCGTCGCGCAGATGCGCGGGCGCGATCCAGACACCGGACGACGCCGTCCCGAAGCCGAGCCTGGCGAGCTGGGTGCGAAGAACATGCCTTTTGTGCCGTTCGGCTTCCGGGACGGAGAACACCGCGAGCAGCCAGCCGTCGCCGGGGGTGGCGCGGGCGCGGCGGAAGATCCGCTCGTCCCCTTCGCGCAGGATCGCCAGCGCGGTCTCGGAAAGTTCGTAACCGGCCGCGCCGTTCCGGCGCACCGCGGAAAGGATCCCGCGCCGCTTCAGCCGGGAGATCGACGATCGGACGGCGGGTTCCTCGACGTCCACCCCGGCCAGCAGGTCGATCAGGGAACGGACCGAAAGCCAGCCGCCTTCGCCGCGTGAGTAGAGGCCGTACACGGTCACGATGAGCTGGCGCGGTTGCGCCGTCCGCCCCGCGCCGTCGACTTCGGTTGCCTCCGACACGGCCGTCACCCGGTCACCATAACAATGAGCCCCCGCTCCCGGCGCCCGCACATTTCGGCCGTGACCGAAGCGTTCCGCACTTAGCGTCGCGGTATGGAGAATTTGCTGATCGAAGCCCCCGTCCCGCCGGTGCCCCAGGACGTCGAGCCGGGTGGTGTCCGGTGGCTGCGCGCGAACGTCGCCCGGTTCAGCCCCGCCGAGGACCACGCGCGGCGCCGCTCGCTCGTGCTCGCCGAACTCGCGCCGATGGCTTCGTTGCGGGACAAGGCCTCCGCGTTCACCCGGGAGCTACAAGGCGAGCCGGTGGACCGGATCGTGTGGACGGTCCCGGTCGCCGTCCTGGCTGCCGAACTCGGCCTTCCGGACGTTTCCCGCGACATCGCGACGGTTTCCGCCGCTTACCACCCGCACACCGAAACCGGTCCTGACGCCGAAGAGGCCATGCGGCGGCTGATCGAGGACTGTGGCGGCGATGTCGACGAGCGGACGGCCGCGCGGATCGGGCTCCTGGTGCAGGCCTGTGACGCGACGGCCAAGCTGCTCGGCAAGGCCCTGGCCGCTCACCGGCCCGGCGAGGACGCCACGAGCCTGCTCGACCGTGTCCTGCGCGAGGATCCGCCGGTCCGGATCACCCGGCGGTGGGTCGGTGGCGAGGTCGTCGAGGTGGACCTGACGGAACGTCCGTTCGGAGCAGGGCCCAGACAGTGCCCGGGCCAGGCACACGCACTCGAAGTGGCCGCGGGAATTCTCGAAGTCCTCTTGTGCTAATACTTACCCCGGTCATCTGGAACTGGGGAGTTTTCGCATGCTGTATTTCAATGGTTTCTTCGGCGTTCTCACACTCGGTCTGTGGATCTTCTGCGTCGTCGACGTGATCACCACGGACGAGGGGTCATGCCGCAACATGCCCAAGGGGATGTGGCTGCTGCTGGTGCTGATCGTCCCGTTGATCGGCTCGATCGTCTGGCTGGTCGCCGGCCGTCCGCAGCACGCCGCCCGCGCCCCACGCGGCCGCTGCGAACGCGAAAGCCCGGCGTTCCCGGAGTACGACCGGCCGGGCCGGTTCGCCGCGACGAGCGCCGAGGGCGACGAAGAGTTCCTGCGGAAGTGCCGTGAGCGCGCCGAAGCGCAGCGCCGCAAGGCACGCGAAGACTGAGTAGCCTCGGCGGGAGAAAGATCGACGCTGGAGGACGAATGACCGACCCGCTGGACTGGAACCGGAACATCATCAAGGAATTCCGTGAGAACGAGGGGAAGGTGGGCGGGCCGTTCGAGGGTGGCTCCCTGCTGCTTCTCACGACCACCGGAGCGAAGAGCGGTGAGCCGCGGACCTCGCCGCTCGCCTACGCGGAGGAGGACGGCAAGTACGTCATCGCCGCGTCGTACGCCGGTGCCGACAAGAACCCCGCCTGGTACCACAACATCGTGGCGAACCCGAAGGTCACCGTCGAGGTCGGCACGGAGAAGTTCGACGCGACCGCGACCGTCGTCCTCGAAGACCGTGCCGAGCGGGACCGTCTCTACGCGAAGATGGTCAGCCTCATGCCGGGCTTCGGGGACTACGAGAAGAAGACCGATCGGGTGATCCCGATCGTCACGCTCTCCCGCTGACTTCGCAATTAGTCCTCTAGTTGCGGTCCTTGCGCGTGCAACTACCGCAACTAGAGGACTAAACGCGGGGGTGGTCAGCGGGGTGGTCAGTGTGCGGCGCTGGGGGCCTCGACCGCGCGAGGCTCCCTCGTGAGTTCGACTTCGGCGGCACGCAGGGCCTTGCGCTCCTGGCGGCGCGCGATCAGCTTCTTGCCGGTGACGATCATCGGCTGCTCCACCCAGCGGTGGATCAGGTCCGCGATGCCCAGCCCGACCGCGAACACGGTCAGCGCGCTGATCATCCGGTGCTCGCCCAGCGGTGGGATCGCCGCGACCACGACGAAGTGCACCGGGCCCTGCAGCAAGTAGAGCGAGTACGAGCGCTCACCGACGAAGCGCATCACCTTCGTCCCCAGCAGCCAGCGCAGCGGTCCCGGCGAGACCAGCACGACCAGCAACATCGCCGAGAGCAGGCCGTAGGCGATCAGCAGGCCAAGGTTGCTGCCGGTCTCCCACCACAGGCTTTCCATGTTGACGTGCAGCACGGCGAACGCGCCGAACACCGGGATCGCGGCGAGCGGATGGGTCAGCGGTTTGATCACCGCGTAGGACCGGCGGTAGTGCATCGCGATCGCCAGCACGCAGCCGATCAGCAGGATCGCGTAGTGCACCGTCGACCGGTAGATCGGCACCTGCGGCCCGTTGAGCACCCAGCCGCTGGTGACCCCGACCAGCCCGGCCATCAGCGCGAACGCGGCGAACGCCAGCGCGAGTTTCCGCCAGGCCGCGGCCAGCCCGACGGCGCCCGCGACCACCAGCAGGAACGGCCAGACCAGGTAGAACTTCTCCTCGATGCCCAGCGTCCACGAACCGCTGAAGAAATTGTCCGCGCCGTTCGGTTTGCTGCCGGGCAGGAACTCGTTGAAGAACGTCAGGTAGTACTTCAGCGCGTGCGGGAACTCGCGGGTGAAGAACTCGCCACGCAGCCATACGAACACGACGATCCCGCCGAGGATCACCAGGTACGGGGGCAGGATCCGGAACACCCGGCGCAGGTAGAAGGCCCAAAGCGAGATCCGGCCGGTCCGGTCCTGCTCACGCAGCAGCAGCGTCGTGATCAGGAAACCGGACAGCACGAAGAAGATGTAGACACCGACCCAGCCCGACAGCCAGCTCCACTTCGGACCAGCGAAGTGGAAGAGGATCACGATGGTGGCCGCGATCGCGCGCAGCCCGTCGAGCGCGGGGAACCGACGCATGGCGAGGAACTCGTCATGGCCCAAAGTGCGCACAGTGCCCCCTAATGGCGGTATCGGCCCGGAAGTATACGGGTGCCGGCCTGTGCGCCTTCCGCCCGGATCGGGGCCTTCTGGCTGCGGATTCTGGACATCACCCAGCGTCACGCGCCGGTTCGACGTTGTGCGTGAGCCGGAACCGGTTCGCCGGGTCGACGGCCTTCTTGATCTTCGCGAGGCGTCGCAGGTCAGCGGCCGAGTACACCTTGGACGCTTCCTCGGCCGGGTCGCTCTCGCCGTAGACGAAGGTCAGGAGTTTGCCGGTCGACCAAGGCTTCAGCGCTTCGAACAGCTTTCCGTGCGCGCTCCGGATCTCCGGGATCGAAGAGTCGTCCACTACGGACAGTGCCCGGACGGTGAAGCGGGCCTCGCGGTCCCAGCCGACGCCAGGGTGCTCGGGCACGTCGGACAGCGCGCCGCCGAGCAGGTCCAGCAGGACGACGGTCGGCACCGGCGCGTCCGGGCCGGCGTGTTCGAGGATCGCGTCGAGCATCGTGTCGTTGAGTTCGGACACGGTGGCGTTGTCGGCGCGGTAGCCGTGCGGGAACGGCGGCTCGTTCGCGATCTTGCCCGATTCGGTGAACGGGATCTCGGCGAGCGTGTCGCCGAGCACCTTGGCGGCGGCGCGCAGCGGGGCGACCAGGCGTTCGCCCTCGGCGGTGTCACCGAGGTACGCGATCCGGATCTGCGCGACGTGCTGCCCGCGCAGCGGCTCGGGCACCATCGGCAGGTCCGGCATCGGGACCATGCCCAGCGACGACGTCATCTCGCGCGGCATCTCCGCCGCCCAGTCACGCCAGGTGTGGAGTACCGCGGCCAGCGATTCGGTGCCGAACTGCAGGCTCCCGCCGTACAACCGGGTGACCGGAACGAGCCGGAACTCGAGCGCGGTGACGATCCCGAAGTTGTCGCGGCCACCGCGCAGTGCCCAGAACAGGTCCTGTTCGGTGTCCGGGGTGGCGCGCCGGAGTTCGCCGTCGGCGGTCACGACCTCGATGGCGGTCACGCGGTCGGCGGCGAGGCCGTACTCGCGGCCGAGCAGGCTGAACCCGCCGCCGAGGGTGTAGCCGACGACGCCGACACCGGGGAACGAACCGCTCAGCGGTGCCAGCCCGTGCTCGGCGGCCGCCTCGATGACCGCACCCCAGCGCACACCCGCGTCGACGCGGGCGATGTCGCCGTCGATCCGGATCCCGGTCATGCGCTGGGTGGTGACGAGGACGCCGCCCTCGAAGGGGACGCCCACGCCGTGCCCGGTCGAGTGGACCGCGATCGGGAGGTCGTGTTCGCCGGCGTACCGGACCGCCTCGACGACGTCGGCGGCCGAGGCCGCGGGCACGATCACGGCGGGACGTCGGGGGACGGCGGTCTGAAAGCCGGCGAGTTCATTGTCGTAACCGGAATCGCCGGGGCGGAGCATCGTGGTCATGCCTCCAGCCTGATCTCGATCCGGCCAGAAGTCCAAGATCTGGTTTGTCTGGGAACTAGAATCATCCGTTATGGAACTGCGTCAGCTCGAATACTTCGTCGCGGTGGCCGAGGAGGCGAACTTCACCCGGGCCGCGGAGCGGCTGCACGTCGCGCAGCCCGGCGTCAGCGCCCAGATTCGCCGTCTCGAACGCGAACTCGGACAGCCGCTGCTGGACAGGTCGGCCCGGGCGGTGCGGCTCACCGAAGTCGGCGCCGCCGCGCTGCCGCACGCGCGGGCCGCGCTCGCCGCCGTCGCCGGGGTGCGGCAGGCGGTCGAGGAGCTCACCGAGCTGGTCCGCGGCCAGGTCGCGATGGGCATGGTGTCCTCGCGTGGTCCGGTCAACCTGCCGGATCTGCTGGCGCGGTTCCACGAACACCATCCCGCGGTGGACATCACGCTCGCCGAGGCGACCTCCGACGTCCTGCTCGCGGGTGTCGCCGACGGCCGGTTCGACATCGCGCTGATCGGGCTCTCCGGCGAACCGCCGCCGGGGATCGGCTTCGAGGTCGTCCTCGACGAGCCGCTCGTCGCCATCTCCGGGCCGGACGATCCGCTCACCGGGCAGGCCACGATCACGCTGTCGGAGCTGGAAAGCCGCTCGCTGGTGAGCCTGCCGAAGGGCACCGGCATGCGCGCGATCGTCGACGCGGCCTTCCTCGCCGACAGCGCGCAGCCGCGGGTGACGCTGGAGGCGGGCGACCCGAACGTCGTCGCCGAACTGGTCGGGCGCGGCCTCGGCGTCGCGGTGGTGCCGATGTCGCTGGCGACGCACTACACGGAACTGCACGCCATGGAGATCACACGACCGGCGGGGTTGCGCGCGAAACTGGCGCTGGCCTGGCGGACGGAGGGGCCGGTCAGCCCCGCCGCCCGCGTGTTCATCAGTCAGGCACGGGCGCTGCTCGGTTTGTGAGCCGCCACAACGAGGTGACCTCCCGCGCGCGAAACACGTGCAGTGGATCGCGTGGATCGGTGGCCCGGCGATGCCTCGGCCGGGTGTCCTCCCGGCCTCGGACCTCGAGTCCGGAGCGCTCGAATGCCCTGAGGAGCTGGGCGCGGGTGCGCAAGCCCAGCAGTTCGGCGAGGTCGGACAGGATCAGCCAAGCCTCGCCGCCAGGTTCGAGATGCCGTGGCAGCCGGTCGAGGAAGGCGTTGAGCATCCGGCTTCCCGGGTCGTAGACGGCTCGTTCGAACGGGGTGTGCGCGCGGGCGGGCAGCCAGGGCGGATTGCAGACGATCAGTGCCGCGCGCCCCGGCGGGAACACGTCCGTCTCGAGGGTTTCGACGTGCGGGAAGCCGAGGCGCTCGAAGTTCTCCCGCGCGCAAGCGAGTGCGCGGGGCTCGGTGTCGGTCGCCACCACCCGTTCGACGCCCCGACGAGCGAGGACCGCGGCGAGCACACCGGTCCCGGTGCCGATGTCGAACGCCAGTTCCTTCGAGGGCAACGGAGTTCGCGCGACCAGGTCGACGTATTCGCCGCGGACCGGGGAGAAGACCCCGTGGTGCGGATGGATCTTCGCGCCGAGTGCCGGGATTTCGACGCCGTTGACCCGCCATTCGTGCGCGCCGACGACGCCGAGCAGTTCTCGTAGCGACACCAGCGACGCGGTTTCCGAAGGGCCGTAGACCTCGGTGCAGGCCGCCCGGACATCCGGGCCGCGGCGCAGCGGCAAGACGTGTCCCGGATCCAGCGGGACCAGCAGCCTGCCGAGGATCCTCGCCCGGCGCGCTTGATGGATTCGGTGGTCTCGAAAGGGTTTTCCGGCCGCCGAACCGCATCGGCGCGACATCGCGGCGAGGAGGTTCCGCGCGTTCGGGAAGTCGCCGTGCCAGGCGAGTCCGGTGCCTGACACGGCGAGTCGATACGCCTCGTCGGCGGTGACCCGATCGTCGACGGTGACGACGGTTCGAGGCGGTATCGCGGCGACGGTGGTCAGCCAGCGCCGACCATCGTCCTTTATGGACAGGGGGTTCATGGTTTCCGTTCCTGGATTCGCCCATGGCGAAGAGACCCCACGGGCGGTGCTCGTCGGGGGACAAGATCAGGAACGGCGGCTAGTGGACCGCCGCGGCATGGACCGGTGTCGACACGAATCCGATGCTACTGGAAATCGGCCGCGTGGTCGGCCGCCCAGGCCTCGAAGTCCTGTCCGGGCCTGCCGGTGACGTCTTGGACGGTCGAGGTGACCTCGCCCGGTTTCGCCACCAGTCCGCGGAAGCCGGTCAGCATCGTGTCGACGATGAAGTCCGGCATCCTCGCGAGCATCGCCTCGCGTGCCGCCGCCAGCGGGATCTCCTCCCAGCGCGCCGGACGGCCGGCGGCCTCGCCGATGATCCGGACCTGGTCGGCCTGGGTGATCGGCCGCGTGCCGGTGAGGACGTACTTCGCCCCCTCGTGCCCGCCGCCGGTCAGCGCCTCGACGGCCACCGCGGCTAGGTCCTTCTCGTGGATCAGCGGCATCGACGCCTGGCCGTAAGCCCCTCGGACGACGCCGTCCGCGCGGATCGACGGCGCCCAACCGAGGGTGTTCGTCGCGAATCCGTGCGGCCGCAGGAAAGTCCAGTCGATACCCGCCGCCTCGATCGCCTCCTCGACGGTCCGGTGCCAGGCGCCGATGAGGTTGTCCTGCTCCGCCAAGGAATCGTCGACGGCACCCGAAGACAGGAACACCACTCGCTTCACTCGTTCGCCCAGCAGCGACACCGTGGGCAGGAGCGCCTCGGCGGATCCGGCGAGCATCAGGAACACCGTGTCGACGCCGTCGAGCGCCGGCGCGATCGTCCCGGGTTTCGCCAGGTCACCGCGGACACCGTCCGGCGGCGGATTCCGGCTCAGCGCCCGGACCGGTACGTTCCGCGCTCGCAACTGGGTGGCTACTTGCGCGCCGACGTTGCCCGTGGCTCCGGCGACCAGGATCGGCTTCATGCCGCCACCGCCGAGACGACCGGGCGGTACCGCTTGACCGACCCGCCCTCGGTCATACCGGGGTAGGTCTGCACCTTCTTCCAGACGTCCGTCGTGCCGATGCCGTTCGCTCCGGGGGCGGCGAGCGCGGCGAGGTGTGCTTCGGCGCTGGTCCATTCGGCGTAGTTCAGCACGCGTGTCCCGTCAGTGCTCACATGGAAGTACCCCGAGATCCCGCCTTCCGGTCGCGCGGGTTCCGAGTCCAGCGCGGTGAAGACGAGGTCGATCCAGTCCCGCTGCCGCTGTTCGTCGGGCCCCTCGAATTCGACCGAGACGACCACGAGCGCGCCGGGGATCCCCTCGCTCCGGTTCCCGCGGTAGAGGCGGTAGACGGGCGCGCCGTCCAGGTTCTCGATGGCGTCTTCGCTGGTCCACTGCGCGTAGGTGAAGGCGCCGTCGTGGTCGATTCCCTCGTACGCGGTGAAGGAGACGAGTCCTTCGCCCCCGCGCCTCTCGAACGCCTCTCGCGCGGCCTCGGCGCTCGGCCACTCCCGCGCCACCGCCACCAGTTCCTCCGCCGGTGTCGGCCAATGTCCTGTATGGATGGTCGTTTTCGCGATCCCCTGTTCCGTCATGCCTCCAGCATGAAACTTAAACAAGGGTTCAAGTCAAGCTAGGATCGTGGACATGTCCGAACCGCCGTCCGAGCTGACCATCGGCGAGCTGGCCCAGCGCAGCGGTGTCGCCACCTCCGCCCTGCGGTTCTACGAACGCCAAGGCCTCATCAGCAGCAGGCGGACCAGCGGAAACCAGCGCCGGTACCCCCGCGGCACACTCCGCGCGCTCGCGTTCATCCGTGCGTCGCACCACCTCGGCATCCCGCTGGAGGTGATCGGCGGCGTGCTCGACCTCCTGCCGGAGGGCGCCGCGCCGGACCAGGCGTTCTGGCAGCGTGCCTCCCGGTGCTGGAGCGCCGAGATCGACAAACGCATCGAGAAACTGGAGTGCCTGCGCGACCGGTTCACCGAATGCATCGGCTGCGGTTGCCTGTCCTTCGAGCAGTGCGTGCTGGTCAACCCCGGTGACGTCCTCGCCGCCGAAGGACCCGGTCCGGCCCGGTTGATCAGCGACTGATCGCGGCCAGTTTCCGTTCCAGCAGCCGCCGTTCGGCGCTGTTCTCCGCTCGCCGGATCGCCGCCTCGTAGGCCTGTGCCGATTCCGCCTTGCGGCCGAGCCGGTGCAGCAGATCGGCGCGGATGGCGTGGTACAGGTGGTAGTCCTCCATTTTCAGCTCGTAGATCGCGTCGAGTGCCGCACCGGGACCGTCCACCTCGGCCACCGCGACGGCGCGGTTGAGCGCGACGACCGGCGTCGGGTTCATCGTCAGCAGCAGGTCGTACAGCTGGACGATCTGCGACCAGTCCGTGCTTTCCGCGCCGACGGCGTCGCTGTGGACGGCGTTGATCGCCGCCTGGATCTGGTACGGACCGGGCTGGTTCCGCCGCAGGCAGGCGCGGACCAGCGTCTGCCCTTCGGCGATCAGTTCCCGGTTCCACCGCGACCGGTCCTGATCGGCCAGCAGTACGACGTCGCCGTCCGGGCCGGTGCGGGCGAGCCGGCGGGACTCGGTGAGCAGCATCAGCGCCAGCAACCCGGTGACCTCGGGTTCGTCGGGCATGAGGCCTGCCAGCAGCCTGCCGAGCCGGATCGCCTCGGCGCACAGGTCGTCCCGCACCAGCCGCTCACCGGAGCTGGCCGTGTGACCCTCGTTGAACACGAGGTAGAGCACGGCGAGCACCGAACGCAGCCGGTCCGGCAGATCGGCGTCGTCCGGGACGCGGTACGGGATCTTCGCGTCGCGGATCTTGCCCTTCGCCCGGACCAGCCGCTGCGCCATCGTCGTTTCGGGGACGAAGAACGCGTGCGCGATCTCGCCGGTGGTCAGCCCGCCCAGCAGTTTCAGGGTCAGCGCGACCTGCGCGGTGACGGCCAGCGCGGGATGGCAGCAGGTGAAGATCAGGCGCAAGCGGTCGTCCCGCACGGGTCCCTCCTCCGCTGGTTCGTCGGCAGCGTGGATCAGCACGGCTTGGGCGTGTTTGTCGTCGCGCGCGGCTTCCCGGCGCAACCGGTCGATGCCCTTGTTGCGGGCGGTCGTGATGATCCAGCCCGCCGGGCTCGGCGGCAGACCGGTGGACGGCCACCGGTCCACCGCCGCGGCGAAGGCGTCCTGGACCGCTTCTTCGGCGATGTCGATGCTGCCGAAGACGCGGACCAGGACGGCCACCGCGCGGCCGTACTCCTCGGTGAAGACGCGGCCGATGTCTTCGGTGGTCAGGGGACGCACGAAGGGTCTTCCTCGCCCTGGAACGGCCGGACCTCGATCGGCAGGCCGGTGATCTCGGCGATCCGGCGGCCCCATTCGAGTGCCGCGTCCAGATCCGGCGCCTCGACGATGGTGAACCCGCCCAGGTGCTCCTTGCCCTCGGCGTACGGGCCGTCCGTCATCACGATGTCGCCGTTCTCCTTGGCCCGCAGCACGGTCGCCGTGGTCGGCGGGTGCAGCCCGGCGGCGAACACCCAGGCGCCCGCGGCCTGCATCTCGCCGTTGAGCGCCTGGAGCTCGCGGGTGATCGGCTCGAGGAACTCCGGCGGCGGGATGGGGCCGTCGGGCTGGTAGAGGCTGATCAGGTACTGGGTCATCGCGTCCTCCTCGTTCGAAGCGGCTTGTCACTTCCTATACGAAGAACATCCCGCCGATTCGACAACGATGGCGATATTTTTCTCCCAGAAGCGTTGTCGCAGGTCAAGCGGTGTTCATCAGCACGACGTCTGGCGCGAGCACGCCGGTCTCGTCCCAGCCGCTCTGGCGGCTTGACTGGTACTGCCGGACCCAGGTTGACCAGGACGTGCCATCTCTCCGCGTGAGCCGGTTTCCTGGACTCAGAACGAAAACGAGTCCACTCAGGAGAGACAAAGATGACTGACTCCCCGGCACGGCACGCGAACAGGGTCGCCGTCGTCACCGGCGCGTCCAGCGGGATCGGCGAGGCGACCGCGCGGCGGCTCGCCGCCTCCGGTGCCGCGGTCGCGCTCATCGCCCGCCGGGCGGACCGGCTGGAGACCCTGTCCAAGGAGATCGAACAGGACGGCGGAACGGCGCTGGTGATCGCGGCCGACGTCGCCGACGCCGAAGCGATGCGCGCCGCGGCGGCCGAGGTCGAGGTGAAACTCGGCCGGGCGGACCTGCTGTTCAACAACGCCGGCGTGATGCTGGCCGCGCCGATCGACGAACTCGCGACCGGTGACTGGCAGCGCATGATCGACGTCAACATGACCGGCCTGATGAACTCGATCGGCGCGTTCGTCCCGCATCTCGTCGCTTCGGCGGCGGAGAAGGGTGTCGCCGACCTGGTGAACACGTCGTCCATCGGCGCGCAGGCCATCTTCCCGTCCTTCGCCGTCTACGTCGCTTCGAAGGCGTACGTCACCCACCTGTCGAAGAACCTTCGCGCCGACCTCGGCCCGAAGGACGTGCGGGTCGCGGTGGTGGAGCCCGGTCTGGTCGACACCGAACTGCAGGGCCACGTCACCGACGCCGGTGCGAACGAGTGGCTGGACGGCGTGCGCGAGACGCTGACCTGGCTGGAGCCGGGTGACATCGCGGAGACCGTGGCGTTCCTGACGTCGCTCCCAGCGCGGGTCAACGTCCAGCAGATCACCGTGATGCCCACCGGTCAGGTCTGATCCGGGTCGCGGGGGAAGAGGATCCGGGCGATCGCGCGGGCGGCGGTGTCCGGATCCTCGAGGTGTTCGGCGCGCAGCGCGCCGGTGAGCCACAGGTTCGCGAAGCCGTGCATCAGCGACCACGCGGCGACTCCCGCCAGCTCATCGTCGCTGACCGAGGACGCCCCGCCCGCCAGCAGGCCGCCCGCGCGGTCACGGGCGGCGACCAGCGCCGTGTCGTCCTCGCGGTGGAGTTCAGGGCGGAACATCACCTCGAAATGCGCGCGATGCTCGATCGCGAACCGCACGTAGGCCACCCCGACCTCGACGAAGTCCCGCGTGCGTTCGCCCGTGGCGGCGAGTGCGTCCGCGAGCAGTCCGAATCCCTCGGCGGCCAGTGCGGTGAGCACTCCGGTCTTGTCGCCGAAGTGGTGCACCGGACCGGCGTGCGAGACGCCGGCGCGCCGGGCGAGATCGCGGAGGCTGATCCCGGCCGGGCCGTGTTCGGTGATGGCCGCGACGGCGGCGTCGAGCACGGCCCGTCGGAGGTCGCCGTGGTGGTACGGACTCATGCCGATGAATCTAGTCATTGACAAGATAGCCCGCAACGACGCATCTTGTCAGTGGAAAGTTTCGCTGCTCGGAGGGTGTTGTCATGGATCCCGGTCTCGTACCCGTACTGATGTTGGCCGCCGTCACGGCGACGTCGTCCCTGCTGGGGGTGGTGGGTGCCCGTCGCCTGAAGCCCTGGCCGGTGGCCGTGCGCGGCGGTGTCGCGGCCCTGTTCGTCACGACGGGGCTCGCGCATTTCATCGGCATGCGCGAGGAACTCATCGCGATGGTGCCGCCCGCGTTGCCCGCGCCGGCGCTGCTGGTCACCGTCACCGGTGTCCTCGAACTGGCGGGCGCCGCGGGAGTGCTGTGGTCGCGCACGGCGCCGTGGGCGGCCGCCGGGCTGACCGTCCTGCTGCTGGGGATGTTCCCGGCGAACGTGTACAAGGCGCTGAACGGGCCGGTGACGTCGGTGATGGACGAACTGGTACCGAGGAGCCTGATGCAGGTGGTCTTCCTCGCCGCGACGGTGTCCCTGGTGGCGCATTACGCGCGTACGCCGAACGGCCCCTTTGCCCAAAGGAGACCTTAAGTCTTTCCCAAGTTCGGACCCCTCCCCGAAGAACCGCCCTACCATCCGAGAATGAAGATCTCATTGTGGATCGGATTCTGTGGGCTGTGCATCCTCGCCGGGCATATGCTTCTCGGTGCGGTGGGTCTCGTACTGCTGATGAGCTGCCTCCCGGCGGGGCACGATCACGAATCCGTTGACAAGACAGGGAAAGCGCCCGCGCGACTGGCCTGAGGGGCCGCGCGGGAAATCCTTATCCCAAGGTGCTCGCGAAAGCGAGTGCGCCCAGAACCGGAACAACTATCACCGCGATCACCACCGTCCGGCGACTCGGTTTGGGACTTTCCAGGAATGCGACGATTCCGGCCGGAACCAACGCGACGCAAAGGCCGGTGGTGCCGATGATCGAAACGATTTCGGTTCCCTTCAGCACGCCCAGCGGTAGTAGTCCCATCGTCGCCAGCCCGATCGACTGGACGGCGTTGAGCGTTTTGGCGCGATAGGCGGCGAAGGCGAGCACGAACCAGCCGAACAGGATCGTGAACGACAGGAAACTGAACAGATGCAGATCCTGATATGACTCACTGACCACACTCTCGGCGAAACCGGCGCCGCGCCGGATGGTGAGACCCATCGCGGCCTGGTCGATCCCGGCGTGGAAGGTCCGCTCGAAGAGTCCAATAAGGACGAACAGGCCACCCCAGGCGGCCAACGCGGGCTTGGTGCGCCCGATCTTCGTGGCGAGCGCGATGATCGCGGGGAACAGCAGGACGTTGCCCGCGAGGAAACACGTGTAGGCGGCCGTCATCAGGCCGGGATGGTCGCTCATCGCCCTGAGCTGATCGGGGAAGAAGAAGGTGAACCGGGACCGCAGCAGCGTGCCGGTGAGCAGCAGGACCGGGCCGAGGACCATCGAGACCGCGGCGACGGGGCGGCCGGGGAAGACGTAGTCGATTTCCATGGCGGTGAGCCTGCCGATCCTGGCGCGTGCCCGGATCGGCTCACGGTCCGGTCTTTCGGCTCAGACCGTGGGTGGACTCGTGAGTGGTCTGGGTTCGCCGTTTATCGGCAATGGGCTCAGAACACGGGGCGCATGTCGCCGATCCAGTGACAGCGGCTCCGCTGGTGGAGCGGCTGACGGGGTGCGGTTGGCGGCACTGGGTCCATGCGCGGCATGGGAGAGCGCTCGCCGATTCTCGGCAACGGGCCCAGAACGGTGCCGGAAGACTGGCTGCTTATCGCCGATCCAGTGACAGCGGCTCCGCTGGTGGAGCGGCTGACGACCGCGCAGCTGACGGCACTGGGCTCGTAAGCGGCTTGAACGAACGTGTGGCCGGTTTTCGGCAACGGACGTGACAGTGGCCCGGCTGGTGAAGCCACTGACAACCGCGCAGCAGACGACACGGGGTCCGTAAACAGCGCGAACGAACGTGTGGCCGGTTTTCGGCATTGGAGGCGGGCGGTGGCATACGTCGCGCGAACAAACGAGTAGCCATCTTTCGGCAAAGTGTTTCAGCACGGTGGCGGAGGACCGGCCGCACGTCACCAGTCCCGCTCGCGGAACGACCGGCGGCCGCGCGGCCGGCGGCACTGGCTTGTAGTGGCCCGGAACAGCGATAGCCGATTCTCGGCAACGGACGTGACAGCGGCCCCGCTGGCGGAGCGGCTGACAACCGCGCAGCAGACGACACCGGGTCCTGACAGCGCGAACAAGCCAGTAGCCGTTTGTCGGCAATGTGCTTTTAGAACGGTGGTGGTTCGTCTTGGGGTGTTTTCGGGCGGGGCGTGTGCAGGGGTGGGGGCGTGCTGTCGTGCCGCTGTCCGGTGGGGGTGGTGATGGTGAGGGTGCCGTCGGGTGTGAGGTGGTAGGTCCAGCCGGGTTCGTCTTTGAGGCGGTGGTCTCGGCGGCAGAAGCTGACGAGGTCGGCGGCGTCGGTACGGCCACCGAACTGCCACGGCACGGTGTGGTCGAGGTCGCAGGCCTGGGCGGGACGGTGACAGCCAGGTCTTCGGCATTCGCGATCGCGGACCCGGACGTACTCGTCAAGCCCCGCGGTGGGCCGGTACCGGTCCCGGCCCAGGTCCAGTACCTGCCCGGACAGCGGATCGGTGATGATCCGGCGTAATACCGTGTCGGGTCCGGTCGCGATGTGACGGGCCAGCGTAGCCGGAAGATGACCGTGCCCGGCCATCTCCGCCGGATCACCATTCAGC
>NZ_JADNQN010000014.1:0-258555 GCF_047608695.1 Amycolatopsis sp. cmx-11-32 | reverse complement strand
TCGGAAGTGGCTCTCCTCGCCGATCGTCAGGAACACCCGGCATGGTAGCCGTTCCGGCACCGCGCGTCACCGGGCCACCGGCCGTCTCATGCATTGCGCTGACCGAATCCGGCGACGCGGCCAACCATCAGCGAATAGCGCACGTCATGGCAACTGCACCGGTGCGGCAGAGGCAGACATAACACCAGGTAGCGGGTCCACCACCACTCCGACCAGGGACCAAGCAGGGACTGGCATGGTCGACTCGACTCGGTAACACGCTAGGCCCTACGAGTGGCCGGGGGCGCAGTGGACGAACCCGACCTGACCGGCGCGACCGTGTACGAGGCCGCCGACAAGTTCCCCTGGGCTGCGGTCGTTGGTACGCCCTGTCCGACTAGACCACCTACTTTTCAGCCCGTCGACTGCACACTCCGCCCCGCCTTCGTCCCGGCTTCCACGCTGCGCGACATGCCGGCCTAGACCGAAGTGGCGATTAGAACCTCACCGGTCCGGCGTAGAGCGCTCGGCGGAAACGTGGGACATGGACACAGATCGCGCGGAACTCGGCGTAACGCAGCACCCCAATGTGTTCGGCGGTGTCGGCGGCACGCAGGACGAGTTTGGCGAGCAAGGTGCCGGATCTCCGGAACCCAGCCCAGATCGAGTACCTCCAGTGGGTTCACACCGACCCGGAAGCGACAGCCAATTCGTAGAGACCCTGACAGGCACGAAACCACGACCGCTCACCATCTCACGGTGACCGCTCTCTAACCCTGCTCACGTACCCAGACAGGTCGAATGTCAAGCGGTGGCGGCCCTCGACGCTCGTCGCAAGCGCGCCGAAGCCGGGTTGCCGTGGAGCGCAGGAAACCCTAATCGCATGCTCTGCAGCTGAACCGCCATCGTCACAGTTCGGCGGAAGGACCCGAGTAGGTTGGCGACGAGGTCGATACGGTCGACGTGAGCGAACAGGGCTACATTGCCGACTCCTGCTGCATCGGCCACGGCGGGAGAGGCACCCGCTCCGAACCGGGTGTGCCGGTCCGGAGTGGTGTCCGGTCAGGAGCGGTCGAATGCTTCGGCGACCGTGAGACTGTCTTCGTACATGTGGTGCCGGGTGATCAGACCGTCCTCCACAGTGAGGTGCAGCGCGAACGTCATGACGAAACGTTTGCCGGTCGAGGCGACCACCTGCGAGCTTGTGCCCGTCACTGCGGCGTCGATCCCGTCGACCATGATGTGGTCGATGGACACGTGACTCTCGGCGGGTGGGCAGTGCTCGCTGAACGTGTGGAAGTGGTCGGCGACGTCGGCTCGGGTGGACCGGGGCCGGATCCAGGGCACGGCAGGATGGTTCTCGACCGGCCAGTCGACTCGCCAGTCGACGTTCTGTGCGTACAGTTCCGCGATGTGCTCGGGATTTCCCTGTCCGCTTCGGCGCAGAAGTTCTTCCACGACCGCCCTGGTTCCTGCCAGATTTCCTTTGGCTACTCCGGCGGTCGGTGCGTCGCCGAACTGATACTCCTGCCGGATCCGCCCATCTTCGTCCAGTCGGACGAAGATGAATCCGGTCCAGGCGATCTCCCCGCCGCGGGCGGGCACCATGTACGTGGTGAAGCGGATCGCGTCGTGGTGGCCGACGGCGTCCCCCGCGGCTCGGAAGACGAACCCGCTCTGCTCGACTAGTTGCCGGTGGGCCTCGGTGACCCGCGCCTGCAGGGCCGAGTGCCTTCGAAACTCGCCGGCGTCGGTGAACTGAGCCTGTCCTCAGCTCCTACCGGACCGCTGCGACGATCCGACGGTGGCGGTCTCTCACCTCCACTCAAACCACAGCGCCTCACGGCGCACGAAACCAGCGTTGAACGCGTTCGAGACCGCCTTCGACGGCCGCCTGGCCGCCGGACACAAATAATTTCCTTCAACCCGAGTTACACCGTTCGTTTGACAGACCCGATGGATGTCATTTTTTCTCATGGAGAAAGGCAGCGATGTCGCTGCGCGTCGGATAGTTCGGCAAGGGGGACGGTTTTTCCTGCAGGAAGGTGTCGATTACAGCGAAGGCTTTGTCGTTGTTGTCATCGAGGCCGTTCCACATGTGGTGTCCGACGTCGGGCACGAACTGGGTCCGCTCGATGGCGGGATTTTCGGCCAGAATGGTGGTGGCCCATTGCCGGACTTGGGAGGAGCACTGGGCGATCATCAGCATCGCGGGTGTGCCGGAGCGCTGTAGCCGTGTGGCGATCGACGGGGAGTCTTTGATCGTCTGCTGGATCTGCATGCTCGCGGCGGGACTGAAGGAGAAGTTTTCCGTGGAGTCCTCCTCCGGGATGCGGTTGGCGTCGCGGGCGCAGTAGGACGAGGCGGTGTCGCTGCCGAGATCAGCGGCGGTGAACGCGTTGTCGCCTTCGGCTTGCCCCACCAGTGTGGAGCCGGGGCTGAGGAGTCCGAGGCGCATGAGGCCGAACGCGACGGCGTACCTGGGGACGTGGGTGGACCGCGGCCCGCTCATGGCTGGGACAAGATCGCGTGCGCTCGGCTGTCCTTTGTGTCCGGCGAGCTGCGCGGTGGGGCCGTCCATCGGGCCGGGCTCGGCGATGATGGCCTTGTGCATCCGGGTCGCGGCAGGCGGGTCAGCCAGGGCACGGGTGAGGACGCCAGCGCCCGCGGAGAACCCGAGGACATCGACCGGCCCCTTGTCCAGGTGGTCGACGAACGCCGTGAAGTCCTGGACAGACCTGTCGATGTTGTACTGCTCAAGGGGAAGCAGGCCACTCCGGCCACCGCCGGCGTGTTCGTAGGCGTAGACGTCGTAACCGTGTCGCGCCAGGAGTTGCAGGAAGCGGTGGTCGAGCACGGCAATGCTGCGGACCGGCCCGCCGTGGAGGTACACCAGCGGCACGTCGCGCCGAGGGTTGCCGGGGGCGGGCGGGTAGTGGTACACCGCGACCTGACTTCCGGTCGACAACTCCCAGTGCCGCGTTGCCACGAACGGCAAAGCCGCGGGGTACTGCCGATCGGTCGGCACGCTCGGGACGCAGACCGTCCCGGTCAGCACCATGGCGACAAGCACCGGCAGGTAGGGCACGAGCCGACGTGTTCCCGAACGGCGGCGGGCCCGCCAGGTCGCGGCCGCCACCCCGATGGCGAGCGTCACCAGCCACGCCGCGAGGCCGGAGACCGCGCCATCGGTCAGAACGATCAGCGCCAGGAACAGGACGGCCAGCCCGGTGACGGCGGCCAGTGCGAGTCCGGCGCGTCCGGCGGCGCGTGCCAGCCGGGGGATGGTTCGTGACATGCGGGGTCCTTTGTCCGAGTTTCCAAACTTAGTTTCAAAACTAAGTTAGCATATCGGCTAGACTTGCTGCTGTGGCGAGGCCCAGAACCAACGACGACAGCGTGAAAGAGCGACTGGTGGAGGCGGCCACCGAACTGTTCGCGACCCGCCCGCTCGAGTCGATCACCGTCCGCGCGCTCGCCAGCGCGGCGGGAACGGCGACGGCGGCGGTGTACACGCTGTTCGGCAGCAAGGACGCGCTAATCGAGGAGGTGCGCACCAGGGCGGTCGCGGGACTGTTCGACGGCCTGTCCGCGGTGCCGGTCACCGACGATCCGCTCGCGGACCTCTACGCGCTCGCCGCCGCGTACCGGAAGTGGGGACGTACGCACCCGCACCTGTACATGGTGTTGTTCGGCGGGGTGAAGACCTTCGACCCGTCGGGCATGCCCGGGCCGCGCGACCCGATCCGGCTGCTGCTCGACGCGATCGACCGCGCCGTGGCGGCCATCGTCCTCGCTGGTGAAACGAAGTCGATCGCGCTCTCGTTCTGGGCGACCCTGCACGGAGTCGTAACGCTCGAACTGGCCGGAGCGCTCGACACCGCCGTCGGCGAGGTCGCCTTCCACGCGGCGATCCCGGCGGCACTTCGTGGCTGGGCACCAGCCATGCCATCCCCGGGACCACAGGCTCCATGACCTTGGCGAAATGAGTTCCATGATCTTCGACCGGCTCCGCCGCCGGTGGGCTCGAGCAGGCGTTGTTCAGCCAGGACGCCGAGACCCGGCCCGCGCTTCTTGAACGTCGACCACGACACCACGTTCGGTCCGGCGCTCTTGGCCGCTTGCAGGGTGGTTGCTGCCGCACGCAGAGTTGTCCGACGCACCGAAGGTCGCCGCTCACCGAATCCGGGTTATTCCGGATTGCACCCGGCCGTTATGCATCTCCCTGTCCCGATATCGTTGCGGCCAGGGTCGAGATTCCAAGACGACCTGCCGTTGTCGATCCACTCCGCCGCAAGCCAATGACACAGGAATTGTTGGAACGTCGAATCGGACTCGACGAGGTCCTTGGGGGCACCCGCCGCGAGTGCTTTGTCCTTGAATTCACTCCACGCCTGCCAGGCCGTCATGGCGCCGCTCAGACCTGGCGCGAAGGACGCAAACGCCGCGGCCTGCAGTTGACGTGGGGTGTTGATGGCTTCAAGCAATGGGTTGGTGGTGAGCAATGCTACTTGCCGTCCCGTATCCGTCGGAACGATCCTGATCGTGCCGCCCTCGTGCGCGTTCGGATGGCCAGGCGGAAGCCACTCGACCTTCCCGAAGAAGTCCGTCCTTCCGGTCGGCACGACCGGAAGTGCCAGACCGAGGACTTCGAGAGCGTTCACCCCTGGCATTTCGCCCGTGAGGTCGAAAGAGTTGACGGGGTCGCCGTTGACGTAGTCGTAGTTGTTCGCCGAGCCACCGGAGATAGGGTCGGTCTGCAGGAACCGGCCGAGGGCCGGGAGATAAGTGCGAGCGCCCATTTCCAGGGCCTGCTGGCTGCCGACGTGTTCGATCGGGACGGTGTGCTGACCGAGCCATCCGAAGTCCATGCCGCCCTCGGCGGTGGCCGGGATCGGGATGTCGCCGAACGCCCCGGTCACCGGGTCGATGTTCTGGCCGAACGGGTCGTACAGGTGGATGGTGCCGGTGCGGGCGGCGGTGCCGTCCGCGGTGAACAGGATGTCGCCGTGAATGTTGGGATAGGACCAGTTCGTGGCCTTGGCCTGGTCGTAGTTCTTGGTGAGCACCACACCGCCGGGCAGTTTCAGCACTCGTTGCCGCAGGTTCCCGGCACTGTCGAGGACGAGGTCGGGGCCGCCGGAGTCGGCGGCGTAGCCGTAGCGGGTGACCTGTGCGGGTTTGGCACCGTCCTTCACCGTGCGCGCCGTGATGCGGTCGGTGACGTCGCGGGTGTAGGTGACCGAGCGCCCCGCCGCGGTGGCGGTGGACACGTGGCGGCGGGTCGAGTCGTAACCGAGGGTGTCGGTTCCGACCTTGGTCGCGTTGCCGTAGACGTCGTAGGCGAAGGCGAGGGCGGTCCCGCCGCTGGTGGACAGGAGCCGGTCGGCGTTGTCGTAGCAGTAGCCGGTGCTGACCGCGGGCGCGCCACCCTTGCTGTCGGTGAAGCGGGTGCGGTTGGTGTTCGACCCCGCTCTCGGGTTGGGTCCGCAGCCACCGTCGCCGTCGTAGGCGTAGGTCAGCTGGTGGTGCGGCACGGTGGCCGCGACCAGGCGGCCGACCCCGTCGTAGGTGTAGGCGGAACGATAGGAGGTGTTCGGCGCGGCGGTGTCGGTGACGGTGTCATCGGTGATGCGTTGGTCGCGGGACCGGACGACCGTGTCCGTGACCGTGGAACCGGACACGGCCCAGGAGACGGAGGTCAGCGCGCCCGCGTCGTTGTGGTCGATCGCGAGCTTCGAGGTGTTGCCGTAACCCACGTTCCGCAGAACCCCGGCGTCGTACCCGGGCGTCGCGACGGCGATTCCGTCCAGGTCGAGGCGAGTCAGCCGGGACGCGTTGCTCCAGCGGTAGTTCAGGGTCGAGGTGACGCCTTTGACCGTGCTGGTCTCGCTGAGCTTGCGTCCGGCGATGTCGTACTTGCTGGTCGAAACCACGCCGTTCGCGTCGGTGTAGGACACGACCTGCCCGAGCAGGTCGATCACGCTGGTGGTGGATCCGCCGGCGTCGCTGATCTTCTTGACCAGCGGGTCGCCGCCCACCGCGTGGTCGTAGGTGATGGTCCGCGGCTGCTGCCCGTCCATCGCCGGGAACGCCTTCTTGGCAACCCGCCCGCGACTGTCGTAGGTGATACACAGCCACGGCTCACTGTTGACCCGGGTGGCGACAGTCTGACCGGCCGCGTTGTACACCTGCTCGGCCGTGTTGGCCGAGCCGTCCGCGTTCTTGGCCGCGGTGAGAGTCTTCGCCATGCCGCCCTGGTTGACCGCGGCGGATTTCGCGTCACACGGGTTGGCGCGGGTCTCACTCCCGTTGTAGTAGGTGGACGTTCCTCGTTTGCCGGGGTCGGCGAGGTCGCCGCCAGGCAGCGCTTCGGCCAGCCGCCGCAGATATCCGGTGCCAGGCTGTTCGAAAGTGTTGCGCTTGGTCAGGGCGAGTCCGCCGGGATCTGCGGTCGTCGACACCTGCAGCCCGAACACCGGGTCGATTCCGTGCTCCGGATCCGAGTACCCGGCCACCGTCTTCGTCGCCGGTGCGCGTTCGACGCCGCCTCCGGAGCTGCTGTCGGTGATCTTGCTGGTCTCATGCCCGTAGCGGGGTGCCAGGTTCGTACCTGGCACCGTCACCGGTGTCTGGGTCCCGGGTGGGGTCCAGGTGAAGTTCAAGGCCCCGGTGTCACCGGCGCGGTTGTAGTAGTCGACCCGGACCCGGTGCAGGCTGCCCGCCGTCGTGTTCCGGTAGCTGCCTGAGACGGCGGTGCCGGATTTGTCGGTCCAGCTGTCCACCACTAGGAAGTCGTCGATCCACAACCGCACGCCGTCGGTAGCGGTGAAGCCCACCTCGTAAGTACCGGCGGCCGGGAACCGCATCTCACCGGTGAACCGACCGGACCAGCCACCGGTGGTGGCCACGGGCCGTGTGCCGCCCCAGTTACCGACCAGGGAGCCGTCGCCGGTACCGACCCCTGTCTGCCACACGGCGGGCGGCCCGGCCAAGAACGGATTGTCATACAACTCCGCCTGCAGCCCTGCCATGCCCTCGTCATAGCCGAGGCGCCGGTGCGGCACCGTCGCCGCGCACGCCGGCGTCGGAACCTCGCCGGCGAAACACGACGCCGGGGCGGGCCCGTAACTGTCCGTCAATCGGTCGGCGTGATCGTAGACGTTGCTGATGCGCCTACCTTTCCCGTCGGCGCTCGCGACGGCCTTGTCCTTGGCGTTCCATTCCATCTTCGCGGTCACCCCGTCCGCATCGGTCACCGTCAGAGCACGACCGGCGTCGTCGTAGGTCACCGTGCGAGCGCGCTGGAAGTCCTCCACCCCGGACACTCCGACGAACGCTCGCCTGTTGTCGAGGTCGTGGCTGTACGTCCGCCCGGGTCGCGGACCCGCCGCCAGGCGGCCATCGGCGAACGGCGCCAGGATTCGCACCACTCGTGCGCGCGCCGGCTGCCACGGTCGTTCGACGAAGGCGCCGTAGTCGATCACTGTGCGTTCGGTGCCCCAGTTCTCGAGAGACGGTTGCCGTGCCACCCAGTCATAGGCCACACCGTCGCGGAACTCGGCCAGGGGGCCAATGCTGTCCTTGGCTTTCTGGCGCTCCTCGTCATTGCGTGCGTAGTCGAAGGCCTGTTTGGCCCGCAGTGCGTTCGCGTAGTTCATGTCCCGGATGTCTGCGCCCGGATTTTCGATGCGTCCCAGGGAGTCCAGCACGTACCAGAGCCGGGTTTCGGTGCCGTCCCAATACCGGATTCGACACAGCTGCTGCGCTGGGGCCGCGTCCGCGCCTTTCGGACGAGGCACACCGCCGTAACAACGGTCGCTGTTGTCGGTGTTGTAGAACAGCTCGTGCGCCCTGTCGGACACCGGATCCTTGATCTGCGTCAGCCGAGGGATCGAACCGCTGTACAGGTACTGCAAAGCGGCCGGTTTCTTGCTGTCCTGCACCGACGCCACGGTGGCCAGGGTGCCGTCGACGTTGAACACCGACATCGAGCCGGTCTGGGTCACTGAGATCCGGCCGCCCGCGTCGAAGGCGAGCACCCCGTCTTCACCCGCGGGCGGCTGGTAACCGCCGGTGGAGGCTTTGCCCCACGTGTGCTTTCCCCCGGCGTTGTCGGTGAGCACCACCGACCCGTCCAACATCTCGGCCTTGCTGTACCCGCTGCCCGCGAATCCCAGCGTCCAGCCCCCCGGCAACTGCGGCGGATCGGCCGAGTACAGCCATTCCGTCGGCACGATCTTGGGCGGCAGGCTGTGGCTGCGCTGATTGTCCGGGCCTGTGGTGCTCTTGGCCCACAACACCATCTGGGGACGTTCCTTCGAACGGTGGTACAGCTCGATCTTGATCGGAACCCGCTGGCCCGCGGTCAACGCCACCTCCCGTTCCTGCCTGGGGCCCGGCTGGAGGAACTCGTTGCCGATCGCCGCGGGATTCGGGTTGTCATAGACCAGCTTGTCGCCCACCCACATCTTCGCGCCGTCCGCGTGTCCACCGGCGAAGCGGAAGTCCCCGGTGGCAGGGGCCCGGAAGTGGCCCTCCCAGCGGACGACGAACCAGTCCTTGTTCAACGCGGGCGGCATCGGATCCTCCCGCCACGGGAAGTTCTCCGGCACATCGCTCCACATGTTGCCCCAGTCCAGATTGACCTGAGGTTCGCTTCGCACCATCACCGGAACGTCGTCCGGCGCCCCGGTGTGCCGCGAATCGTTGAAATACGACGCCCGCACCCCTCGCGGCTCACCCTGGCGGGAGTTGTACGCGAACGTCACCCCGGCGGCCCCACCCACCGACTCGAACTTCGGCCCGGCGGCTTCGACATGGACATTGCCGTTGAACAGATTCACTGTCGCGGGCCCCAGCACGTCGGTCGGCGACGGTCCAGGATCACCCACCCGCTGATTGACCGTGAAGTGCCCCACCCATTTCGGCGGCGTCACCGTTTCCGGGCCGCCACCCGGTGTGGCCGTGCCAACCGTCCAGCTGTACTTGCCGCCGTCGTGCAACACATGCAGCGGAACCGTCCACTGCGGAGTGGATAGACATCCCGAATCCACCACACTGCCCGATCGGCCGTCGACCCCAGTCGACACCTTGAAGCAGTACAGGACGCCACTGCCCACCACGGCGACCTGCAATGTCGGCGTCTCGGTGGCGACCACGGCCTGGTCGACCGGACTGACCAGACTCGTCTCCGGCGCCGAACCGCCCCGTGCACGGGGCGCACCCCCGCTCGCCAACGGAGTGAAATCGGCCGCCGGCTCCTGCATGACCGGCGCCTGCCCGGGAGTTGCCGCTTTCGCCGAATCATCCCTCGGCGCCAACGGCGGCATCATCGGCAGATCCCGTGGGACCTCGGCCGCCTCCGATCGCGGCGGAGCCACCACGGCCTGCGTCAGTGACGCGCACAACGCGACCAGGACCGCCAGCACGAGCGCTCGCGCGAGTGCCCTTCCCCCAGTAAACATCAGCACCCCAACGAGATCGTCGTCAAACGAGCGGACCGCAACCTGATCAGGGACGGTAGTGACAGTCGATGAAATCGGGATGAAACGATCAGTGACCGCTCAGATGGCTCGCGGCTGACGGATCAGTGGCGCCGGAGCAGGCCACCCATGCCACCACGGGAGGGCCCCTCCTCCCCCGTGACGCCACTCGAGGCCAGCGGCGCAGCCCGCGGCCTTCCCGATCCCTCCGTCGAGCCTTCCCGATCGCGGCACCGAAGAGTCCGTCCGTGATGGACTCGACCTCACCGGGACCGTCTTCCGGACCGCTCAGCGCCTGGGCCGCGACGACGACAGGACACTGGGTCGGCTGGGTGACCTTCGCCCTCGGTACCCCCGGCATGGGCGGCACCCCGCACAAGCAGTGGATCTTGTCGGACGCGTTGCCACAGCGCCCCTGGGCAGGTGATCTTTGCCGGCTCAGGTCATGCGCGGCAGGTCGTCACGAGGTTCGTTAGGCTGGCCTCGGCGGTGGAAGGAGAGGGCAGCGGGTGAACGACTACGAAGGTTCGGTTGGCGGAAGCCTCAGCGCGATGCTCGGCGGGATCGCCCGAACTTTGCAGGCCGAACACGATGTCGAGTCCACACTCGCCGCAATCGTGAAGGCGGCGGCCGACGACATCCCGGGTGCCGATTTCGCCGGAATCTCCCTGGTGGAACCCCGGCGCCGGATTCGCACCGTCGCACCGACCGACAACGTCGTCACCACGATCGACGAGGTGCAATACCGCACCGGTCAGGGACCGTGCCTCGACGCGATCGCCGAACACCACATCTTCCGCACCGGAGATCTCACCACGGAAACCCGCTGGCCAGCGTTCGCCCTTGAGGCCGCCGAGACCGGTGTTCGTTCGATGCTGTCCTTCCGGCTGTTCGTCACGGACAACACACTCGGTTCCCTGAATCTCTACTCCCGCGCTCGCGACGCGTTCACCGACCAAGACAACGATGAAGGCGGGCTCTTCGCGACCCACGCCGCCATCGCCCTTATCGGAGCACAGACCGAAGCCCGCCTGCATGTCGCCGTCGAAAACCGCGACATGATCGGCATGGCCAAGGGCATCCTCATGGAACGTCACGATATCGACGCCCTTCAAGCGTTTCGCCTCCTGGTGGAATCCTCACAGACCACCAATATCAAGCTGTACGAAGTCGCCCAGTGGCTCGTCGAGCACCGTCGCGAACTCTGATTGGAAGCCACGCGCTTATCGTCTGCACGTTCCGGCCCAGCCGGTGTGATGCGTATGGAGACCGGTCCCGTCGGCCGACTGCTTGACCGACGGGACCGCACTCGCACCCGCTGTCTCCAGCGTGTGGCCCGCGCCGATGCCGATATGTCTTTGTACCCCGCATTGTGCTGACAGAACCCGACTGTTGCCGTTTTCTGGCAACGACCAACATAGGGCCGCAGAGCACGCGATGTAACAGCCGCCGCGTGCATCCGCAGCGACTCGATTCTCATCAGCGCCTGTGATATCCGCCTGTGAAGGCCTTCCCCTGATCATCTCTACGAGGACAGGTGGTGACTGATTCCCGCTCTCCCGGCGACAACGCCTCCACACCGCAGACCCCGCACACCGGCCGAGACCGGACCGCCCGCCGAAGTGGACTACAAGGCCCTGTTCGAGCAGGCACAAGCCAAACTGAGCAAACCCGAGAATGCAGGCACCGCTGGTCCGCAAGAACATCGCCCGTGCCCGCCAGCAACCCGGATGCGACACCGGCGGAGGTCGTCCGCACCCCTGGAACGGATGTACGTCAGCAGCCTGACGAGCACGGGCGCCGCGGTCGGAGCCACCGCGGCCGCTGGCGCTGTCGGCGGGCGAATTCTTCTCCTCACTCGAGCTGAGCACCGTGTACGTGCTCTCGCTCGCCGAGGTCCACGGACTCCGGCTGGACGAGATCGAACGCCGGGCCATGCGACATCCACGGGCCCATGGTGCCAGGTAGCCACAGGTCTCTCCGCTCCGTTCACCAGCCTGGATGCAACTACCATGTGGCATCGCAGCAATCACAGGTCTCCTAGCGGCGGTTACGTCCTCTATGTCCGTTGGTCGCGGAGCGAGCGCTCAGACGTCCGCACATCTCCTCGGTCTCGTTCGGCAACTGGTCGAGCTTGCGTGGATGTCGCGGATCGGCGATGTCGTCGACCCCTGAACCCTGGTGGTCATGTGGCCCGGTCGACAGGACGGGCCGGTGTGACGTGCTGGCAATGAACGATCACGTCGAACCAGTCTCGCGGTGAGCCGCCCGTCATGTGGTGGACGCTGTCGGCGTCGGGGTCGTAGTCGCCTCCGATGACCCTGAACTTCGCAGTGCGAGACAGCCATTCGGCTACCGACTGTGGCCGATCCGCGTCGAGGTCCAGGAGGTAGCCGTCCAGCCCGGTTCCGCCGAGAACCGATTCGATCAGCTCGGGCGCGGAGCCCGGTACGTGGAGAGGGTCGGTTCTCGCATAGGTGGCCAGTTCGCCGTCGTGGAATGTCAGCCCGATCGAGAGGTAAGCGGGTCCAAGCCGCTCCCGCAAGTAGCTGCCCGCGTTGCGGGACACGTCCGAGGGGGTCGGAGGGAAGCCTCGGTAAAGGCCGTTGGAGGTGTGTGAGCTCGATGACCAGAACAAGGTCTTGCGACCGGTGTACCGTTGCCACCACTCGACGTTCTCAGCGAACGACTGCTCGAAGTAGGCCATGTTGAACGGGTCTTCGGGCCGGTCGTCGTGATCGTGCAGCTCGTAGAACTGAACGATCACGCGTGCTGTGTGCAGTGCCCACGTGTGGCCGACGAGACCAGCCGTCACCTCGGCCACCAGGTCGTGCGCCGCGCGAGCGCGTTCGACCCATTCCGTGCGGTTCGCCAGCTTCCGGAAATAGTCGGTGTGCGTCGCGAGATCGCCCTCCGGGCGCAGGTCGGCATAGTACGCCGCCAACTCGTCGAGACGTGCGGGAGCGGCTTCGCGGAAGTGATCGAGGACCGTGTCGTACGCCGCTGCCCCGACCGCGTGCGGGCTCACTCCCGCCAGCCGGACCGGATCATCGGGATGGTTTTGGTTGAAGTCACGGACCCATTCGACCAGCCCGAGCATCTCCTCGGTGTCGGCGAAGGCCTCCGCGTCCGCGAGGATCGCCCGAGGGTCACCGGTACCGGCGCGCGCGAACGCGTCGAGCCGCGTAGCGAGTGTCCAGTCCTGGTCGAAAGCGACCACCCGGAATCCGGCCGCACCGACCAAGAGACGGGCGATGCGGTCCTGCATCGTGAATACCTCGTGCGCACCGCGCGTCCCGGCCCCATACCCCACGATCGAGGCCCGCCCGAGCATCCCGGCCAAGGGCCGAAGATCCTCCAACGGTGCCGACGGCCGAGTGGTCGTCAAGGGGTGCGCCACCTCCTCGATCCAGTCGATGACCTCCGCTCGCAGCCTCACCTCGGCCCCCTCTGAGGTGAGGCCCTCGTCGTCATGCGGTCCGACTTTCGAGACCTGCCCGACCGAGGCGACCTTGCCCGACTGCTCACCGATGTTCTCCAAGTCCATGACGATCATCCTGAAACATCAAGCAGAGTCGAGGTCAAGACACAGCTCTCGTTCGGTTGAGCGGCGGGACCGCCGTCATAGGCGTCGGATGGGTACGCCCACGGAGCGCAGTGCGGCCTCTACGAGCGCGTTCAGCCGTCCCCAGTTCTTCGAGGCTCGCCATTCGCGATGGTGATTGATCAAGCCCGTATCGGGTGCGATCGTCCGGCCGGTGCTGCAAGCTCGAAGCGGGTACCCGCGACGGTGCCGAAGCGGCGTTGCGCCTGCTCGCACTGCACCGCGGAGACGTCCACGCCGGTCGCGTCCACTCCCCGTGCGGCCAGTGCCGCGACCGCGTCCCAGCGCCCGCATCCCAGCTCAAGAGCGGAACGCGGGTCGCCGAGCAGTTCGGCCACGGGACCGTGCCCGGGATACCGAGTCCACCCCAAGGCCTGTTCGGGTGGATCGTCGTGGCCGGTGTCGGCCGCGCGCTCGGCGTAGCGGTTCCAGTAGCCCGCGGTCATCGGACGTGGTCACCGATCTCGGCGATACCGGCGAACTTCTCACCGGGGAACCATCGGATCAACGCCGGCGAAAGAGGCTCGGCGGCCTTGCGGGCCGGGACGGAGTGCTGAGCGGAACCAGGGGATTTGTTCACGGCGTGGGAGGGCACACGCGCCACGCTAGCCGCGCCATCTCCGTTTCATTTGTGAAGCGAAGATGAGACTGGGCCGTCTGGATTTGTCGCCGATAGGCTGCATCGGCCACTGGTGTCAGGGGAGGGGAACCGTGCCCTCCGCCCCTTTGCAGGGGGTGGGGGTGACGACCTGTCAGCGGACAGCCCGCATGGCCGCGGTCGTGTCCATAGTGGACGCCCAACGCAGTACTACACGGCATGCGGTGAGTGGCGCCGAAACGAATCCCCGCCTATGAAACAATCAGCGTCGAAAGCTGACCCCAGGCCGGGTCACAGTCGAGTCCTCCCCGACAGGTTGAGAAACAGCGGGTTTTGACGATGCACAAGCATGCCGCGGCTCAGGCCGGCGCCCAGCACCGCAAGATGTCGCACAACTGCCGTTTCGGTTGATCGTCACAGGGGGCGGGACGGGTGGGCATACCTATCCAGCGCTGACGACCATTCGTACGCTGCAGGCCAAGCTGGCCGATCAGGGCAAGCCCGTGGAGGTCCTCTGGGTCGGGACCGCGGCCGGTTTGGAGGCTCGCGTCACCGCCGCCGAGGGGATCCCGTTCGAGGCGGTCGCGACGGGCAAGATCAGGCGTGCGCGCAACCCGTTGAAGACTGAAGGTCGAGAACAACACACGATCACGAGCGGCGCCGGCAGGAGCGGCCGCGTCTCGCCGCAGCAGGTGTGCGCGAGCCGCCGCCGCTGCAGTGACGGTCTTTCCGGAACCGGCATCGCCAAGGACGAGAGGTGTCGGTGCCTCGCTGTCGCGAACATCGCGTTGCTTGCCGATCGGGTTGAATCGGTGCGTCGTGGTCCTACGGTCAACGTCACCGGCCCGGCCGTCCCCCTCGCGAGTTCCACGTCGACGTTCTCGACCTCACCTGGTTCGGCTGACGACCTGACCAGGCTGGGAGCTGCGGCCCGCCGGTCATCTCGATAGTCTCGGGTGATGCCATTGTCGAAGGAAGAACGCGAGCAGTTCCTGGCCGAGCCGCGGATCGGGGCGCTGTCCGTGGTCGAGAGCGACGATCGCGCGCCACTGGTCGTGCCGATCTGGTACCACTACACGCCCGGTGGCGAACTGTGGGTGAACACCGCGCCCGGCTCGCGCAAGGCTCGCGCGATCGAGGCGGCTGGGCGGTTCAGCCTGATGGTTCAGCGGACCGAGCCGACGATTCGCTATGTGGCGGTGGAGGGGCCGGTGGTCCGGACCGAGCCGGGCACCCGCGAGCTGTCGAGGCAGATGGCCGCGCGTTATCTGCCCGCAGACAAGGTCGACGGCTTCGTGGAGTTCGAGCTGAGCCAGCTCGGCGAGCATACGGCCATCTACCTCCGCCCCGAGCACTGGATCTCGTCCGACATGGGCTCATTCTGACCAAAGCACCTCCCGGCTGTCCTTGTCCGAGAGAAACGACGCCAGTTCCTCCCCTTCCACGGTGACAGCGGCCGCTCGACCCGAGAGAAGGGGCGGAACGGCGTCACTTCCACCGCGTCGCCGTCGGGCTTCCAGGTCGCCGACACCCGGCCGTCAACCAGCACGACCCGCTCGCCGGCGACCGAAAGCAGTCGGTGCTCGTCGTCGACGATCCGGCCGCGGGTCCGTCGAGTCGGAGAACGTCACCTCGCTGATGCCTGTGAACCTGTCGCGTCTGAGCCGTCGCGTTCGGCGGAGTCCCCGCGAGCGGTTACCGTCCAGCCGAACCGATGCGGATAAGGGCTACTATGACCTGGTCGCCAGTTCACCAAGCGGTCGAACTCCACGACCCGCCGCGGCTTCGAGATCTGCTCGACGCCGGTCACGACGTGGGCGTCACCACCGCCGCCCGCCACATGCGGGCCGCGCACCCAGGGCGCTTCCAGCTCGATCCCGCCGCGCCGTGAAACCGCAGGAGAATTCGGGATTCAGCCGGACCGGCAGGGACAGTCCCGAGTACTGGCATCGCAAGCCAAATTGGCCCCCGTTCGGTATTCTGAACTGGCCCGGCGTCGGGTTGCAGGATCGGTCGGCATCCTGTTGTGGTTCCACCTCCTGCTGTCGACGTGGGTCGGCACTCTGACTTGGCCCCACCTCGTTCGTGTGTGTCGTTGGTCGATCGGTGCGTGCGCCAGTGATGACGGCTTGGTGGCCAAGATCGTGGGATGAGCCCGGCAGCCATCGTGGCGACCGTCCGTGTTGCGTCGAGTCTCGACGGTGAACTGCCGTACCGGACCCGACCCGGCATCTCATAAGAGGCGGATGTCGTGGCGGGAGGAGACGTTCAGCTTGCGGCGGACCTTGACCACATACTCCTCGACCGTGCGGCGGGAAAGGAACAGGGCCTGGGCGATGTCGCGATTGGTGTGGCCGCCTGCCAGAAGGCGGGCGACATCCTGTTCACGCGGGGAGAGTTCGCTGCCGTAGCCGCGCCTCCCCCGGGGTGAGGGGGTGGCCACGCCGGTACTGCGGGTGCGGTGGCGGCAGCGGGCGGCGTCGACCGTGGCCCCCAGGGAGTCGTAGGACTGGGTCAGCGCTTCGAGCACCGTGGCGTCGGTAAGGGTTTCGCCCTCGGCCTGCTCGGCAAGTTGGGTGGCTCGGTAGGACAGGCCCAGGTTCCAGTGCAGGTCGATCGCTTCCCGGTAGAGCCGGTCGGCCTCGTCACGGTCGTCCGCGGCCGCGGCCAGTCGCGCGCGGCAGGCGGTCAGTCCCGCTTGGGCCAGTGGGGCGTCGACGCCTCTCAGACCAAGGGCTGTTTCCGCGACGAGCAGCCGCGCGGCGTCGACATCCCCGACTGCCAGGTAGTAGTCGACGGCCTGGGGCAGGATGTCGCCTGACCACACCCACGCGCCTTTGGACCGCAGCAGCGCCACGCCGCGTCTCACGTGTTCCTCCGCCGCAGCGGGTTTTCCCCGGCTGAGGAGCATTCCCGCCATTCCGCCGGCCGCCGATATGCCCACTGGGAAGACCTGCGCTGTCGGGTACGACCCCGCCGCCTGGAAGGCTTTCTCCGCCCGCACCCACTCACCGCGTGCCGCCGCCAGCCAACCGCGCGTGAGGTGCAGGTCCGTGGTCAGCAACAGGTCCGCGTAGGTTTCGATCAAGCGGTCGATGCGCTGCTCCAGGCCCGACCATCGCCCACTGAGCCAGTCGAGCCGCACCGCCGTGGCCTCGGCGGTGCCGACGACGTATGAGGAGGTGACTCGTTTGGCCAAGGCGATCCCGTCGCGCAGGAACTCGCGTGCTCGGGAATAGTGTCCGATCCACGAGCACGCGTCCGCCAGGTTGCAGTGTGCCCGAGCCAGGTGGTGGATCTCCTCAGGGTCTTGCACATCCGACGGAGATGGCAGTTGCGCGATGCGTTCCCAGGTGCTCGGGTCGCCGATGATGAGCCGCCCGCCGAGCGTCGTGGCCAGCAGTGCGGTGCGCAAGGCTTGGGTGGGCAGGTGGTCGATGATGCCCTCCACCCGGTCGAGCGAGGTCTGATGCTCAGCGACCGACGCCGTCCCCAGGTATGGTCCGGCCATGGCCGCCATGCCGCGCACAGTACGTTCCGGTTGGTCACCAAGCAGGTCGATGGCGTGGGTGATCTCCTCGGCACCGCGATCGACCGACCCGGTCTCACGTTGAAGCAGCAGCCCGAACCACAGATGCACCTGCCCTCGCACATCCGGGGCCAGGCGCGGGTCCGACAGCAGGCTTTCGACTCGCGCGGTAACCGCGCCGCCGGGTAGTCCCGTCAGGGCGTAGTCACACAGCTTGGTCGCCAACCGGTTCGTGGCTTCGGGACTGGTCTCCGCATCGACCAGCACCTCGAACAGCAGGTCGACCGCGGTGGACACGTCTTTCACGTCCTCCGCCGCCTTGGCGGCGAGTTCGCTGTACCGCAACCACTCGCCCTTCAGACCCGCCGCCTTGGCGTGCGCGGACAGGCGAGCGACAGGTGCGTGATCGAGGGCGGACAGCGCGGCTATCGCACGTTCGTGCAGTTCCCGCCGCAGCGGACCGGGAAGCGAAGCATACACCGCGCGCCTGGCGATGTTGTGCCGGAAACCGTACCTGTTGACCGCTTCCTCCACGAGCACACCGGATTCCACCGACGCGATCAGGTGTGCCGCTTTCGCCTCACCCGCCACGGCGCCCAGTACCTCGGGCGTCTCCGGGACGCCCAGCACCGCGGCGGCCTCGGTGATGATCCGCGCGGCGTCAGGCAGGGTTCCCAGCTGCTCCTTGATCGCGTCCGCCACCGCGGGCGGCACGTCGATCCCGTCGAGGACGCGCCGGGCGAGGTCACCTTCGGCGCGCACGTCCCGCACCGGGTCACCCAGCGCCCGCACCGTTTCCTCGACCACGAACGGGATCCCCGCCGTCTCGTGCAGGACGGCCTCGGCGAACCCCCGCGACGTCACGGCGGCCCCCACGAGGGCGTCGATCATGGTGCGCACCTCCGCCGTGCCGAAAGGGCGCAGGAGCAGGTTGACCCCGGTGACTCCGTGCGGGACATGGAAGGCGTGGCCGAGTGGCGCCCCCGACGGCAGGTCCTCGCGGCGGTAGGTCACTACGATCGACAAGTCCGGTGGCGGGTTCGCCATCACGAATCGCAACACCCGGCGGGTCTCTTCGTCCGCCCAGTGCAGATCCTCGAGCACGAGCACGGTCGGCCCCAGTGAACGGAGCAGATCGCGCAGGGCGCGGAAGACTCGGTGCCGCTCGGCGTCGGGATCGCCGAGGGCACGTGGCGCCGGCGGCAGACGGTCGGCGAGTTCGGGCAGATAGTCCCGCAGCGCACCGGTCACCGGACCGGGCTCGCCCAGCCGGGCATCGCACTGGCTGAGGCAGTCGAGGAGCACTCCGTACGGGAACGGCTCGGGCAACGGCAGGCACGAACCCATGACCACACGCGGGGCTCCCTCTCGGGCGGCTGCGGCGGCGAATTCGGAGACCAGTCTGGTCTTGCCCACTCCGGCCTGACCCTCCACGAAAACAGCCGACGGCGGGTTCCTCGCCGCGCCGAGCATCGCGGTGAGGTCCGTGTTCCGGCCGATCATCGGCAGCGAGCGGGATCGGACGGAGAGGGAATTCGCGCAGCCATCAACCATGCTCGCTCCTGTCCGTGATCCGCCCGCAGAGGATCCCGACATGGTAGGTCGGCGGACGCGGGTGCCATAACCCCGCGAGCTACCGCACTTGCGTCCACACAGGATCAGGTACCGATACGGGTCGCGACCACACTTGTTCCCCTGCCTCCCAGGACGAAGGGTGATTCCCCGAGCGGCTTGATGTCACAACCCCGCCCTACGGCCGTTCGAACGCACGATGGAGGAATCGATGCAACAGTGCAGAACGCGATGGATATCAACCCTGTTCACCGTCGCGGTCGCCGCCGCGGCAGTGGTGACGACCGCGGGCGTGGCCGTGGCACAGCAGGCGAAAGCGGCTGTCGTCCAAGCCGATCGGCATTACACCGGGCAGTACATCGTGGTGCTCGGGGGTGGCGCCCGTGCCGCGGCGGACGGCCACGCCGCGACACTCACCCAGCGCTACGGCGGCGAGGTGACCGACACGTACTCGGTCACGCTGAACGGGTTCTCGGTCCGAGACCTTACCGAGCGGCAGGCGCGGCGACTGGCCGCCGACCCGTCGGTCAAGGCAGTACACCAGGACGGCACGACCAGGGCCGCGGGTGAGCAGCCGAGTCCGCCGTCGTGGGGTCTGGACCAGATCGACCAGCGAACCGCCACCCTGGACAAGAAGTACACCTTCCCGAACTCGGGTGAGGGTGTGACCGCCTACGTCATCGATTCCGGGGTGCAGACCCAGCACCCCGAGTTCGAGGGCAGGGCGAGCCACGGCTACGACTTACTCGACAACGATACCGACGCCGGCGACTGCTACTGGCACGGCTCGCACGTGGCGGGGACGATCGCGGGCAAGACCGTCGGTGTGGCGAAGAAGGCCAAGGTCGTGGCCGTGCGCTCACTGGACTGTAAAGGGTCCGGCCCGGACTCGGCCACGGTCAGCGCCATGGAGTGGGTGGCCAAGAACGCCGTCAAGCCCGCGGTGGTGAACATGAGCCTGGGCATGGATGCGCTCGGCGTCGGGGACGAACAGGTCAAGGCCTTGGTGGCCAAGGGGATCGTCGTGGCCGTCTCCGCGGGCAACGACGGCAAGGACGCGTGCGCCGTCAGCCCGGCGCGCGTCCCGGAGGCGCTCACCGTCGGCTGGTTCAACAAGGACCGCACCCGCGGCGGGAACTACGGCCGCTGCATCGACCTCTTCGCACCGGGCGGCAACATCTACTCCAGTGACAACGCCGGATCGTTCCGTACCGCCAGCGGTACGTCCATGGCCTCCCCGCACGTCGCGGGCGGGGCTGCGCTGTATCTGGCCGCGAACCCCGGCGCGACCCCGCAGCAGGTCAGCGACGCGCTGGTGCGCAGCGCGACCCTAGACCTGATCACCAACCCCGGGACGGCCTCGCCGAACAAGCTGCTTTACGTCGGCGACCTGGGTGGCGGCCCGCCGCCCGAGTGCGGGGTCAAGAGCAACGATCAGGATGTGGCCATCCCCGACGCGGACGCCGCGGTGGGCAGCTCTGTGAGCCAGGATTCCTGCGATGGCAAGGCCTCGGCCACGCTGGCGGTGCGAGTGGACATCGACCACGGCTACACCGGAGACCTCGCCATCGACCTGGTCGGGCCGAGCGGGTCGTCCTATCCGCTCAAACGCGCGGGTGGCGTCGGCGAATCCGGCGGCGTGCACCAAAGCTTCACCGTCGACGCCTCGCGCGAGGACGCGAACGGCACGTGGCGGCTCTCGGTGCGCGACATCTACCGGTTCGACGTCGGCACGCTCACGGGCTGGTCGATCACATTCTGACCGAAGTGGACAGACAGCGCCGTCCACTCTCCCTCTCCATCCTCGCCCTCGAAGGAGAACGATGAGATCACCACGCTTCGCCGTAGCACTCACCCTGGCACTGGCCACGGCGACCCTGCCGATCATGCACACCGCGGACGCCGCGCCGACCGACGAGATCAGTATCGCGGCGACCCCGACCGACCAGCTCCGCGCGGGAGACGTGGGAACCCGGATCGTCAACGGGGAACGCACCACCGTCAAGGAATACCCGTTCGTCATCGCCGGTATGCGTGTCGGGGGCGGTGGCCCGCAGGGGCAGTCCTGCACCGCCTCCGTGGTCGGCAAACGCAAGATCCTGACCGCGGCGCACTGCATGGTCGACACTACTGGCGCCAAGAGCTACTTCTACGGCGACGACGACCTGAACACCCCGGGCGACGAGACGTTCCGCACGGCCGTCGCCTCGTACAAGACCCACCCCGGCTACACCGGCTCCGGCGGCTGGCGGACCGGCTACGACGTCGCGGTGGTCACCACCGTCGACGACCTCCCGGTGCCGGAAAGCCAGTGGGCCAAGGTGGCAGGCTCGGGAGACAGCGCGCTGACCCAGCCCGGCAAGTCCGGCACGTCCCTCGGCTACGGCAAGACGTCGGCGGGCGGCGGCTCCGGTGAACTACGCAAGACCACCTTGCCGGTCAACGACCCCAGCGGCTGCCAGGTCTTCGACATCCGGGTCAACGGCGACCTGATGGTGTGCACCGGCTACAACGACGGACGCACCGCCAACTGTTCCGGCGACAGCGGCGGGCCGTTCATCGTCGATGGCGTGATCGTCGGCGTCTCGTCGTGGGGCTCCAGCGCCTGCGACCGCTACAGCATCATGGCGCGCCTGACCAACGCGATGGGTGACTGGGCCCGCACCGAGATCGGCGGAACCCAGCCAGGCGACGGCAAGTTCGGCATGGCCTTGTCGCCGGCCTCCGGCAAGACCGAGGCCGGTAAGCACGTCTCCACCAGCATCACCACCACGGCGGGCGACCAGGGCCCGGAGAAGCTGGACCTGAGCGCGTCCGGCCTGCCCAACGGAACGACGGCCACTTTCCAGCCCTCGACGACTGTCAACTCCGGTGAGGTGGCCAAGCTGACCCTGCAGACCTCGGCGAGCACCCCGGCGGGTACCTACAAGGTCACCATCACGGCCAAGGGCGCTTCTGGTTCCAAGACCGCTGAGTTCACGCTCACGGTCGGTGACGGCGGCACCACCGATGGCCCGAAGCCGTCCACCTCGCCGAACTCCGGCACCGTCCCGCCCGGTGGCTACACCAACGCGACGATCACCGTCACCGGCGGCACGGGTCCCATCCGGCTCAGCGGCGCCGGCCTGCCCTACTCGCCGATGTTCTCACCGCGGACCGTCGTTTCCGGCGGCACTTCGCGAATGACGATCATGGGCCCGTACCAGCGTGGCACCTACAAGGTGACCATCACCGCGACGGACAGCACCGGCAAGACCGGGATTACGGAGTACACCCTCACGGTCCGATGATCCACGGACCGGCGGCTCCATGATCCGGAACCCCGCTCACCGGTAACCGTGGAGCCCGTGACCGCCCAAGCGGCCGCGGGCTCCACGGCCCTGTCCCAGACCCGCAGTGACCACGAAATTCTGGGAGAGGAGGCGTTCGCGGTGATCGGGTCGGCTTCGGTGGACTGCTGGCGGCGCCAGGCGACTACCTCGACGCGCTGGTCGCGAAGGTCCGTGACGGCCACGCCGTCCGTAACAAGGCCGCTCACATCGCCGTCGGTGTCGATCTGGACGGCGTGAAGCACATGCTGGGGATCTGGGTTCAGGCCACCGAAGGTGGCGACGTTCTGGGCCGGGGTCTGCGCCGAGTCACGCAACCGCGGAATCCGGGACGTGCTCATCGTGTGCTGCGACGCCCTCACCGGGTATCCCGAGGCCATCGAGGCGACCTGGTCGCAGACCACCGTGCAGACCTGCACGGTCCACCTGATCCGCGCGGCGATGCGGTTCGCGTCCTACACCGACAGCAGGAAGATCGCCGCCGCACTGCGCCGCCTGGTTGTGCATCGCCGCGAGTACCCGGTGACGGGCACGCAGCACGTCTCGCTGCGACTGTGCCCCCAGCAACGACAACAGCGCCCGGTGATCCGGATCGCACAACCGGGTCTCGGCGCCGGATCAGAACAACGTGTTGTCGGCAGGAGCGTGCGGCAGGCGGGTTTTCGCTTGTCGTAGCAGGTAGTTCCAGCCGGCTTCGATTTGAGCGGGTGGCCAGACTTGTTCGCGTTTGTGGCGGGTTTCGGTCTCGTCGGACCAGGTGGCGGGGCCGCCTGCGGCGGCAGCGAGCAGTTGGGTGCGGCAGGCTCGTTCGAGCAGGACGGCGTACATCACCGCGGTTTGGGGATCAGGCCCGACGGTGACCGCACCGTGGTGAGGGATGAGGATCGCGTCGGCGTCGCCGAGCCGGTGGGCGAGGGCCTGGCCGAGGCCGCCGGTGTCGATGAGCGCACCGGTGTCGGTGAACCGCGGCAGTTGCGGCTGGCAGAACGGGACGGCGTCATGGGAAATCGGCCGCAACGGAGTGTTCAGCGAGGCGAAGGCGGCCAGAGCGGGGGCGTGGGTATGCACGACGCAGGTCACGTCCGGGCGGGCGGCCATGATCTCGGTGTGAATGGGGAATTCCAGGTGCCGCCGTCCGGCGCCGGCCAGCACCGAGCCGGCCCGGTCCACCAGGACGACCTTGAAGGGGTCGATCTCGTCGAATCCCCACCCGGACGCCTTCATCCAGACGCCGTCGCCGTCGGGGTCGCGCACCGAGGCGTGTCCCCAGACCATGTCCGTCAATCCCGCGGCGGCCAGGGCGTGGCCGGCGGCGGCGACGGTGTGCCTTACATCGGTCATGACTGGCCTCCGCTCATCGAAGGGTGCGCGGGGTGGCGTGGTCGAGGAGCACGACGTCGGTACCCGGTGGGGCGAGCTTGGTGAGCAGCTGATGGTGCATCTGCTGGTGGGCGGGAGCGAGTCCGGCCTGGTGGATGGGAACGGCCACGGCCGGGCGGGTCGCCCGCACGTAGTCGACCGCCTCCGACAACCTCATCCACGGTCCGCCTGCCGGGATCAGCACGATGTCGGCGTTCCCGGGCGGCCGATCGAACGAGTCACCCGGGTGGAACAAGGCGTCGTCGAGCAAGTAGCCGAGGTTGCCGCCGCCGGGCAGGTCCGGATGGATCGGGGCGTGTGCGCCACCGGTTACCGTGACGGTGACTCCTTCGGCGTCCAGCGTGTCGCCCGGGGCGACCCGCCGGCGTGGGCAAGCCAGATCCGGAAACCGGTCGTCGGCGTCGGCGCCGTGCACAAGCCGTGCCCGCGGGTTGTGTGCCGCGAGGGCGGAGACGCGGCTGTCGTCGCAGTGATCGGGGTGGGTGTGGGTGAGCACGATCAGATCGAGGTCACGAAGCTCGTCGAAACCGTGGGAGTAGGTGCCGGGGTCGAACAGGATCCGGACCGGCCGGTCGCGGCCGGTGAGTTCGGCGAGCACGCAGGCGTGTCCGTAGTGCGTGAGGTCCACTGAGGTGTCTCCTTCAGGGTCGTCGGCGAGATCAGGGATTGACCACGGTCATCCACATCGGTTCGCCGCGGTTCTGCATCGCCCGCACGGCGGCGTCCGCTTCGCTCAGGACGTATCGCTGGGTGATCAGTTCGTCCGCGACCAGCGCCCCGGTCGTGAGCAGGCGGAGGATTCGCCGTGTGTCGTTGCGAGTGCACGAGCGGGTCCCGGTGAACCGCCAGCAGTTGACCATGAGGGCCGCCGGGGGGAACGGCAGTGGGGTCCGGTTGGCTCCCATGTGCACGAGAGTGCCGCCGTGGCGCAGCGCGGCCATGGCCTGGCCGGTGGCGGGGCCATCGGGCACGTAGTCGATCACAGCGTCCGCGCCACCCGGGATCTCGGTACGGAGACGCTGGGTGAGCTCCCCGGTGGTCGTCCAGTCCGGCGCGAGCTCTTCGAGCGCGACCGCCGTGGTGAGGACGGACCCGGCGAGCTCGCCGACGGCGGCCAGCCGCGCGGCACTGCGGCCGACGAGGACGAGCCTGGACACTCCGTGGTGCGCGGCCAGCTTCACCGTCGCGGTGCCCATCGCCCCGGTGGCCGCGGTGACCACGACGGTGGCGCCGGGTACGAGATCCGCGCAGTTGAGGGCACGCAGGGCATTGGCCAGGTCGTGCACCTTGGCGCCGACGTCGAACCCGACCCGATCGGGCAGCGGGTCGAGCAGCCAGTGCGGCACCCGGACGTATTCGGCCAGCGCTCCGTCGTGGTACTCCTCGTACAGCGGCAACGGCGCGTCGCTGAACGCGGCGTGGCCGATCATCGCCTGCTGCGCGCACATCATGTCGCGGTCGCTGCGGCAGTATTCACAGTCGCGGCAGTTGAGATTGGCGTGGACCCGGACCCGGTCCCCCACCGCGAAGCCGGGAACCTCGGCGCCGATCGCCGCGACAGTGCCGGCCGCCTCGTGCCCGAGCGTGGTCGGCAGATGCTTGAACGCGCCGCCACGCAGCAGCCGCATCATCCCGGGCGCGAGACCGGCGGAGCGAACGGCGACCAGCACGTCGCGAGGCCCCGTTTCCGGCACGGGAATCCGTTCCAGCACTATGTCGGAGCGGTCGCGGTGAGCGCGCGCGGCGAGCATGGTGTTCATCGGCCGCCTCCGACGATCTCGGCCAGCAGTTGCGGCGAATACGGCTCCGCGGTGCGCGCGGTATCGGCGACTTGGGGCAGCTCGCGGTGCGACAGCAGGCGGATGAACACGCCGTCCTGTTCACCGTGACCGGCGTGGGCGACCCCGAGTGGGATCCGCACGGCGTCACCGGGCCCGAGTTCCACGATCCCGCGTTGGGTCAGCAGCACCCGCCGTCCGCTGATCTGATACTGGATTTCGTCGGCGTCGAGCATGCGACGGTAGCGGCGCGGCTGATGTGCCGCCAGGTGCTCGGTGCCGAGCCGGAACTTCTCGGTGGCGTAGAGCCACGCGTGACCGGAATCGGGCCCGCACAGGACGGGGATCCGATCGGTTTCCTCGTGTACGCGGTCCAGCAGTTCCCGCTCGTCGACGGGGAAGACGGCGATGTCGTGGCCGTGCGCGCCCATGCACTGAGTGACCGCTTCGTTGATCGGGGCCGCCGCCCAGCCGGGGAACGGCGGCGTGACGGCACGCGACTCGCCCGTGTGGCCGCCGAGTTCCTCGGCCGGGGCGGGCAGATAGAACAGTAGGTGACTTTCGCCGCGCCCGTAGTTGTCGTGGGCGACGCCGCGCGGGATACGGGAGAACTCACCCGGCCGGTGCTCGATCACGCCGAGCTCGGTCATCAGGGTGCGTTCACCGGCGATCTGGTAGGAGATCTCGTCCACGTCACAGTTGCGGTGGTAGAACGGCTGCCGGTTGTTCATCGTCTGCCATTCGACCCGCGCCTGATCGTTCTCGTAGAGCCCGCGCGGCGGGGCGAAGGGCTGGTCCCGGTACTCCTGCGGGAAGTGCACCACGGCCAGCGGTGGTCGCGGCCGCGGTGGCTTCATCGGCACCGTCGGTGGATGCGGCGGGGCGAGCAGCAGGTGCTCGTCCCGCCCGACGCTGCGCAGCGGCCGGTCGGAATCCATGACCATGACGTCTTCGACGACGCGCACGGGAACCTCTTTCTCCTGCGGATGCCGGGCTCAGGTGGCCGGCAGTGCTTCGTAGTACCGGGCGGCGCCGGGATGCAGGGGTATCGGGGCCCGGCCCATCGCGACCGGGTCCAGCGGATAGGTGATCGGGCTTCGTTCGGGCGGCAGGTGGCGATACTGCCGTTCGATGACCTGCCTGGTCTCCCCGAGGATCCACGCCACCGCGTAGGCCACGTCCTCGGCGAGCTCGGTGGTGGCCAGCACCAGGAAATCAGAGAAGTCGAGGGTGCGCAGAGCCGGGCAACCGGGGAAGTACCCGGCTTCCACGGTCGCGGCGGGCCACCCGAAATCGTCCTCCAGCGACCGCAGCACGGCGGGCTCGATCTCCAGGAAACGGTATCCGCGCGCCAGCTCCTGCCAAGCGGGCAGCATCACCGCCTCCTGCACGATCATGTCGGCACGTCCGGCCAGCGCGTGCCCGAGGGATTCGAACGGGCGCTCATCCTCGAGGAAGTACCCACCCCAGCCGAGGACGTCGACTCCGGAGCGTTCCAGGACGGCACGCGCGGAAAGGCCGACGTGGTGGACACCGTCGTGAACCGAGGTGGCCACCCGCAGCCGCGGGGCCCGCTCGCGCAGCTGCGCGAAGCTATTCACGCCCAGCCGCTGGTCCACCGCGACGACCAGCCGATCACGCTGTGGGACGACACCGATCGCGCGCAATTGCGGGAAGGAATCGCCCTGGTAGACGCCACGCCCGTCGAGAGCGGCCGTGGCGAACGCCGCCGGGGTGGTCAGGGCGAGGTCCACCGCCCCGGTGCCGACCGCGCGGATCGCGTCGGCGAAACCGCGGCTGTTCCAGATCGCGATCCGGGTGCCCGCACCGGCGCGGTCGGTCAGTTCCTGGCAGATCCAGCCGCAGACGCGGTGCAGGTTCGCCGCGCCCCAGTCACCGCGCAGGTGCAGGGTCAGTGCCCGATCGAGGTGCGGTTCGAGCGGCCGCGCCGCGTTCACCGGTGGCCCCCGTCCGCGCCGTCGGTCTCGGCGCGGACGTGGTTGCGGATCGTGCCCAGCCCGTCGACCTCGACGCTGACCAGGTCACCGTCGTTGAGGAACAGCTGCGGCTCACGCCGGTAGCCGACGCCTCCTGGAGTGCCGGTCAGGATCAGGTCACCGGGCGCGAGGGCGGTGAAGGTGGAGATGACCGAGATCAGCCGGGGCACGTCGAAGATCAGCATCGACAGGTCCGATTCCTGGACTTTCCGTCCGTTCAGGACGGTGCGGATACCCGCCCCGGACAGGTCCAGCCCGTCCGGCTCGACCAGGAAAGGACCGACCGGGGTACTGGCGTCCCAGGCTTTGCCCTGCATCCACTGGTGGGTCTTGTACTGGAAGTCCCGCATGGTGACGTCGTTGGCCACGGTGTAGCCGAGCACGTGCGACAACGCGTCGGCCTCGGCGATGCGGCGGCCCGGGCGGCCGATCACCACGACCAGTTCGCCCTCGTAGTCGACCTGCCGCGCCTCGGGAGGAAGCACGATGTCGTCGTACCCGCCCAGCAGGCTGTCGGCGAACTTGGGGAACAACACCGGATACGAGGGCAGCTCCCGCTGCGTCTCGGTGACGTGCGCCCGGTAGTTGAGTCCTACGCAGAACACCTTGGCCGGGCGGGGCACCACCGGCAGCAACCGGACGCTGCCCACCTCGACCGCCGCGCCGTGGTCGCGTTCGGCGTCCCGCAGGACCTCGGGACTGGTTCGCGGACCGATCTCGGTCAGTCCGCGCAGCGGCACCAGTGTGTGCTCGCGAACCTCACCGACCCGGCGGGTGCCACGGTCGTCGTAACTCGCGTAACGCATGGTCAGTTCCCTTCGCTGGTGTGCCGCCACGACGCCAGCTGCCCGCCCCAGAGATTGACCGTACGGGGCGTCGGCTTCCACCGGCGGGGCGTATAGGCGACCCGGTCGTCGTGGAACTTCTCCATCTCGGCCGACAGTTCGATGTGGTTGCCCGCCGGGTCGTCGAAGAAGACGAACAGGTTGTTGCCGGGACCGTGGCGTCCTGGTCCCCAGGTGACGTCGACCGCTTCGTCGGTCAGGCGGTCGCACCAGGTCTTGAAGTCCTCCCACCGGGCGAGGTCGAAGGAGTAGTGGTCGATGTCGCCGCCGCGGCCCACGTCGACCGCGGCGAGGGTGTGGTGGTCGCGATCGCTGCGCAGCCAGGCGAACCCACCGTCGTCGAGCTGATCGGATACGCGGAATCCCACGGTATCGACGAAGAACGCCACCATGGCGGACACGTCATCGGTGCCAAGGGTGATGTGCTGGTACTTGACCGGGCGACGGCCGGTGTCTCCCGCGCCTTCGCCGTGCCGGGCCACCGCGGTGTGGAAGTGCACGGGCGTGCCGTGGGGATCGGCGACGGTGATACCGCGGGCGTCGCCGGGCGCGCCGTCGAGGTAGGACCGGTCGAGTTCGGCCACCGGATGCCCCGCCGTACTCAGTCTCTCGGCGATTCCGTCGATTCCGTTCTCGTCGCGTACCTCGAACCCGTAGTGCGTCAGGCCCTGACCGCCCTCGGTCAGCTCCAAGACATGGTGGCCGGTGCCCCAGCCCAGCCGTACCCGGTCACGTGCCGTCGGCTCGTCCGCTACCAGCCCGAGGATCCGCTGGTAGAAATCCACCGCTGCGGCCAGGTCGGGTACCCGGAGCCCGAGGTGCGAGACCGCCGTCCGGGTCAGGGTGCCCGTCGCGCCTCGTTCGTGCGGCGGCACGCGCTGCGATTCATCCATGATTCAACGCCTTCTCTGTCGGTGTCCGGAGGGTTTCGGCCTCGGGAAGCCAAGACCGGACGCGATGGGTGATCTCGGCGGTGTGCCCGGGAGACCAGTTCGCGGCCACGACGCGATCGGGCCGGATGAGCAGGAACCGGCGCGTGTGCTCTCGGCACTCGGCGGCCAGGGCACCGTCGACGTCGAGCAGGACCCGTCGCGGGGTGCGTGGCATGTGCTCGGTCAGCGTCACTTGCGCCTCGCACGCCCGCAGCGCGCGCCGCAAGGGCTCGACGGCCGCCCATTCGGAACCGGTGGTGTCCACGCCGAGGATGGACCAGCCGGGGCCGAGGACGTCGTCGAGACGTCGCGCGCGGTGCTCATCGGAGTCGAACACCAGCGGCTGCCCGATCGCCACCCCCACCTCGGCCGGACGGTCGGTGGGAGCGATCATGCCCTCGGTGTAGCGCTGAGATGGGCGGTAGCGCATCTGCTGCAGGTAGTCGCGGCCCGCGTCGGTGGCCAGCGCGCGCCGGATCGCCCGGTCCCGGACCGCGGCCAGGCTCGGCGAGGTCGTCATCACCAGTCTGCCGAGGCGTTCGGAGGAGCGGACGCTGGCCAGCGCGTGCGGGTACCGCTCACGCTGGTAGGTGGCCAGGCAGTCTCGGCGCAATCCGCCGGTGAGCACCTCGGCCAGCTTCCAGCTCAGGTTGGCCGCGTCGCGGATGCCCGAGTTGAGTCCCTGACCGGCGAACGGGGGCATCATGTGCGCCGCGTCGCCGAGCAGGAACACCCGCCCGAGCGTCCACCGATCCGCGACCACCGCGTGGAATCGGTAGTTCACCGCCCGCTCGACCTGCTCGGGGGTGATCGTCCGGTACGGGGACAGCAGCCGCCGGATGAGCTCGAAGGAGGGTTCCCGTTCCGGGACGCCCTCGCCGTCGAAAAGGCGGAACTCGTAGCGGCATCGCCCCTCCAGTCCCGGCACGATCACGTGCGGGCGGGCCGGATCACCGTGGTGCATGGCGAATCGTTCGGTATGCGGATCCGCCACCGTGTCCACGACCAGCCACACGTCGGGATAGCTGCGTCCGGTCATCTCCAGGCCGAGCCGCTCTCGCACCGTGGAGCGGCCGCCATCGCAGCCGAGCAGGTACCGCGCGCGGATCACCTTCGGTCCCGCCGCGGTCTCCGCGTGGACAACCACCTGCTCGGAGTCCTGCTCGAACTCGGTGACCCGGCTGCCGAACCGGAGCCGCGCGGCGGAGGAGGCCGCGACCGAGGCGGCCAGCACGCGCTCCAGATCCGGCTGTGCGAACGGGTTCTTGAACGGGTAGCCGAGCCGATAGGGCGCTGGTCCGCGAGCGTGGAACAACTCCGCGCCCGCGCTGTCGTAGTACCGCGTGCCGGTGCCGGGCACGACCACCGACATCACCTGATCGAGGATGCCTGCGCCCTGATAGACGCGCAGTGCCTCGTCATCGATGCTGATCGCCTTCGGATCGGCGCTGGTGCTTTCGTTGCGCTCGAGCACCACCGTCTCGACGCCGTGAGCCGCGAGCAGCGAAGCCACCGTCAGGCCGACCGGCCCGGCACCACAGATGACCACGTCCGTACGTTCGGCTGGTCGCATCGGCTCCCCTGGATTCCGTCGTGGGCGGTCAGTGGCCCCACCTTAAGATCGCAATCCTGTTTTATGAAAGCAGTGTCCTGCCATGCAGGACTATGGCTAATCTCGCACGATGACCACACGACCTGACCCTCGCGATTCCGGAACCCCCTACCGGGACCGCAACTCCACCGCGGACCGGGTGCTCGACATCCTGGGTCTGTTCAGCGCCGAGCGCCCCGTCTGGAGCGGGGCGGACATCGCCGCCAGCCTCGACGTGGCCCGGTCGACCGCCTACCGCTATCTGCAGAGCCTCTCGGCGACCGGGTTCGTCGAAGAGACCCCGGGTGGATTCCGCCTCGGCCCGCGGATCTTCGCGTTGGCCCGGCTCGCTCGCGTCGGCCTTGGCCTGTCCGATCTGGCCGTCCCGGTCATGCGAGGGCTGGCCGAGCACGTGAACGAAACGGTTCTGCTCACTCGCCGGTCCGGGCGTTCGGTGGTCTGCCTGGACCTGGTGGAGGTCTCCCGACCGGTACGGCTGTCCTACGAACGGGGTCACATCCTGCCGATCAACGCCGGCGCCGCGGCCGAAGTGCTGCTCGCCTGGGAGGACCCGGACGAGGTGACAGCGGTGCTGAACCAGGCCCCGCTGGAACGGTTCACCCACAAGACCCTGGTCGATCCCGCCGCCCTGCGCACTCGCCTGGAACGGATCCGCAACCGCGGGATCGCGGTGTCGCTGGGCGAACTCGACGACCACATCCTCGGTGTCGCCGCCCCGATCCGCGGCGCGAACGGCTCGGTTCGCGCCGCCATCAGCATCGCGGCGCTGGCCGCCCGGATTCCGCAAGCCCAGCTACCGGAGGTCGAGGCCGCGGTCGCGGCGGCGGCCGCGGAAGTGACCCGGCGGCTGTGCGTTCGCGACAGCTGATCGGTACGGCATCCTTCAAAGTCCTGCATTTCAGGACGGGACTGTTGCCACACAGGACAGCCGCCCTACAGTCCCGGACGCGTCCCACCGCCGCCGGCCGCGGTCCACCGCCCGGTCCGGCTGACAGGAGAGAAGTCACCATGCGCCTGGCCAATCACGAACACCGCGCGACCCTGGTCGTCGGCCCGCCCTGCGCGGAGCGGGGGCTGGACGTAGCCCGCCTCAGCGGCGACCGTTTCGGCAGCGACCCGGCCGCCCTCTACCCCCGATGGGACGAGTTCACCGCTTGGGCGGCGAACCTCGACCCGGCCGCCGCCACGGCGGACGCCATCCCGCTGGAACGCACCCGGCTGGGCCCTCCCTCGCCGTGGCCGCGCCAGGTGTTCGCCATCGGCTTGAACTACCGTTCGCACGCCGAGGAATCCGGGTTCGACGCACCCACCGGATTACCACCGGTGTTCACCAAGTACCCCTCCAGCTTCACCGGGCCCGACACGACCGTCCCGCTCCCCTCTGGCGGGAACGTGGACTGGGAGATCGAACTCGTCGTGGTGATCGGCCGCGGGGGGCACGGCATCACCGTGGACGCGGCCTGGTCGCACGTCGCCGGCCTCACCGCCGGGCAGGACCTGTCCGAACGTCTCACGCAGCTGCGTGGTCCCGCGCCCCAGTTCGGCCTTGGCAAATCCTTTCCCGGATTCTCGCCACAGGGGCCGTGGCTGGTCACCCCCGACGAGTTCGCCGATCCCGACGACCTCGAGCTGGGCTGCGTCCTCGACGGCGAACAGGTCCAGAAGGGCCGCACCCGAGACCTCATCTTCCCGGTGCCCGCGCTGATTTCCGCGCTGTCGGACACCGTCACCCTCCAGCCGGGCGATGTGGTGTTCACCGGCACACCGGCGGGAGTCGGGGTCGGACGACGGCCGCAGCGCTTCATCCAGCCCGGTCAGCGGTTGCGCGGCTGGGTGGAGGGGATCGGCGAACTGCACCAGGTCTTCCAGGACGCCACCGACCAGCATTAGGAGTCTCCATGGCACTGCACGGACTCGCCTCGGTTTCCCTCGGGGTCCCCAACGTCGCCGAGACACTCGGCTTCTACACCGAATTCGGTCTCGAACCTCGCGGAGACGGGATCTTCGCCACCCGCGACGGCGGCGAGCAACTGCGTGTCTCCCACGCCCCGACCCGCCGGCTGCTGGAGATGACCGTCGCCGCGGACGACCACGACGACCTGGGCGCGATCTCCTCCCGCCTGGCCGCCCTTGACCGGTCGCCGCGTCTCGACGCGGACGCCTTGCGCACCACCGAACCGGTCACCGGAACCCCGGTGACCGTGGCGATCCGGCCGCGCATCGTCGTCGAGCCGCCCGTACCGGGTCCGGTGTACAACGGCCCCGGCCGCATCGACCGCCACGGTCGCGCCCCCGTGCTCGGCCGCACCGACCCCGTCCGGCCCCGCAAGCTCGGGCACGTCGTCCTCGGCAGCACCGATTTGCCAACGACCCGCCGCTTCTTCACCGACGGGCTCGGCTTCAAGATCAGCGACTACATGGGTGACCGGGCCGTGTTCCTGCGCTGCTCGATCGAGCACCACAACGTGCTCGTCATGGCCGCTCCGGTGAACTTCCTGCACCACACCAGCTGGCAGGTCGACGACGTGGACGAAGTCGGCCGAGGCGCGCACGCGATGCTGCGGCACCGTCCCGAACGCCACACCTGGGGCCTGGGTCGCCACTACGCGGGCGCGAACTTCTTCTGGTACCTCAAGGACCCGGCAGGCACGTTCGCCGAGTACTACTCCGACATGGACACCGTTGGGGACGACGAACTGTGGTCCCCGAAAGTCCTCGAAGGACTCCAGGGCCTCTACGCCTGGGGGCCGCCCCCGCCGCCGTCGTTCCTCGAACCGGACGACCTGGCCGAGCTGATGACCGGGGCGCACTCACCGGTGGCCTGAGCGGTTCCGCACCGCATCCCCACATCGCGGCAACGGCCGCGAACACCACGCTCACGCGGTGGGAAGGACCCGAAAGCATGACCGAAGCCATCCCCGTCCTGGTGGCAGGCGGCGGCCCCGTCGGACTGGCCGTCGCGCTGGAAATCGCCCACCAAGGCATCCGGTCCGTGGTCATCGAACCGCGCGAGGAGGTGTCTTGGCTGCGTCCACGAGCCAAGACCACCTCCGCCCGCACAATGGAACTGTTCCGCCGGTGGGGACTGGCCGAGCAGGTCCGGGCGCGGGCGGCGCTCCCGGTCGGCTGGTCCGATCGGGCCGTGTTCACCACCGGGCTCCTGGGCCGCGAGATCACCCACATCGACCACTGCTTCGGGCTGGACCTCACCGGTGACCACCGTGCCGCCGAACCCGGCCAGCAGATCCCGCAACCGGCCGTCGAGCAGGTCCTGCGCGACACGATCAGCGGCTCGCCGCTGGTGACCCTGCGAACCGGATGGCGCGTGGTGGACCTGACCGAGGACGAGCACGGTGTCACCGCCGCCGTGATCGACCCGCACGGCCAGGCACAGCGGATCCGGGCCGAGTTCCTCGTCGGAGCCGACGGCGCGACGAGCACCGTACGCGCGGCCATCGGAGCGCGGTACGAAGGCAGCGCCGACGAGCGACCCAACTACAACATCGTCTTCCGTTCCCCCGGGCTGGCCGACCGGGTGCCCCACGGTCCCGCCGTGCACTACTGGGTACTGCACCCGACCCATCCGGGCATGCTCGGCAGACTCGACCTCGCCGACACCTGGTGGTGCATCGCCCAGAACCTTCCCCAGCAGGCCGGAGACGCCGATCCGCTCGGCGTCGTGCGCGGCCTCGTCGGAGCCGACATCCCCGCCGAAATCCTCGCCACCGACCCATGGAAAGCCAAGCTCCTGCTCGCCGACCGCTACCACAGCGACCGGGTCTTCCTCGCCGGCGACGCCGCGCACCTCAACCCGCCGTGGGGCGGTCATGGCTTTAACACCGGCATCGGCGACGCCGTCAACCTCGGCTGGAAACTCGCCGCCGTGCTGCGCGGCTGGGCACCGCGCTCGCTGCTGCCCAGCTACCAGGACGAACGCAGGCCGATCGCCGCGCGGACCATCGCCGAGGCGGCACGGAACATGAGCATCCTCGCCCCGGAACTGAGCGACGCCCGGCTCACCGGCACCGACGCGGAATTCGCCGCGGTGCGCGCCCGAGTGGCCGAAGCAGTACACCGCGACAAAAGCGGCGAGTTCCACAGCCTGGACCTGGTACTCGACTACACCTACCAAGGGTCACCGCTGGTGGGCGCCCGATCCGGAGCCCGGCTTCCGCACCACTGGCTCGGCCCCGGCGAGTCACTCTACGACCTCCTCGGACCCGGCTTCACCCTGCTCGGCCCCGCACAGCACCCCCTGATCGGCCCCTTCACCGACGCCGCCGCCGAACACCGGATCCCGCTGCACGTCGTGGCCCGCTCCGGACACCGCCTCACCCTCATCCGGCCCGACCAGCACGTCGCCTGGACCGACACCGAACCCGGAACCCCACGCGAAGTCCTGCGGCGGGCAACCGGATATCCCCGCTGACCGACCACTGGCGCCCACACCCAACGACGAGAGAGGGCACGCCAATGACCGCCACCCGCCCCCCGAAACAACACAGCGGCACCGTACTCGGCCTCGGCTGCCTCGTACTGTTCGTCGACGGCTACGACCTGTTCTCCCTCGGCACCATCGCCCCCAGCCTTCTGCGCGACCCCGCCTGGGGCGCCACCCCCGCGACCCTCGGACTGCTCGGCAGCCTCACCGCGCTCGGCATGCCGTTCGGCTCGATCATCGCCGGCCGGGCCGCGGATCGCCGCGGCCCACGCCTGCCGCTGCTCATCGCCATCACCGGGATCTCAGTGGCCATGCTCGGCGCCGGACTCGCTCCAGGACTCGCCGGACTCGGCATCGCCCGGTTCGTCACCGGAATGGGCGTCGGCGCTCTCGCGCCGCTGGTCGGCACCATGGTCGCCAACGCCGCACCCGCACACCGACGCACCCTTCACCTCGCCGCGGCCATGGGCTCCATCGGCGCCGGCGGCACCCTCTCGGCCCTGCTGGGCCGGCTGCTGCTCCCCCACGCACACTTCCAGGTCGTGTTCCTGCTCGGCGCCCTGCCCATCCTGCTGCTCCCGCTCATCAGAGCCTGGGCACCCGCCCATCCCCCGATCACCTCCGACACCCGGCGGCCACTGCGCCGGCTGTTCACCCCCGCCACCCGCCGCAGCACCATCCTGCTGTGGATCGCGGCCTTCTCCAGCATGACTCTCGTCTACAGCACCACCTCCTGGCTGCCGACCGTCCTGATGAACAACGGCTACGCCCTCACCTCCTCCCTCGAGTTCTCCATCGCCTTCACCGTCGGCGCGAGCATCGGCGGTCTCGCGGTCTCGATCTACGCCGACCGCGGGCACCTACGACTTGTCACCACCGGCACCTTCCTGCTCGCCGCCGCCGCGCTGTTCACCCTCAGCACCCAGCAACCCCGCCCCCTGCTCCTGCTGGTCTCCGCACTGGCGGGACTCGGTGCTCTCGGCGGCCAGAACATGCTCATCGCCTGCCTCAGCGCCCTGTACCCGCCCGCACTGCGCGGCACATCCCTCGGCTACGGCCTCGGAATCGGCAGACTTGGTGCCATCGCCGGCCCCGCGTACCTCGCCCTCGTCACCACCCTCATCGCCTCACCCCGCGCGGGGTTCTACGCCTTCATGGTCCCCGCCCTGATCGGCGCCGCGGCCCTGTACCTGGTGCCAAAGAACTTCGCCACCACCGGCGAACCGACCCGCGATCGTCTCCGGAACGAACCCGAACCCACGACCTCCGACGACAGCCCGATCAGCACCCAGAGCCGCGAATGACCGACCACGCGGACCTGATGACCGATGCGAGCATCACCGGCCCGCTTCAAACGGCGGCGGGATGAGGCCCGTGGGCAGCGTCGCGGGAATCCCCGCGGAACTGACGAGTTTCGTGGGCAGGGGCACCGAGTTCCAGGACGCCGCCAGTGCCCTGAAGTCCGAGCGCCTGGTAACGCTGACCGGACCGGGCGGTGTCGGCAAGAGCAGGCTGGCCGTCCGGCTCGCCCGGGCACCGGGCCCCGGATTCCCCGACGGCGTCACGTATGTGTCGCTGGCGGAGCTGGGTGACCCGGCGCTGCTGGCCGGCACGGTCGCCGGCGCGCTGGAACTGGCCGACCAGTCCGCGCGGCCCCAGCTCGAGGTCCTCCTCGAAGGGCTGCGGACCCGTCGCCTGCTGCTGGTCCTGGACAACTGCGAGCACCTGATCGACGCCTGCGCCGAGCTTGTCGACGCCGTCGTCCGGCACTGCCCCAGTGTCGTCGTGCTGGCGACCAGCAGGCAATCCCTCCAGCTCGCCGGTGAGCTGGTCCTGGTCGTGCCACCGATGCCCGTCCCGGATCCCGGTGTCACCAGCCCGGACCTGACCAGGGTCGACGCGGTGCGCTTGTTCACCGACCGCGCCGCGGCGGTACTGCCCTCGTTCCGGATCACCGAGGCCAACGCCGCCGACGTCGCCCGGCTGTGCCGGCAACTGGACGGCCTGCCGCTGGCGCTCGAGCTCGCCGCCGTCCGCCTGCGCGCGCTCTCGCTCCGGCAAATCATCGAGCGCCTCGACGAACGCTACGCGCTCCTGACCGCCCGCGGCCCCCGATTCGGCCCGGACCGACACGAAACCCTGCGCGCCCTGATCGACTGGAGCCACGAGCTGTGCTGTGAACAGGAACAGCTGCTCTGGGCACGGGTGTCGGTGTTCGCCGACGGCTTCGACCTCGACGCCGCCGAAGCGGTCTGCACCGGCAACGGGATCCCCGCCGAACACACCCTCACCCTCATCGAGGGCCTCCTGGACAAATCCATCCTGCTACGCCAGGAACGCCACGGCGTGGTCTGGTACCGGCTCCTGGAAACGATCCGCCAATACGGACACGAGAAACTCGCCGCCACCGGCGAGTCGGGCCGGATCCGGCACCGCCACCGCGACTGGTACCTCGAACTCACAAGCCGGTGCCAACGAGCCTGGCTCGGTCCAGACCAACTGCGGTGGAGCCAGCGGCTCCACCGCGAGCACGCCAACCTCCGCACAGCACTGGACTACTGCTGCGAAAACCCCGACGACGCCGTCCTCGGCATGCTCATGGCCCTGCAGATCAAAGAATTCTGGCTGATCCGCGCCCTCACCACCGAAGGACGCCGGCACCTGGGCAAACTTCTCCAGGCCGCCCGCCCGGACGCCCCAGGGCGAGCGCTCGCCTTGCTGACCTGCGCGTACCTGGCCCTCATCCAAGGCGACCGGCCCGCCTACGAACGCACCCTCGCCGACGCTGTCGCCGCCGCGGAACGCGAGGACAACACCTCCGCGCGTGCCTACATCCTCCTCGTCCGCGGCTACGACGCCCTGATCACGAACCACATGGCCGAGGCCGCCGACCACTTCGCCCGGTCCGCCGCCCTGCAACGCACCCTCGGTGACCTCAGCGGAGAACTCTGGGCCCGCTTCAACCACGGCGCCACCACCGCGATCTCCGGCCACCCCGATCACGGCCGCCGCATCCTGACCGGCTGCATCGCCGAGTACACAACACGCGGCGAAATCTTCTGGCGATCCTGGGCCTTGTGGTCCCTCGGAGCCGTCGAGTACCTCACCGGCAACCTCGACAGCGCCCTCACCGCCTGCCGAGAAACCCTGCGATTCGAACAACAAGTACAGGACTCATCCATCGTCGCGTTCGTCCTCACCGTCACCGCCGGCATCGCCGCCCGTGACGGACACCACCGGCGCGCTGCCAGACTGTTCGGCGCCGCCACCAGCATGTGGGCGGCCATCGGTGTATCTCCCGCCCGTTATGCCGCCTTCACCGGCCCGATCAACCACGACACCGCCACTGTCGTCGACGCACTCGGCACCGACACCACCACCGCCGAATTCACCGACGGCCGCGCCATGCCTCCGCAAACAGCGATCCAGCTCGCCCTCGCCGACGAGCCCGCCGGTATCTCCCGCCGGACACCCGCCCGCACACCACTCACCAAACGGGAAATCCAAGTCGCCGAACTCGTCGCCCACGGCCTGACCAACCGTCAGATCGCCGACACCCTCCACATCACCCCGCGCACCGCAGGCGCCCACCTCGACCACATCATGACCAAACTCGCCGTCAACAACCGCGTCCAGATCGCCGCCTGGATCACCGATACGACCCATACCCAGTAGAACTCACACGGGCACTGCCACCGGTCACGCCCGACCCATCGGGTGACGCGGTGGCGGCACCACGTCACGTCAGAGACGACGCCGTCGGTGCCGTCGAATGGGTCGCGAGTGCCGGCGCCCAGGTGCGCGACCGGGTACCGGCGATGACACTGGACGGCAAGCGCTCGTCCGACGCCGCTTCCGTCGACGGGCAGTTCCGATCGCCCACCGATTCGTTTTTCCGATCGCCGCGCCAGTAGCGCCAATACTCCCTGCGCAAACCTCTGAACTGCGCTTTTTCGGTTCTGTCGTTCGGTTCTCGTTCACCTCGACGCCATCGCGGACTGCTGGTATTCCCCTGTCCCGATCCCCTGTGCCGAGGAGGCTGAAACGCGTGAGCCGGATCCAGATCGAGGCGGCGACCAAACGGTTCGGCCCGGTCACCGCCGTCGACGCGGTGAGCCTCGACGTCGCCGACGGTGACTTCCTCGTACTACTCGGGCCGAGTGGCTGCGGGAAGTCCACCCTGCTGCGCGCCGTCGCCGGGCTCGCCCCGCTCGACGGCGGCAGGATTCTGCTCGGCGACGCGGAGATCACCAACACTCCGCCCCGCGAACGCGACCTGGCCATGGTGTTCCAGAGTTACGCGCTCTACCCGCACCTTTCGGTCGAGCGCAACATCGGGTTCCCGTTGCGGGCCCGCCGCCGGCCGCGAGCCGACATCCGGCGCAAGGTCGAGGAGGTCGCCGAGCTGCTCGACCTCGGCACGCTGCTCGACCGCCGCCCGAAAGAACTTTCCGGAGGCCAACGGCAACGAGTCGCGCTCGGCCGAGCACTCGTACGCGACCCCGGGGCCTTCCTGATGGACGAGCCACTGTCCAATCTGGACGCCAAACTGCGGACGGCGACCCGATCCGAACTCACCCAGCTGCACCGCACGCTCGGCTCGACCTTCGTCTACGTCACCCATGATCAGGTGGAGGCGATGACGATGGCCACCCGGATCGCCCTGCTGAACCAAGGACGTCTGGAACAACTGGGCACGCCGGAGCAGGTGTACGACGAACCAGCGTCGGTATTCGTCGCCGGCTTCCTCGGCTCGCCCGCGATGAACCTGCTCGACGCCGAGGTTGTCGGCCGTGGCGGCGAACTCCACGCGGTGGCACCGGGAATCGACGTTCCACTCGGTGTCAGCGGTGCTGCGCCCAGACGGGAGGTCGTGCTCGGCATCCGGCCCGAACACCTTGCCCGCACCACGGACACCGCCGCGCTGCACGCTGTCGTGCGGTTCGTGGAAAACCTCGGCAGCGAAGAGGTCGTCCACTGCACGGCCGGTGACGCGAAGATCTGCCTCCGCGGGCCGCGCCCCCTCGACTTCGCCGCCGGCGACCACGTCGGCCTGACCGTCGCTCCGGAGCGTGTACATCTGTTCGACCGCCACTCCGGCCGACGCCTCGTCTGGCAGCCCCGTCCCGCTCCTCTCGAGGCCACCCCCGTCTGACCCCCCTGACCCAAGGAGCAATTTTCCCATGCAGAAGAACCGTTTCCAGGCCGGTGTCGCGCTGAGCGTGGCCCTGGCACTCGGCGCGGCCGGCTGCGGCCTCGGCGACACCGCATCCACCCAGGCCGCCCCGGTGACGAGAGTGCCGGAGCTTCAGCCCGGGCAGCAGGTGTCGATCGTGTTCGAGAGCTACAACTTCGGCCAAGCGGGCGCCTGGACGGACACGTTCACCGAGCTGATCGCGAAGTTCCAGCAGGCGCACCCGAACATCAAAGTGACCGCGCAGAAGCCACAGGGCACCAGCCCGAACCCGGCCACCGACACCGTGTCGAGCGTCCAAAGCCAGACCGCGGCCGGACACCCTCCGGACGTGGCGCAGCTCGGCTTCAGCGACCTCGACTTCACCGTGCACCAGCTCGGCGCCAAACCGCTCGACGATCTCGTCGGAAAGGAGGCCGTGCAGGCCAACTTCACCGGCACGACCCACGCGTACGCGCCGACCGCCCGCGCGCTCGGCGACTGGGACGGCAAGACCTACGGTGTGCCGTTCGTGTTCTCCACACCGGTGCTCTACTACAACGCCTCCCTGTTCCAGCAGGCCGGCCTCGACCCAGCCAAGCCGCCGTCCACCTGGGACGAGGTGCGGACCGCGGCCGACGCGATCAAGAAGACCACCGGCAAGGGCGGCGTCTATCTGGATTGCCTGACCAAGGAAGCCAAGGACTGGTGCTTCCAGAGTCTCGTCCGCTCGAACGGTGGGCAGGTCCTCGCAGCGGACCGAAAATCGCTCAGCTACGCCGACCAGCCGGCGGTCGATGTCGTGAAGATGGCACAGAACCTCGTCGACACCGGTACCAGCCCGAAACTCGCACAAAAGCAGGGCTATGAGGCCTTCGCACGTGGCGACATCGGCATGATCCTCGAGACCAGTGCGGTGCAGGCGACGTTCGTCAAGGGCGCCAAAGGCAAGTGGGACCTGCGATCGGCACCGATGCCCGCGTTCACCGGAAAACCGGTCGTGCCGACCAACTCCGGTGCCTCGCTGTTCGTCTTCGCCACCGACCCGGCCAAGCAGCGCGCCGGCTGGGAATTGATCAAGTTCCTCACCAGCGAGCAGGCATACGGCACGATCGCGACGAAGATCGGCTACCTGCCGCTGCGCTCCGGGCTCGCCGACGACCCCGCCGGCCTCCGGGACTGGGTCCAGCAGAACCCGCTGGTGAAACCGAACCTAGCGCAACTGAAGAACATGGAGCCGTGGGTCTCCTTCCCTGGCACCAGCTACCTGCAGATCAGGGACGGGATGATGGAGGCGGTCGAGGAAGCCGTGTATCAGGGCGCCGACCCGCGAGCGTCGCTCGACGCGGCGAAAGCGCAGGCCACCCCGCTGCTGCCGGGCGGTGGCAAGTGAGCCGGCCGGAGCTGACCCTGATCCAGCTCAGCGACCCGCACATCCTCGCCGGCCAGAGCGAACGGTTGCACGGGCACATCGCCACGGGCACGGTGCTCGAGTCCGCTTTGGACACGGTGACACGGTCAGGCGCCGAGGTGCACGGGCTCCTGCTCACCGGAGACCTCACCGACGACGGCTCCCCGGCGGCCTACCGCCGGCTGCGGGCCACGGTGGAACGGCTCGGCGTCCCGGTCGTCTACGCGATGGGCAACCACGACGATCGTGCCGCCTTTCGCAGTGAGCTGCTCGGTGAATCGGGTTCCGGACCGTGCCACGCGGTGTACGAGATCGGCGGCGTACGGATCGTCGTACTCGACAGCACCCGGCCAGGCAGACACGACGGGCACTTGGACGAGGGCCAGCTCGAGTGGTTGCGTGCCGAACTGAGCGAACCCGCGCCGCGCGGCACCGTCCTCGTCGTGCACCATCCGCCGTTGCCCTCACCGGTACCGACCGTGCATCTTCTACGCCTGCGGGATGCCGGGCGGCTCGCCGAGAGCCTGGCGGGCAGCGATGTCCGGCTGGTGGTCACCGGACACGCGCACCACACCGGATGTGGCGCCCTGGCCGGGATTCCGGTCTGGGTCTCGCCCGCCCTCGCCTACCGCGTCGAGGCGCTACCGCCCCGCGCGCGGCTGGTCGGTTCCGCGGCGAGCGGCCTGAGCCGGATCGACCTGATCGACGGAGCCTTCGTCGCCACAGCGGTCGAACTCGGTGCCGCCGTGACGGTCTACGACGAGGACGAGGCCGCGCGAGTGCGTTTCGTCGCCGAGCACACCTCACAGGTCGGGTGAGCCGCTTGTTCGCGGAGATACCCGTTCCGGCCGCCGCGCTGCCGGTCCCTAGCTCCCCCCGGCCGTCGCTGACCCGCCGGATCGCTCGCGCCGCCCCGCCGTACCTTTACCTCGCGCCCGCGCTCGCGCTGCTGGTGGTGTGGACTTACCGGCCACTGGCGCAGACAGCGCAGCTGTCGTTCCACTCCTGGAACCTTCTGCCCACGACCCCGATCACCCCGGTCGGCTGGGCCAACTACGAACGGCTGCTGGACCTGCCGGAGCTTGGCCAGTCGGTGACCCGCACGGTGGCGGTGATCCTCGGGCTGCTTCCGTTCTCGATCGGTATCCCGGTGCTGGCAGGACTGCTGACGCGCCAGGTACGTGGCCGGGCCCGTGTGGTCTACCAGGCTCTGGTCTTCGCGCCGATGCTCGTCGCACCGGTGGCGAGCGCGGCGGTCTGGCGCTGGCTGCTCGACCCTGGCGGTGGTGCGGTAGACCGGATCTTCGGCATCGACGTCAACTGGCTGCACGAAACCGGGCCTGCGCAACTGTCGATCATCGGAATCACCGGCTGGCATGTGCTCGGTTTCGCGGTGCTGGTCGTGTCGGCCGGTCTCGCCGGCATCAATCCCGATTACGCGGACGCGGCCCAGCTCGACGGTGCGTCGCGCGGGCAGGTCACCCGGTGGATCACGCTGCCGCTCCTGTCCCCCACGCTTGTCTTCCTCGCACTGATGACGGTACTGCTGTCGGCGCAGTGGACGTTCCCTCTCATCGACACCCTCACCCAGGGTGGCCCGGCCGACGCCACGACGAACGTCTACTACCTGTTGTGGGACTACGGATTCCACAGCTACGACGCCGGACTCGGTGCGGCGGCGGGGATGTTGCTGTTCGTCGGGTTCGGCCTGGTCGCGGCCGGGCTGGTGTGGCTGGCCGAACGCCTGACCTTCCATGACGACTAGGAGCCGGTGATGGAGACCGTCGATTCCCGCTGGCGCCAGGTGCGCGGGCACGTAGTGCTCGCCCTGCTGGGCCTCCTCTGCATCTTTCCGATCTACTGGCTGTACGCGACCTCGTTGCGGCGCCCCGGGGACATCTATTCGCTATCGCCACTACCGTGGCCACTCTCGCTGGAGAGTTACACCGACGCGGCCCGCAAGGTCGACGTACTGGGACTCCTGGGAAACACGACGCTCGTCGCACTGCTCACAGCGGCGGGCCAGCTGCTCACCGGCCTTCTGGCGGCCTACGCGTTCGCCGCCTGGCGATTCCGCTTCTCCCGGCTGCTCTACCTGGCCTTCGTGGGCACCTGGCTGGTTCCTTTCCAGGTCACGATGCTGCCCAACTACGTGCTGCTCTCGCAGCTCGGCTTGCTCAACACCCTCGCCGGGGTGGTCATCCCGACGCTCTGCTCGGCGCTGGGGGTTCTCCTGCTGCGCCAGCATCTGGCCGGATTCCCGAAGGAGCTGCTCGAAGCATCCACAATGGACGGCCGCTCGTCGTGGACGACACTGTGGACCGTGGTGGTGCCGAACCTGCGCCCGGCGCTGGCCGCGCTGGGCATCCTGCTGTTCGTCAACGCCTGGAACGAGTACTTCTGGCCCGCGATGGTCTTGCAGCGCAGCAACGCCGTACTTCAGTTGGGACTGCGGAGCTTCATGGGCACAGAGGGCGACGATTGGGGACCGTTGATGGCGCTCGCCGGACTGGCGTGCCTGCCGGTGTTCGCACTGTATCTGGTGCTGCAACGGCACATCGTGAACGCCTTCGTCCGCTCAGGCCTCAAGTAGCCCGCGTGGCCGTTTCGGTGTCCGGAAGCGAGGGAACATCGTCGAGGCACCGCACAAAGGTCTCCCCCAGCGGATTCGGCTCAGCCGCGCGCCACACCGCGTAGAGGTCGACCGTAGGCACCGGCCCGGACAGGCGCACCGGCACCGGCCGCACACCGCCTGGAACCGACCCGACGGACGTGCCCCGGGTCGCCGAGGCGAACCCGACGAGCGCACGGACCGACACGACGATCGCGGTCGCGCCCGGGTCGTCGACCACATGCGCGACGTTCAGTGCGATCCCGCTCTGCTCGGCGGCGCCCAGGATCGCGTCGTACATCGCCGGGCACTGCTCCCGGGCGAACAGTACGCAGCGCTGATGCGCGAGCTCGGCGAACGGCACCTCCTGCCGGCCAGCCCATGCGTGCTCGTGCCCGACTACGGCCACCATGGGCACCCGGAGCAGCCGCCGGAACCGGAACCGCGACGACACCGGGTGTCCGTAGACGAGCGCCACGTCCAGCTCACCGGCCGCCAGCGCCGCGAGCTGAGGGCCAGTCCGCCTCTCCCACAAGGCGACCGTCACATCGGGGTACTCGGTGTTCATTCGCGCCAGGACCGCGGGGAGAACGTGCTGGCCCGCAGGGAAGTTGTAACCGACGTTGACCGTACCCGCCCGGCCCGCGGCCGCTTCCCTGGCACCGTGCGCCGCCTTCTCCAACTGCGCGATGATCAGCTTCGCGTGCTCGCGGAACACATGACCCGCCACGGTCAACCGCACCTCATGTGAGGTCCGCGCCACCAGCTCGACACCTACGGCGCGCTCCAGCCGTTGCAGCTGCTGGCTCAAGGACGGCTGAGCGAGGTGTAACCGCGCCGCGGCCCGCCCGAAATGCAGCTCGTCCGCGAGCGCCAGGAACGATTCGAGATGCCGGAACTCCATAGCGTCCTCCGCCCGGGATACCGCCGTCAGGCTCGCCGACCGCGGCGAACACCCGGTGAACCACACCTGCCAAACGGCAGGCGATCCGATGACCGGCGGCCACACCGGAGGCACACGCTGCCCAGCGGTCGGGGTGACGCTGGCGGACTGAGTCCAGTGCACATCGCTGGGGACACCGACGTCATAGACCTGCGCGCCATCGATCCAGGTCACGGCGCCGTCCGAAGGTAGAAACCGTGCGTCACGGAGTGAGGACGACATCGACTTCGAAGCGCCGAAAGTCGGCCAGCGAGGGGCCGTACGCCGCGGGGTCACTAGCGGGCAAGGTGGTGACCCCGCGCCGCTCACGGCACCAGCACGATCTTGCCGGTGGTACCGCGCTTCTCGAACAGCTCGTGGGCGGCGGGGGCCGCCGATAACGGCAACACCTCGCCTACGACCGGCTTCAGCGCGCCCTCGGCACCCAATCGGAACGCCTCCGCGCGCAACCGAGCGCCGTACGCCGGGTCAACGAATACCCGCGGCCCGAAGCCGGACACCTGCAGGCCGCGCGCGAGGAAGTCGACCGGCGTGAAGGCGGGCAGTTCGGCACTGGCCGACCCGAATACCACCGCGCGGCCGACGCCGATGGCCAGCAGCCCGAACGCGGCCTGGCTGACCGCCCCGCCGACCGGGTCGAACAGCACGTGTACCTGGCCGACCGCGGCCTGAACCTTCTCCGCCCAGCCGTCCTCGGTGTAGTCCACTGCCAGGTCCGCACCGAGCTGCTCGGTCAGGGTGAGCTTGCGCGCACCCCGGGCTGCGGCCACAACCGTCGCGCCAGACCGCTTGGCCAGCTGCACCAGCAGGCTGCCCACCCCGCCGGCCGCGGCCAGCACCAGGACGACCTCGTCGGCTTGGGGCGCGCCCGTCTCGACCACGCCGAGCGCGGTTGTGCCCTGACCTAACAGCGCCAGCGCCTTGTGGTCGTCTAGCTCCTCCGGGATCGGCAACACCGCCGCGGCCGCGAGCACCGCGAGTTCGGCGTACCCACCGCTCGCGACCCCACCGACGACGCGCGTGCCGATCAGCGACTCGTCCACGCCCTCGCCGACAGCGGCGACCGTGCCCGCTACCTCGAAGCCTGGCGCGAACGGCAGCGGCGGCGCGGGGAACCACGGGTGCGCGCCCATCGCGCCGGACCGCATCTGCACCTCGGCATAGCTGATGCCGGCTGCCGACACCCGTACCAGCACCTCGCCCGCACCCGGCGTCGGGTCGGGCACCTCTTCGAGCTTGAGCACCTCGGGCCCGCCCAGCTCGTAAAACCGGATCGCCTTCATCTCGCGTCCCTCCTCAAACGGTCCACTCTTATTCCGGACCATCGGTCAACTTAAGAGTACATACACTACTGACATGGCGGTGGAGCGTGTCGACCCAACGACGAGGCGTCGTGCCGAACGCCAGGACTCGATTCGCAACAGGCAGGCGGTACTGGCGGCGGCGTACAGGCTGATCTGCGACACCGGCGTGGACCACGTGTCGATGCAGGACATCGCGGCGGAGGCGGGCGTCGGCAAGGGAACCCCGTTCCGCCACTTCGGCGACCGCCAAGGCCTGATCGCGGCCCTGTTCGACCAGTTGACCGAGGACTGGCAGCCGGGCGCGCTGACCCGCTTGAGCGCTCCAGACCGCCCGGCGGCGGAACGCGTCCGGAACTTCATAGGCGAACTCTTCGACGTGATCGTGGTGTCCGGTCGTCCGCTGCTGAGAGCGATGGAAGGCGGCCACGCCAACGCCAAGAGCACCGCGAGGTACCTGGCCTGGCACTCCGCGATGACGCCGGTAGTGGCCGAAGCTCGCCCGGACTTGGACGCCCGCTTCATCACCCACGCGGTCCTGACCACCCCGCGCGCGGAGTTCGTGGACATGCTCGTGGACGGTGGCGGCATGACGATGGACGAAGTCCGAGCAGGCCTGCTCGCCATGACCGATGCCCTACTGGAATCCCCGCCTGCCTGATGTCTCCCGGCGTCCCTCCCCGCCCACCACGACAGTTCCACTCGGTTCTCCGCCGTGCCGGTTCGCCGCCGCACCGCCGGTCCGTAGTCCTTCATCGTGGTGGGCGACAAACTCCGCGTTGGACAAGGTCCGGGCCCATGAGCACAAGGACTCGACCGGCATCACCGTCTCCTCATCGAGGAGGACAGCCCGCTCATGGCCCTCTTTCGGCGATCGCGAAAGTCCCGCGGTCCCGGCTCCGGACCAGTGATGGGGCAGAGACCCGCCGCCGTGATCACGCGGTCCTCGGCTGTTCACGGCGTACCGCCCGCAGCCTCCCGTATTTCGCAAAAATACTTCCCAGGCCCGCTGAAGTGCCCTGGGCGGCTCGCTCGAACCAGAATTTCACGACCTGAGGTACGACCTGTCGCATAGCCGTCAGCCAGTACCAGCAACTGCCCGCAGCTCGATGATTTCGCGCAGAGTCATGACGCGAGCCTGACCCCCGGTAGCAGGCAGACTATCGAGGCTCGGCCGAATCTGACCGATCATGCCAGATTGTCGCTGCCAACTGCGGCTACCACTCACCAAGACGGTGCCGCTCTTCCCGCGAATCGAACCCAAGGAAGCTTCGGCATAGTCTGCACTCTCCGATGCTCCCAGAAGCTCTATGCCGTAAAGCTTCGGAGCTCGAGACTTTCTGAGTCCGCATCCATCTCGAAGGACTCACGCGGTGAAGGCTTCTCCATCCAGTACGCCGCCACACCGACTGGAAGTGGCACTGGGTTCGTGCCTCGTGTCCACAAGCGCGCTGGGAGCACTCGCCTTGGTTCTACTCGTCCCCATTCACCCTCGCCGTTGTTTCGCTCTTCATCCGGCGATCCGGCAGACGTGAGACCTTGGTTACGGTCGACTGACCCAACCCGCTCAGAAGCTGGTCGGATACATCTGCTCTGCTGCTTGACGGATTGCCATGACCGTGGGGCGTTGGCTGCCATTGACGTGCCAGGCGAGCGCCGAGGTACAAGGAGGAATGTCCGCGACGTCGAGGAACACGATGCCCGGCCGCGGAAAGAATCTTCTCACCGACGCCGGCAGGAACGCGATGGCCCTGCCCTGCGCCACCGTGGCCAACAGCGACTCGACATCCCGAACGACCGGCCCGTACTTGACCGGAGAGCCATCCGGACGTGGGTCCACGGTCCAAAAGTTTCTCCATGCCGACGGGCATTCGGCAGGATAGTCGATCATCACCCGATCCCGCAGCTCCGCGAGCGACACCTCGCGTCTGCTTGCGAGCGGATCATCCGCCGGCAGGCACACGATACGAGGTTCAGTCGCCAGATGATGCGTCTGAATCTGCTCGGGCGCCGGCGGCCGGCAGAAGACAACGTCCACCTCGCCGGTATAGAGACTTTGGAAATGCTCAGTTACGTTCAGCAGCCGAACCTCGATCTGCAGATCGGGATGCTGCTCCACTGCTTCGGCCAGCACCCGGCGAGTATGCTCCATCGCAGCCTCGGCACCGATCGTGCCCACGACCACTTTCCCCGTCGCCGCTCGGGTGTATTCGGTCGCGACACGGTGAAGAACCTGCGTCGCAGTGACGATCGACTGCGCCTCGGCGAGTAGCGCCTTACCCGCCGCCGTCAACTTCACCGTGCGACTGGTACGGATGATGAGTTCGATTCCGAGACGTTGTTCCAAAGCGTTGAACTGCCGGCTCAACGCCGGCTGGCTCATGAACATCCTCGTGGCCGCTCGACCGAAGTGCAGCTCTTCGGCCAGCACGAGAAAGATACGTAGCTGGTGCACCGTTGGCGCGGTCCAATGGTCCATCTCTGCCTCATCCCCCAGCGGTCCCGTGCCTGCCGAAGCCGGGCAGGACCCAGAAATCAACTAATCAAGATTCGTCCAGCGACGAGGATATCCGTCAAAAGTCGACGCCAAAGGCCACCTGATCACACCTAGACATCAGAAAAAGAATGGCGCTGAATATCGTCACCGCTCACTGGATACTTCACTTGAACTTCGCGATTTTCGTTCGCAGGTCACTATCCTCGCCGATAGCGCTTGACTCCGTCACGAAAATGCCCTTCTCGGACCCTTCGTACTGCACGAAGGTGAACCTTCTTCCATCCTGGCTGACGATGACGACCGCGGTGTATCCGCTCAGCTCCACTGCCGCCCGGCTTGCCAGGTCCCGCAACCCACCCAAGGGCTGAACCATGCACATGGTCGGGGACCTTCGCGTAGTAGTCCCGCGGTGGTAGCGCCGAACACCCTGACCTGGATGGACATTTCCGGTCACGTGATTGCCGACGCCCTTGAGAGCTACGAAACAACACGAAGTCATCCCCACGTCACCACCGGCCAAAACCGACCGCACCGTCGGATTTGCCTCGGCGCCGATCAGGCTGGCAACTTCACGATCCGTGACGTCACGTAGAGTACGAACAGAACCAATGCACTGCGGCGAAAATGACAACGGAGACGAAGACAGTGTTCTGCCCCCTCCCCGGCGGTTGGTGCATCGCGTTCCTCTGACGACGTTGAGCGACTTTCATTCCTGTCAAACATGCGCCCCTACGGGACACAAGGTATCTGCGACCATCGAAATTCGGTCGATAAAGATGCGGCCCCGGAGACCGTGAAGGGGAGAGTCGCCGGGGCCGCCGCTCGAAACGGCACTATCCAGGGAGATGAGCAGTCGCCGTTTCGAAGTACTCCAGACAGCTAGTCTCCGATCGAAACCGGCCGTCGACACACAGAATATGAATAGCCTTCACTCTCATGTTCGCCACGTTGACTACCCCCAGTGTCCATCAGCTCTCAGCGACGCGGGCCAGATTCCGGTGCACCGAACGTCGTAATTCACAACCTACCTCCCACAGCCGGCAAAGGCGTGGAGTTTCCGGGGGACAAACGATGCAAGAGGCCAGCCAACCGATGACGTTTCGGATATCATCACATTGGAGAAGCACCAGAGGGTGTAGTGCAGGATATCGTTCGACCGAGTACACCCGGCTCCCGCAATACTAGAAAGCATGTGCACTTGCGAACGAACCAGCCGGTCGCGGGCCCGTCCTCGCCGCTAGGAGACCAGAGTCAAAGTCACTCGTTCGCTCGCCAGACGGCGAGCGCGGCCTGGCGAACAGCAATGACGACCGGCCGGTTCTCCGCCGAGACATGCCAGGCCAGTGCGGAAGTGCACGGACTCAAGTCGACAACGTCGAGATACTTGATTCCTGGTCGCGGAAAGAGATTCCGAGCCGCCGAGGGTTGAAAACCGATCGTTCCACCCCGCGCGACCAGCGCGAACAGGGACTCGACGTCGGAGACGACGGGTCCATATCGGACGGGCACCCCACTCGGACGCGGATCCGCCGCCCAGAAGTCGCGCCAGACCTTGGGGCATTCAGCCGGAAACGACGCCACGACCCGGTCGTCCAGATCGACGAGCCGCACACTGCCCCTATCGGCCAGCGGATCGTCCGTCGCCACACAAATGACTCGAGGCTCACTGTTGAGGTGAAGCGTCCGAATGTCCTCCGCGGCAGGCGGGCGGCAGAACACCAGATCCGCTTCGCCGGTGCTCAGACTCAGATATTGCTCACCCAGGCCCAGCAGTCGGACGTCAAGTTCGAGGGCGGGGTGACGCCTGCGCACCTCATCGAGGATCGCCACGGTGTGCGCCATCGTCGCCTCCGCGCCGACCGTGCCGATCACTACCCGGCCCGCCAGACCGCGAGTATGCTCCCCTGCCAAACGCTGCAGTCTGCGCACCGCGTGGACCACCATGCGAGCGTCCGGCAGGATGGCGAGACCGGCCGCTGTGATCGAGGTCGATCGGCTCGTACGGGAGACCAGCTCGACACCGAGCCGGCGTTCCAGCGCGCTCAGCTGACGGCTCAGCGCGGGCTGGCTCATGTACAACCGCGCCGCCGCCCGGCCGAAATGCAGCTCTTCGGCGAGTACGAGAAACATTCTTAATTGGTGCACGGTGGGAGCCGATCGATCCCCGACATCACCTGTCATGACCACAGGTTACTCCAATGACCCACCAGACATCTGCGCAACTCAATTGACTGCGCACGTCGGTGACATTCGCACTCCCCAGCCTTCGGTCGTCAAGAATAATATCCAGCTTGAGCGTCAGCCGACTGTGGACTTCGGTTCCGTCACCGTTGACAGGGGCACTCGGCGCCAGAGCACGGTCGCCACCAAACCGGCCGTCACGATGAACGCGCCGGCCGCGGCGATGCTCACCGCCGGTCCCACCAACGACGTCAAAGCGCTCGCGGCGAGAACGGCGACCCCGGTCGAGCCGGCCAGCAGCGAGTTGAAGAGCCCCATGCATTGCCCCCGTGAAGTGACCGGGACGAGTCGGCTGAACGTTGCACCGACAACGACCAGATACGCGGTGCACGCTCCGGCCAGCATGAACATCACGGCTGACACGACCAGGCCCGGACGGGCGAGGCACACCAGAAGCGGAAGTCCTCCCGCGGCGGCTAGCGGTCCCATCGACGCGAGCCGCCTTTCGGCGGAGATGAGCCGGCTGCCCAGCAAGTAGGCGCCGAGAGCCATCCCGGCGGGATCAGCGGCCATCAACAGACCCGCCTGCCAGGACTCGCCGCCCATCTCGGCGACATAGGCGGCCGCGAGACCCTCCGGCACCACAGTCACCCCGAGAAGGGAGGCGAGCAAGGCGAGCACCCGTAACCCGGCATGCCCCCAGATGACACGGACTACGTCCCAGCTCGACCCCCAGTAGCCGCGGCGGGTCGCCTCCGGAGGCGACCAAGCGCCCACGTATCGGGCGATGACGGCCGCGGAACCCACACAGCAGATCGCGTACGTCGCCAAGGCCGCCTCGGGCGCGATGCCGCTCAATGCGCCTCCCAGAACGAAGCCCGCGATCTGTGAGATCTGCTGCGTCACAAGCCTCACCGACTGGCCCGTGACCAGCAGGTCTCCCGGAAGGATGTCGGGCAGCATGGCTCCCCGGGCCGCCTTCGCCGGTATCGCCATCAGTTGCAGACCCAGCAGCAATCCGAGCGACAGTGGCAACGGCAGCCCGGGGACGGCCATGAGACCGGCCAGCGCCGCACGCGCCAGATCTCCGATCACCAGCACGGCACGCCGCGAGTAGCGATCGGCGACGCCCGCGATGAGCGGGCCCGCCACCGCGGGCAGGAACGTCAATGCGTAGGTCAGCCCGGCAAGCGACCCCGAACCCGTACGTGCCAGTACGAGCACGGCCATCGCCACCCTCGCGAGCTGTTCACCCGCTGAAGCCACCATCTCGGCGATCCACAGTGCCCGGAAGTCCTCGACCGCCAGCGCGGCCCGCCAGCCGCGGGCTTCACCGTGGTCTGTCAACGCGGGCTCTCACACGAGGGAAGCCCGGCCATACATCGCAACCCTGCCTCGTATCCGGAAAGCTGTCACCAGACTGACACGACCGGGAGCCAGAATTTGTCACGACGTAACGAACAGCGGTCGTCACAGCTCATAGTTGAAGACGTAGGTGTGTTCACCCTCGGGCGAACGCTTGATGTCCATCATCGCCTTGAGCCCGTTCAGGTCGCCACCGGCCGAGTCCGCGACCACCTCGATGATCGCGAGTCCACCTCCGGCATTCCCGTACGCGGAGTGGCGCAGTACGAAGTCACCCTCTCGATCATCGATTTTGGCCCGCACTCGCTCCATTCCAACATACGAGACCGAGCCATTGTGAGCCAGCACTTGAAGCAGGTTCGCTTCGCTGACACCTTGAATTCCTCCTTGGAAGGTCTTGGTGTTCCGTACGCGCAGAAGGCGAACGCCTTCTCGCTCGTCGTATACGTCCTCGTCCCAGCTGTCCAGGTCGAATCGGCCGGTCACTTCTTTCATGAACTCTCATCATTTCCGTGAGCGCGGGGCGCTACTGAGGCAGTGCGCGATCCACCATCGGGGGAACGGCGTTACTTTGCCGTCAAGCCTTCTCGACAGGCAAGACCGGCGCAATGCAATTAGAGTTGCGATCCATATCCTGATGGTTATCCAGCGGGCTCCCTGCTACCCAGCGAAACGAATCGTTCACCCGCACATGGGACTTCGGCCCCGGTCACGAGTTGCGCGCGGTCGAACGTCGTCGGAACATGACTATTCCGCCTCGGACTGGAATGGGTTCGCCCCACGAACGGAGATCTAAACAACAAGGAGGAATCAGGATGAGCCTGGCAAGGGCATTCGGCGTAACGTGGCGGATTCCGGCGGAGTTGACGACCTTCGTCGGCAGGAACGCCGAACTTTTCAAGCTGACGGAGACCCGCCGGAATGGCCCGGTGGTGACGTTGACCGGGCCGGGAGGGGACGGGAAGTCCCGCCTAGCGGCGTGTTTCTCCTGCACCATCAGGAGCCCTCCCTGCACTTGAGCAGGACGAACAGATGGCGGGACGCATCGAGAAGATCACCACGCAGTTCGTCGGTCCGGTCCCAGGCCGCGTGCACGAAGGCTGCCCGCAGGCAGTCGAGGATCACCGGATCCTCGGTCGCCAGCAGTTGCTCCAGGCTGATCGCCGTGCCGGCGAGCCGTCCCAGCAACATCCGCACGTCGGCCGGACCGGACGCGACAGTGAGCACTACCACGAGTTCCTGTAGTTGCTTGTGCAAGAGTGAGAGACCGTCCAGCGGCAGCTTGCCGCCGATCCGGTTCATTTCGCCGTCCTTCCGCGCCGCGGCTCTCGGGTGGCACGTGGGGAGTGACGGGCAGGCCGTCTGCTCATGACGGCAACGGCGCTCGGATCACGCGTCCATCGACCAAACGTGGAGGTCTTCAGCCGATCGCATGCGGACCATTTCACCAGACAGTCACACCTAAGCTCACGACACAGTCAGAGACCGAGTTGGCACTGAGTGCGTCGTCCGGATCGGCTCGTCGTATACCAACCGATTCATCCGGACACTTCACGAACAGCGAACGCTGTCGACGCACCGATTCAACACCCTGTGCGCCGCCAGGACATGGAAGGACCCCAGATTCAGCCATGCCTCTTCCATGCGGATCCATAACCGGGCGCACATCCATGCACGTCTCGCCGCGGTCATGATCTGATCGGAATATTCGATCTCGTGAAGCCAAGCCCCTGCTTCGGTTTCGATCCTGGTAGGCGGGCAACCACTCCATTACCTGCCCAGCGCCTCACACGGCCGACAAGCGAAGTGTTACGTTTGCGTCAAGAGCATTGAACCGGCAGGCCGGTCAACCAGCTGCACTGTTCCAGACAAGGCTTTCACCACTCCGGCAGAGGATCTGCTCGACGGCAGCGCCGTAGAATTCCCGCGCGCCTCCCCTGCAGGCGAAGTTCGAGACCGGCCACGATGTCATGCCATCTGCTTGAAACCACCATGAAGACCGCGTTCGCCATGGTCTGGCGAGCTTCATGGCCGTCACCAGCTCGGACACCCGGACGCCTTATAAGGGTTCGCCCGCGCCCCAGTCCTTCCACGCAGGTAGCGGGGCAGGATGCGAACGACTGAACGGGACGTGGTAACCCCCGAGAAGCACTCTGGGTGCTACCGCAGATCAAACCCGGCAACACCCAGATGCGCTGGATCCGAGAATCACTCCTGGACGGCCGCGGCTTCTGGTTCGCACCAGCATTTGAGCCCGTCACCCGGTCAGGTACCCGCCGCTGGCGTCGACATCGGTTCCGGTCACAGCGCTCGACTGGGGTGAGCTGAGCCACATCACCGCGGTCGCCATCTCCTCCGGTCGCACGATGCGCTTGATCGGAGAGCCCTGCGCGATCTGTTCGTAGGTTCACCCTGATGTTCTTGTCCGCGTACTCGAGAGCCGTGACCTTCGTCAGGGATGCGACCCGATTGTCGCTCGCGTTGTACGGCGCGATGGTGGCGAATCCGACCTCCGTTGAGATGGACGCGGTGTTGACGATGACCCCGCCGCCTTGCGCAAGCATGCGCGGGATTTCGTATTTTATTCCCAGGAAGACACCGGCGGTGTTGGTACGCCAGACGTTCTCCAGATCGGCCAGGGTGTGTTCGGCGAGCGGGGCCGCCTTCGGACTTTCGATCCCCGCGTTGGCTACGGCGTTGTCCAACCGGCCCTATCGGCGAACACAGCCCTCGACGAGCGCGCGCACTTCGGCTTCGTTGCGGACGTCCGCTCGATGAAACGTCGCGCCACCGCCGCTGACGCGGATACCATGCGCGACCTCCCGGCCGAGCTATTCGCGACGGCCGCAGAAGCACCCCTTCGCGCCCTTCACCGACATCGCGCTTGCCGTGGCGGCGCCGATATCCGACGTAGCTTCGGTGATCAACACGATCTTACCGTCGAACCGCCCCCTCCGCGGTGATGCAGCGGAAGCTGCGCCGACCGGGCCAAGGGTGCCGGCGGCGAGCCCCAGTGCGCCCGCGGCGAGTACACGACGTCGTGATGTGAATCCGTCACTCATGGCTCAGTCCTGTTCCAGGCGATCGGGGATCCGCGCGAGCGGGTAGTGCCGCCAGAAGTACTGGTCCGCCGCGTGCTGGTCCCCGGCGAAGTTGACGGCCTCGGTGATCTTCCGATCACGGATGCGGTAGGCCAGCGCCCACGTGATGTCCAGACCGGCCGGAGTGGTGCTCCACCCACGATGGAGGTCGACCACCCAATCGCCGTCCGCGGCCAGATACAGGATTTCGGCCCGAAAACCGGATCGTCCGAGCTGCTCGAAGAAGGCGATCACCTCGTCCGGACCCGTCTTCACTCCCGCGAGCGGGTGATGCCCTGGAATCGTCCATCGGATGTCGGCCGCGAAGAACCGCCTCAGCGCGTCAAGATCACCAGTACCGTAGGCTTGGTAGTATCGGCGGACCAGGGTCACGTTCGGGTGTTCACGCGCCCGTTCCGGCGCGGCGGAGGCCGTCCCACCGGTCAGCGATCCAGCCAGGAGCGCGGCGACCCCTATACCGCCCGCGCGCAGGACTGACGCCCTGTCGAGAGGTGTGCTTCGGTTTTCCACAGTCTGTTCCTTCCGGAGTGGCACTTCCCCAAGGCAAGCACCAGTACTCCAGAAGGTCCAATACTCGCCTTCATACGTTTGGGACATCGCAGGAGAACCAGGTGCGGGCTCAGCTCCACGCGGATGACCGTGTGCGGCTGGGACGCCGTGAGTCGCTACCGAGCGTGAGCCGAAGCCGGCGTGAAGTCGTCGCACCTGTTCCCCGACGGTCTGCCATTCGTCACCCTTCGGAGCGCGCCAGGATCACCTCCGTCCGCGGCACGGCATGTTCTGGGGACAATGCTGCATTCTCTCGGCCGATCACGTTCTGAAATACCGGAGGGGCTCGACGAGCGCGCACCCCTCTTCCGCACGACCACGACCGGACGGCGGATGTTGATCCTGCTGGACGACGCGGAGACCTACACCCAGGTGGCTCCGCTGCTACCCGGCCCTGGAAAATCAGTCATCATCACGAGCAAGAACAAGTTACGGGGCCTTGCCGTGGCCTACAGTGGAGAACGCATCGCGATGGACGTGCTCATGCATGACGAAGCGATGGAACTCTTCGGAAAATTCGTGGACTCCGAACGCGTCGAGACGGAACGGGCTGACATGGCCTCCATTGTCGGGTATTGCGGATACCTTCCGCTGTCTTTGGCCACCATCGCGGAATACGTCAGAGATAACGCGACCATGCGGCAATTCGTCCAGAGGCTGGCTCCAGGTGTCCGGCCTCGATGAAGGCCTCTGCCGCAGCCGGTCTGCCGAATCGTCGTTACGCAGCCCACCCGTCGGCTGAACACGCGGGTGATGGGCAGGAGTGCGTCCCGTCCATCACCCGCGCTTCCGCCTGAGTCAGACGGGTTCTTCAGACGCTGGACGACGTAAGCACCAATGCACCCCTTCGCCACAAAGGACGGCACCACAACCGTCACCCTCGTGTCCAGTGTGAGCATCTCGATTAAAGACTCGCGCCCTCCGCGACCTTCAGGATCATCGCGCCCATATTCCGATCACAGCGACTTCTATCGAAGCTCAGTACTCACGGTTCCGCATCTTACACCCCCCATCTTGACTACGAACCCGCGCAATGTAAACGCGCGAAGTCACTCGACGAGTTTTGCCGACGCCATACCGTCGCGCAAGAAGATGACAATGCGAAAAGGCGATCGGCAATACCGTTCGAGCTATAGACGCTCGCCGCGTCAGGGATCCTCGCCAGGTCCAGGCTGAAGAAGTTCCACATCGTGCTGATTTGCGACCTGCGTCTGAGGTAGGGCGGTGGTCGCCGGAATCCGGCGACTGCGGACGCCGGTGTGACAGTCGAGCGGCCGACGCCGCGAGCGTCACCAGTGCGGCCACCCTGACGCGAACGAACACGCGGTGTGCCCCCTGGCCAGGGAAACAGAGGAAAGACACCCACCCTCAAGGCTTCTCGCCATACGCTGGACGTACAGATCACCGATCAAAGGAGGCACGAGATGGACATCGACACCCGTGTGCTCCGGTATTTCGCCGCGGTCGCCGAGGAACTCAACTTCACCAGAGCCGCCGAGCGACTATACGTGACCCAGCCGTCGCTGAGCAGGCAGATCCGGCAACTCGAGTCCGACCTCGGCGTCACGTTGTTCACCAGGACAAGCCGGGAGGTGCTCCTCACCGCGGCCGGCGAAACGCTGATGCCGCTGGCCACGGCGCTCGTCTCCGATTGGCAAGCCGTGCAACGAACGGTGCGCGGAGTAGCCGCGTTAGAAGGACGTGTGCTGCGAATCGGATTCGAAGCATCCGGGGCGGGACCTCTCACAAACAGGGCTCGTGCGCGCTTCGCCCAGCGCCTTCCGGATGTCGTCATCGAACCCAAGCGGTTCGACTGGGGCGGCGAGGTCGCAGCGGTTCGAGACGGCCTCGTCGACGCGGCATTCATCTGGCTGCCCGCCGACACCAACGGCCTGCACACCGAGGTCGTCGCGCTGGAGCAGCGCATGGTGGGGCTCGCCGCCGACCATCGGTTGGCGAAGCGGAGGAGCGTGACCATCAAGCACCTGCAGACCGAACCCATCATGTGGACGAGCAAGGCACCGAAACCTTGGGTGGACTGGTGGGCGGTGAACCCTCGTCCAGATGGCTCGGAACCGGTGTGGGGACCGCAGAACGATAACGTCGAGGAGATGCTCGAGCAGGTCGCGGGTGGTTTGGCAATCTGCATCGGACCGTCATCGATGGCCACCTATTACGCCCGACCGGACCTCGTCTGGCTACCGATCACCGACATCGAGCCCCTGCGCATCGCGATCGCCTATCCCTTGTCGAGCACCAATCCTCTGGTCGCCGCCTTCGCCGCGGCGGTAAGAGAGATGTCCCGGTCACGCCTTTGAGATCGGGTCGCATTGCCTGTCCCGGCTGCCACATCACAGCAAGCGGCGCCCTTCCACACGACCTTCAATCCTGAGAAGAATCCCCTCGTAAGCATCCGGGTCCTTTGAGTAAGGGGTGGCTTCTCGTCCGTCGAGGACGCAGCACGAAGCTCCGGCGAGATACCAGGAGACCCTTGGCGATGACAGATCCACTACCCAGAGAGCATCGATTGGCGGGATGGCGTGGCCGAGAGCAGGTGTTGACAAATTAAACGAGCGCTCGTTTAATTATGGCATGGTGAACGATCGCAACCCGGCGACCCCCGCCGCCCGCCGCCCCGGCCGGCCGCCGAAGAGTGACAGTGCCACGACGCGGGATCGCTTACTGGACGTCGCACTGGAATTGTTCGCGCGACAGGGTTTCGCGGCCACTACGGTCCGCCAGATCGGTGCGGCGGCCGGCATCAGCGATACCGCCCTCTACGGCCACTTCCCCGGAAAGCAGGCCCTGTATGACGCGTTGTTCAACCAGGCCGGACCAGTAAGTGCCGGGACTCCAGTACTCGATCCCGACGAGGTAGCTGCGGCTGAGCCACAGGCGGCTATTCGCGGCCTGGTCGAGCAGGCGTGGGCGGAGTGGTCCAGCCCGCGAGCGCGGCAATTTCTCGACGTGATGCTGCGCGACGGGGCTGAGGCCACTGGCCCGGCCGACCTCAGTGCCGCGATCGAGCTGACCCGCGATCAGTTGCAGGTGCCGTTCCGGCGGTGGCAGGAACGCGGCCTGGTACGTACCGATCTGCCACCCCGCCAGCTGGTGTGGGAATTGTTCGCACCACTACAGGTTCCGCGCATCCTGTACCTCCGCGGCGACGTGACCGACGCCGATCTCGCCACTGCACGCCAAGCGGTCGACGACCACCTGAACTTCTTCCTGGCCTCGATCATGTCTACCGAAAGGACTTCCTGATGATTCCCGTCGCACCCGAAATGACCGAACGCCCGGCGGACTTCGTCGCGCCGAACCTGAGCCCGGTCGGCCTGGAACTGCACCCAGTGGAACTGGGTGAGGGTGTACACGCTCTGATGGCCAACGAAGCACCCAAGGACAACAACGGTCTCATCATCGGCAAAAAAGCCGCGTTGATCATCGATTCTGGAGTTACTCCTCGCATCGGACGGCACATCCAGGACATCGCCGCCGGCCTCACCGACACACCGATCCGCTACCTGGTCAACACCACCTACCACGGAGATCACACCTTCGGGAACACCGCCTTCGACGCCGGCGTCCGAGTCATCTCGTCACGGATGAACAAAGCCGCGATGTCCGATCTCGCGGCGGAGAAGAACATCCGCTCCGAAAGCATGTACGGCGCCGAGAAGAGCCTCGACGACGTGGTCTCGTGGCGGCTACCGGACGTGACGTTCGACCGGTATTGCGAGATCGACCTCGGCGGCCGGATAGTGCAGTTGTGGCACTTCGGCTCCGCTAACGGCCCCGGGGACACTCTCGTGCACGTTCCGGACGCGAAAGTTACCTGGACCGGGAACTTCATCTCGCCGGGCATGCCGCCGATGATGCTGATCGGTGATCCCGTGGCCTACCTGCGCACCGTGCGTGCCATGCGAGCCACCCTCACCACCGACACCCTGGTGCCCGGGCACGCCTTCATCGGTGAGGCAGAGCCCAGTATCTCCATCCTCCTCGGCTACTTGGAGAACCTAACCACCGCCGTGCACCGCGGCCGGGAGGCGGGCCGCCCCGTCGAGGCTTTGTACGAAGAGCTTCCGATGTGGGGCATCACCACGCCTGCAGGTGCCCCCGAGCAGATCAGAGCCGTACTGCGCTCACTGCACCGGCTCAACATCCTCACCACCTACCGCTGGATGGACGGCCAGCGCCTGCGGGCCGCCTGATGCCGATGCGCGTCATCGAGTTGGTCCTCCCCAGAAAGTCATCGTGGCGTACGACTGGTGATCGAAGACGCGATACTCACGGTGCCAAGTCAAACGTGCAGGCGGCCGTCGCCGACCACCGACTGCACGTTTGACTCAGGAGAAGAGGGTATCGAACGACCCGACATGCTGCTGGGCATCGTGTTCGCCGTCTTGGGTATTTCGGTAGGAGTAATGGTTCTCGCAAAGGCTCTCAGCAAGCCTAGAGACCGCATTCCTTTGTTACACCACTACCCCAGCGAACAACCCTATCCTCGTGATAAGGGGAAATGAGGATACCGAGGGAAATCGCCGAGGAAGCTGAGGATCGGCGACTGTGCACAGTAGACCAGGCTGCGGCAGGCACTCTACAGGTCTTCCTTGATTCATCTTCATCGTCGACTATGCAGCTGTTCGGTCGACTTGCACAACCGGAACACTCCTCATTCTTGAGCATGAGCACCTGGCTACGTCGCCGTTGCCGAGCCGACTAGGGTTTCCATCACGGGCCGCGATCTCGTCGAAGCCGGCGCGCCCGATCGGGGCCTTGATCGCGATGTACGCCGGCGTCTGCAACGAAGCTCCTGGGTTCGATCCGAATCGATGGGTCCTCACCCGAGAAGTCGACCAAGGCTGAAAGTTACGACTATTGCCGGAAACCTTGTTCCTCGGCGAGCAGCCCATCCTCGATCCGCCTGATGTTCACGGAGATGGGGTGCTGGGTAAGCCACCCAGCACCCCATCCTTGTCGACCCTGTCAGCCAGCCGAGCCAACCCTTCCGGTCAGCTAACGGCCTTGCGCGCGTTGATAAGGCCCTTGCCGAAGAAGCCCGCACCGGTGCTGCCGCCCTCGCAGACCGCACGGTGTGTGCCCTTCCCGTCAGGGTCATGTACTCCGCCAGCAGGACAGGGCAACACTTGGGTGCCTGCGGCCAGAGCCACCACCAGCTCATTTGCTCTCATGCCGGGATTGCGACTTTTCAGCAGAGCCAGGACCCCTGCCACGTGGGGTGAGGCCATCGACGTTCCCTGGAAGTAGCCGTATTGGCCACCGGGAAGAGTCGACAAGACCCGTCCGTTCGCGTCCGGAGTCGCCGGGGTCTGGAATTGGGCGTCTCCTCCAGGAGCCGAGAAGTCCGCGACCCCGAGGCCGTGATTCGACCGGTGGTAGCGGCTCTTGAACGCGCCGACCGACGAGACCCCTACTACTTCAGTGTCTTCGGCCGGAAGGAGCTTGCAGGATGAGTCCGCAGTACGAGTCTGAGTCGGACCGCCGTTGTTCGGGCTCAGCTTGTCGACCACATCGTGGGCAAGATCCCAGTTCTCGTTACCCAGAGCGCTCACCGCGACCATGTTCCCGGCCCTCGTGCTGAACGAGATTGCCCGGCGAATGGCTTCGGCTACCGCCTTCTGGTCAGGGTTGCTGGAACACCAGAAGTACCACGGGTCGATCGACAACGAGGTGTTCGCGACCTGCACGCCGTGCTTCGCGGCCCAGATGTAGCCGCAGATCGCCGCCTCGGGATAAATGAATCCTTCCGCTCCCCCTACCTTGATGGCGGCGACGCGGACATTCGGGGCGACACCGGCGACACCGATACCGTTCCTTGCGGCCGCCACGATCCCGGCCACATGAGTGCCGTGGCCGATCTCATCCTGCCAAGAAGCCTCAGCTGTGTTTGGAATCCCCTCCATGCAGCTCACCGATGCACCCTTGTCCACATTGGCGGCCAGGTCCGGGTGGTCGGAGTCAATACCACTGTCCAAGATTCCAACGAGCACATTTCTGCTGCCCGTGTTGATCTCATTGGCCTTGTCTGCACCGATCAGCTTCATGTTCCATTGATTTGCGGCCAAAGGGTCGGCGGCGGCACTCCCGGTCACTTTCGGAGGAGACGCACTCTCTGGACGGATTATTGGCGCCCCCATCCGCGTTGCGACCCGCCCGCTCGCCCCCGATCCAACCAGGTTCCTGGTCGCGCCCACACCTGCGACACCAGTTCGCTTCCGCACTTTGGCGGCGAAGTCCTTGTTCTGGGATCGGGCGAAGATCACCCCGATCTCCGGCAACATTCGCACGACCGTGCCTTGGTTGGCCAGCACGGCCTCTTCGGCGAGATCGAGTGCAACATAGGGCTTGGGCGCCACTACCACGAAGTGCGCGCCTTCCCCCGCGACAGGGGCGGCCTGCGACGCATCAGCAGAAGGCACCGCGGTCAAGACGAGACCGCCGGCAATCGTTCCGACAGCGGCAATGAATCGAATTTTTCTCCTTGAACGTAGACTGGGCATACAAATACAGACCTCCATTATGTTTTGAGAAGCACTCAATGAGAAACAAGCCCAGCTAGCGCGTATTGAGTTCGACACCACTGCGGTATGCGCCATGGCCACTCACGACCGACCGTTCCGGCCACTACCCGACCGGCCATGCCTCACGTGGACTCTCCGACCAACGCTGAAACCTGCGTGTCGCCCCGCACCACATGGGCGTCGGGCAGCATGCTCTGCCGGGCCGACCTTGTCGATCGTCTGGTGCGAGCGATCAAATCCACCCCAGTCACCACTCAAGAGCATTGAGACGTCGAATCGACACAGGCTGGCTCTTACAGGGTCGCGCAGTCGACTCGCCTAACTTCAACTCGTCGGTGAGCATAAGGAATGAATTCATGATAGTCGTGCTACAACGGTACCTTCCGGGATTTCAGCCAAATACTCACCGAGATACAGAGAAGCGGCGCCGCCTTGACGCCGCGTCCCCGCTGGAAGGTACTAGCTTTTTTTATCGTGCGGTCACCAGTCCCTGCTACGCATGACACCTCCCCGAGGATGGGTTCACCGGCACACTTCACTAAATCTAAAGTTATTCCACCGGATGCGACACCCCGCCGAACGATCCTGCCCAGACGTGGACGTTACCGTCCAATCCAGTTGACTGCTCTTTTATCTTTCCGCAAATTCAGAGCTCGATCAAGAGTGCGATGATGCTAAAGATTTTTGGTCGATAACGCATCGTTTATCAACCGCGAACACATCAAGGCAACCGGAACCCTGCCTTCGTCGAAGGCATGGACCTCTTCCGCCCGGTAGCGGTACGTGTCGTGACCACGAACGCGCGGACGGTGATCGACACCACGAGCGTCAAGTCTGCCCAGGACCCGACTGCGCCGGGAAGGCCCCTGTTTGGACTCGATACAACCTCCGGACGAATTCCTGGGCCACGCACCGCGTGGTCGGCCAGAGTCCTCGCTGGGGTGGCGAGTACCTGATCTCCACCGACCCAGCCCACTGCACCACCGTTCGCCCTTGATGTCTGGTGCCGACAGCCACGCACCAACAAGTACGAGAGAAAGCCAGCTCGCTTCGCACGACGACACCTTTGAGATCACAGGACTCGCGGACTATCGAGGGGAACCCCTAGTCGGTACAGGTTGAGATGCAGCGGACAGCGATGGCTGTACTCATCTCGTTCCCCGGGCCGGAGATCATGCCGGTGATGAGCTTGTCCAGATCTTCCCGCACTCCGCAACCGGAGAACGGCGGAATGTCAAAACCGTTCTTGAGAGTGTAGGTGGCGCCGCGTCCTACAGTCCGACCAGGCCTTTGATCTTGATGATCAGCGGGCTTTTCGTCTTGCAGTTCGGTCCGACATCGAGGAACTTGCCGTCAACCTTGGTCTCGCTAAGCCGGATTGTGAGCCGCAGAGTCAGGTCTACAATTACCGAAAAGTACTTCTTGCCGTCGGGGAACGGACGCGAAGCTACTTCGCCGGCATCCCCCGGGTCTTTCAACAGTGAACCACCCTGATCTCCTTCGGGGAGCAACTCCACAGTACTGGTCACCGGCATGAACCCAAACATCACGAAGTATGCGTTCGCGGTCTTTGGCAGCGTGATCGAGCCCGTCAGGGTTTTGTTCACCGCGTCAATTGTACTGTCGTAACGCCCTTCGCCAGTAGCCAGGTTCGAGCGGAGCTTCGCGATGCGCGAAACCGTGTTGCGAACGTAGTGTGACGCAGTCAGGCCGGCGGACGCGGCGTCCACGGGGTTCGGCGCCGCCAACACATCAGCACTGGGTCCGGTAGGTGCGGCGGAGGCAGAGCTCAACGACACAACGCCGTGGGCAAGCATCACAACGACAGCCAGCCAGCGGGAACCGCGTCGAGTCGCCAGAGACATGGCCACCGTCCTTGATTGGCTTGACAAGATGAGAAGACGCACCGATGCACGGCGCAACAGGAACTTACTCGGCAGAACTTCTGCGATGCAAGTATCCGAGGGACCATTTAGGCCTACTGCTCCGACTCGCTGTCACAATTACCATCGCTGTTCGGCGATTTACTGTGCGACCTCGCATGCACATGACAAGTGCCACACGCGTGACGCTATAGCCGCGAGCACGACTTCCGTCCACGCGCGTTGGTTGCACGAGCCCGATCAGTCTAGATGCGAATTTTGGCAGAACATTCGCGGAGTTCCTGCTGGCATAAAACGATATACAACAGGTTATCGAATGCCACGCATGACCAATAGGGTGGGTCCCGACGATCAGGAGGCGGGGTACCGCTTCCCGCGGATCCGTAGAGCCTCGGGCATATGCCACGCCAGCTTCGACGAGGGTCCGAGGAACCAGACGAAACGGAAGGCAGTGGAAGCCGACTCTCGCCATATTCCGACCTGTCGGTGAGCCGGTCTGGTCGCCGGGCGCCATGCCAACGATCCCAGTTCCCTATCCCCCGTATAAGCGCTCATGTACAACCCCGACCGACGTGTCAGGGTTATCCGGTCGGGGAGCCAGCCCCTGGCGTTCGTCCCGTAGCCGGGCGATCAGGTTCAACTCGGCGAGAACGATGGAGTGCTGTTGTGCATGGCCACCTCGCCCAAACCACACTTCGACCTCACGAAGAAGCTTCTCCGCTGCGGCCAGGTCCCCCGTGCGGAGACAGATTTGCCCCAGTCCGGTCATCGCGATAGCTTCCGCGGGCTTGAAACTGTGGTCTGCGGCGAGTTTCCTCGCCGCCTCAAAATGCTTTCGGGCGACGTCATAGTCCTGCCGGGTCAGCGCTAGCTTGCCGAGGCCAGAATGCCGGTCTGCGGCTTCGGCCCACATACCAAGCTGGTCGGCCAACGCGAGGCCGTCGCGGTGTAACCGTTCGGCGGCGACATGGTCGCCGCCGTACTCAGCGAGTACGGCGCGAGGGTAGATGGTGAGGAGCTCACCACCACGGTCGCCCAGTCCACGAAATCCTGCGAGTGCCTCCTCGGCGGCGACGGCCGCTGAGGTCCTGTCTCCTCGGAGGATGGCGTGGTGAGCGCGCAGGCTCGCGCACACGGCCATACCCCAGGCATCTCCGAGCGACCGAAAACCCGCGGAGGACTTCTCCGTCAGGTCCTCGCTGACGTCAACGTCGCCCGCATGCAGCAGGACGTAGCCAAGGAACCACTGCGCCATCGACAGTCCGGTCAGGTCACCAGCGTCGTCGAATTGCGCTAGGGCAGTTCTGGTATGACTAGCCCGGTCGGGTTCACTGTCGAGCAGAATAGCGAGTCCTGTCTGCCAGCACTTCGCCCGCGCGTACAGCATCTGCGATGCGGCGCCTGGAGCGGCCAGTGCCCGCCTGGCCCAGCGAGCAGCCTGCTGAACCCTGCCACGTAGCAGCAAATACCACGTGAGAGCGTCCAGCAGCCGCAGCGCGATGTCCGACGCGCTGTCGTCGGCAGTGGTCGCCAACGCCGAATGGAAGTTGCCGACCTCGACATCGAGGCGTTCGAGGCTCGAGCGCTGCCGCGGGCCGAACAACCCAGGTGCGAGCTCTTCGGCCAAGTCCACATAGTACCGAGCATGCTTGCCGCGGAACGTGTCCGTCTCCTTGGCTTCCGCCAAGCGCGTACGTGCGTAGGCCGCGACCGTCATCAGCAATCCGTATCGGCAGCTTTCGCTGACGACGACCATTGAGCGGTCGACCAACCTCGCCAAGATCGCCGCCACATCACGACGATCAATGGTCTCATCAGAGCAAATCTCCTCCACCGCTTCCAGGCTTCCGCCGTCCAGGACGGCGAGTCGTCGCAGGACGATTCGCTCCGGCTCGGTCAGCAGCTCCCAGCTCCAGTCGAGCAAGGCGGGCAGTGTGCGCTGCCGGGCGGGAGCGCCGTGATTGCCACCGGACAGCAAATGGAACCGATCGTCCAGCCGCGCTACGAGCTCGGGTAGCCCTAACGCCCTCATCTTGGCTGCGGCCAGCTCCAAGGCAAGCGGAAGACCGTCCAGCGACCGGACGAGATCGGCTACCTCGCCGGCGTTCGAGGAGTCCACCGTGAAGGTGGAGCGAGCTTCGACGGCACGGGTCGAGAACAGTCGGACCGCGCTGGACTGCCGCACTTTGTCGGCTTCGGCGCCGACTTCTGGCAGATCCAGCGAAGGCACCACCTGAAGGATCTCGCCGGGTATGTCCAGGGGTGCTCGGCTTGTCGCCAGCACCTTCAGACCGGGCGCCGCTGCAAGAAGGGTCCGCACCAGCCCCGCGACGGGTTCGGTCGCATGCTCGCAATTGTCGAGCAACAACAGCACCGACCGGTCCCGCAAGAACGCGGAAAGCCGTTCGACGTGCGCAGTTGGCGCAGCTGGAGGCAGTCCCCCGAGCATGGTGTTCTCACGGAGTCCGAACACCCTCATCACGGCTTCGGCGATTTCGTCGCCGGACCGAGTTCCGGCCAGCTCTACCAGCCACATTCCATCGGAGAACGCGTCAGCCAGGAGGTCCGCGACAGCGAAACCCAAGCGTGTCTTTCCCACGCCTCCGGGCCCGGTGAGGGTTACCAGTCGCGCGTTGCGGACCACCTCGGCGACGTCAGTGATCATCCGGTCTCGGCCGATCAACGCGGTGACCTGCGCTGGCAAATTCGTCCGCAGGCGGGAGGGTGGCGTGTCGAGGGTGGGGTCCCTGGTCAAGATCGCGTGCTGGAGGGCGATCAACTCCGGACTGGGATCGAGACCGTGTTCCTCGGCCAGAGCACGGCGAAAGGCGGCATAGCTCGCCAGTGCATCGCCTTGACGTCCGTCGCGGTACAGGGCACGGACTTGCGCCGCTCGGAGTCGTTCACGATGCGGATACCGGTGAATCCAACCTGCCAACTCGGCAACCAGCCCGCTGTGCTCACCGAGATCGAGCCTAGTCTCGACGAGTTCCTCGACGGCGAGCAGCCTTAGCTGGCCCAAGCGCTCCGCTGTCGGCTGCGCGAACGCCTCATCGGCGAATTCCATCAGGGCATCACCTCGCCAAAGAGCCAGCCCTTCGCTGAGCAGATGCCTGCGCGGGAGCGGGTCGTGGACATTTCGCGCCTCGCTGAGCAGCTGCTGGAAGCGAATGGCGTCGATCGTGTCGGCAGGCGTGTCCAGCCGGTATCCAGCACCGGTCAGCTCGATCGTTGAGGATCCCAGAAGGCGACGGAGTCGGGAAACCCTGACTTGTAGGGCATTCGTCGGATGCGCGGGCAGCGAATCCGGCCAGAGGTCGGCGATCAAGCGCTCGACGGGAACCGCGACGCCCTCGTTCGCCAACAGTACGGCCAGTAGCGACCGTAGGTCAGCACCCTGGGGTGTGACGGGGACCCCGTCCTCCCGCCACACCGTCAACGGTCCCAGCACACCGAATCGCACTCGCCCACAGTACTGAGCGACGGTGGCGCGCGCTGGAGAGTTCGTTGGAAGCCTCCAGACAGCAGGTGCGGTGCCTCTCGACGCGATCGCCCACAGTATGGACTCAAGCGGCGGTTCCCAGCGGCACTGACATCTTCGCCGCGGACACCGACGGCTCGCCATCGCCGGCCTCGTACCGCAGATCGCGGCTGAACTCGATGTCGGGATCACAGCTGTCGGTCAGCTGGTCGTCCTGTTCGCGCTGGCCAGCGCGGACAGTGGGCGCGATCACAGCGGGATCGACCCGGGACGCGCACTCATACAAGAGCTGGCGACCTCCGTCGGCGGCAGTGGACTCACCGTCGTCGGTTTCAAGATTGTCGGCGTCAACACCGTGACAGTTTGTCCTTAGCGGAGACACAGGCGCAGTACAGCTACCTCGGTCCGGTGATGGCGCGGACCACCCCTACCTGGCTCGACGACTTCACATAGGGTGATGCTGTCGGCCTGGATGCGGGTGACATGGGGAACACTGCCGTCGCCAGAGGACTTGCGAGCCAGTTCTTGCCCGAACGAGTCGTGCACGCCGAGCTGGCCGTAGCCGCAGTCATGAAGAATACGAACCTCCTGTTTGTCGAGCAGCCCGCCTTATTTTCGTCAGGGCACCTACGTGGAGCCGTGGCTATGTCCTTGCCAATAGTGCTTCCACAGAGCCGGTGGGTCGCCCAAGCTCCCAGCTTGACGGCGGCCCTGCTGGGCTTGGAATAACTCGGTGATCCACCTCGGCGGGAGGGGTAGGGCAGGCTCCTCGCCGGTGTGGTGGGCATCTCAGTCATGCCAACCACCGGGAGAATACGAAAGAGGGCCGTTTTCGGCGGTTCATGCTCAGCCTTCGCACCTTTACGGGGGCAAATCCAGTGGTCAGCACGCACTACTGAGTCATGGTCACCATACTGTAAGTCACATCCTGAGCAGCTGACTCTATTTCCTGATGGTCGGCGGGCACACGACCGAAAAACCCCTTGTTATAACCGTCATATTGAACGCGAATCACCCTACTTCCGGCCCGGACGACGGCGATGGCGGTCGCGAGGTCAGAGCGCTGCCATAAGCCCTGCACCCCTGACGCCCCCGCTAGCGCAAGGGGCTGAGACCCAGCGAGTATTCTGGTCTCTACTATGTAATCTTGATCCGCAGCCGCCATATGGACATATTCTCGCACTCTTATGGACAGAGCGCGGTAACTCACCCCATTCGCCCCTTTGAGTGTATCGTAGTCACAAACAGTTAGGCGGACATCTTCGCCGCGCAGCGTATAGGACGTGGTCGGATTCGTGACACCGAGGCGATCGATTTGTTCGATTGAAAGTCGACACTCGGGAACGACCGGGATATTCGCGGGCGCACTCCCAACTGGTACGGAAACGTCGACAATACGGAGCACTGCGAAAACGACAAAGATAAGCAGCGCGATTACGGAAGCAATAACGGCGAAGACGAACCCGACACGACGTCTCGCCATTTGGCGATGGTACACGACACCTTTCCAAACGTCCGAGATCTAACAGAGATCGCTCCCAACACCGAGCGGCATACCCATGTTCCCTCGCCATGCGGAGGGCATGCAGCCGCGATTGCAGGAAATTCCCACAATGCTGCAGACTAACCAGATCAGGACATGCTGCGCGACAGCTTGCTTGCCGGTGCACCGATGGGATCAAGGAGGAACGGCGTCGCCGTTCCTTGAGGGGATCATACTCGTCAATTAGCGATTACCAATCCCTGTTCCGCATCGCACCTCCCCCACGGGACACCTCGGCCAGGCGCACCGCAAACGCAGTTCACCTTCGATGTTCCCCATATCGGCGACTCGATCAACCACAGCATCCTGAATGAACAATGTCTACCCAGGACCACTGCAGCCTCGCTTCAGGCAGTCACCCGCACACCCTGCCCAAGACGGAGTCGACGATCAAGAGTGAAGCGATGCAAAAAGTTGCCAACTGATGTCCGACTAGTTATCGAACTCTCTACTTGGTAGCGCTCAGCACTTTTTCCTCGCCACGCGTTGCGCGCGACACCGAGTCAAGGTTCAACGAAGTCATAGTTACGCGAAATCGATACGCCTACAGCAGATCTACAGTAGAATTGACGAATGATATCAGCTGGGCAACTTGCAACTTTCGCCGCACTGACCTTTCTTATGGTCATCATACCCGGACCGAGCGTACTGTTTACAATCAGCCGAGCTCTCACCGCTGGCCGGCGCGACGCGCTCCTCACCGTCGCCGGTAACGCAGCGGGGGTTTATACCCAGGTGGTGGCAGTAGCCTTCGGCCTCGGAGCGATCGTGAGTAGTTCGGCCGCGGCTTTTACCGCTATCAAGCTGGCCGGTGCGCTCTACCTGATTTACCTGGGCGTTCAGGCGCTGCGGAAACGCCGCAAGCTGACCGAGGTTTTCGCGTCGGAAGTACGTGCTACTCCGGGACATACCCTCTCCGTGCTGCGCGACGGTTTTGTGCTCGGATTCGCCAATCCGAAGTCAATTGTGTTCCTGGCCGCGATCCTGCCGCAGTTCGTCGACGCTCAGGCCGGGACCACATCCTCGCAGATGCTGTTGCTGGGTATCTGCCTGCCGATCACCGCACTCATCTGTGACAGCACCTGGGCGTTCATCGCCGGCCAAACCCGGACGTGGTTCGTCCGCTCGCCCAGGCGCCTGGAACTGCTCGGCGGCACGAGCGGTCTGACGATGATCGGCCTGGGCGCTTCTCTTGCCTTGAGCGACCGTCAAGGTTGAACTGCGTCCCTCCGGGGAGTATAGAGCCACTTCCGAAATTGGGATGCCGGAACGCCGCCGTCGTTTTCCTGCTTCAGACGAGACGAGACGGAGCATCGACACTCTCGAACAGACGGGTCCCCGCCGCCGACCAAATCCTTGTGATTTGGCCACCATCGATGTCCAGCTGATCTATTCCGCTCTTACCGACGCGATCGCCGTCATGTACGGCACGCCACCGAGCGCTCACTTGTCCGGTAGCGAGGTCAACGATTGGCGTGTCCTCCACTGTGAAGACAAGCCCAGGACGTGCTCTGCGCCAGGATCGAATGAAGGTGAGTACGTCATCGGGTCCGCGCAGTGCGTCCGCTCCGGGAAGGTCAGCAGCAAAGTGCACCCGAAAGCCAGGTGCGAGAATTTCCTGAGCGAGGCCATATTCACCGCTCCACAAAGCGGCCCACTGGTCGGCGAGTCGGCTACCGGTTGCCCTGACGACAGCTGGATCGAGGTGTTCGCTATTCATGACAGGTCCTTTCGGGGTGGCCCTTCGATGGCCACTGCCGTGGTCGTACGCGAAACGAAACAGTGATGCGGTGCTACCCACGTTGCCTCCGAGCCCACACCAGACAAAGCCGGGTGGCAGAACTGACGCTGCGCGAGGGCACGTTGCCTCCGTCGCTTGAGAAACACAATGGGTCGGGCAATGCATTTTGCCGGGAGACCGATGCAGCATGAGGTATCGTCGCTGGTCCGAGCCCGTGCTTGATCGTTCGTCATAGCAGTCCCTGCTTGAGACGCCCGGCCCTCGACCGTCTCGACGTGCCCGTGGTGCGGATCGGCATGCCTCCTGATCAGCCTGACGGGCGCTCCGCGGTGAACCCGTGACCTACCGTTTCGCCAGGTCCCCTCCGCGGCCGACGACCTTGTCGCGGCCAATGTCCAAGCACATCTTCGATGTCGTCGAAGCTGTGGCACCGGCGCACCAGATAGCCCAGCGTGGTTGGTTGAGACGTCGCGTTGTCGGTTTGGCCAGAGCGCTACTGGCGAGGTTCGCGAGACCGCCACCACGCCACAGCACGAGCTTTCGGCCAGCGAAAAGCCTGCGGTGCGCCCAACCGTGGAGCGTCCGAGAGAACGTCCCGGCGTGCACCAGCAGCCCCGCCAAGAGAGACCGTAGGCGGCGCCGGGCAATGTGGCGGATGAATCGTCCGCCTGTCATGCCGCTGGCGGCCCGAGCACACCCGATCGCACCCATCCTTCCTGGTGAGAGGGTCGCCTCGCGCTGGAAAGCGCGACGAAAGCATCTGGACAGCGGCCCGGGGCAGCCTTGATCTGATCGACCGCTGAACGAAAGAAGACCCACGGATATGGCAACCAGGAACGAACTGTTCGTAAGGCTCTTGCCGTTGGCGATAGCCATGTTCGCCGTCGGCACCGATGGTTTTGTCATAGCCGGCCTACTACCCCAGATCGCCGCGGACCTCGACGTCGGCGTCACGGCGGCAGGTCAACTAGTCACCGTGTTCGCTCTGGCGCTCGCCGTATCCGCGCCAGTTCTCGGTGCGGCTACCAGCGGAATGGATCGCCGCCGGGTGCTGGTGCTGGCGCTGGCGATCTTCATCCTGGGCAACGTGCTCACCGCAGTCGGCCCCGACTATACGACTGTGCTGAGCGCCCGGGTGCTGACCGCGATGGGCGCGGGTCTCATCGGTGCCGCCGCTTTCAGCGCCGCAGCGGCCATCGCGCCCGAACAGCGTCGCGGAAAAGCACTCGCCACCGTCATGGGCGGGCTCACCTTGGCCATCGCGTTCGGCCTGCCGGCGGGCACCCTCATCGGCGCGACCGAATGGCGCATCACCTTGTGGGCAGTAGCCGGACTCGGCCTTATCGCCGGAGTCGGCGTCATTGTCGCACTGCCGCCCCTTAATCTGCCCTCTGACCCGCTCCGCGCACGGTTGGCACCTCTTGCGAAACCTCGGATCCTCGGCACACTTGCCGTTACCATCCTTACCTTGTCGGGTACGCATGTGCTCTACACCTATATCGGCCCGGCCATGATGGCGGCCACCGATGGTTCGGCCGGTGCGCTCACGACACTCCTGCTGTCGTGGGGAGTGGGCAACATGGTGGGGAACCTACTGGCCGGTCGCCTCGCGGACCGGTATCCACCCCAGCAGGTCGTCACCGCTGGACTAGGCGCGGCCGCAGTCTTGCTCGGCGTGAGCCCGTTGCTGACAAGCAATTTACCGCTGGCGATCGGCTGGGCGTTGGTGTGGGGAGTCTTCGTATCCCTGCCCGTCGTGCCGCAGCAGAGCAGGCTCGTCGCCCAGGCGCCGAGTTCGTCGGCCATCCTGCTCGGCTTGAACAACTCGGCGATCTATGTTGGTGTCGCTCTCGGCGGCGCGCTGGGCGGCCTGAGCCAATACCAGCTGACGCCCGATCTCCTAGGCCTGGCAGCGGCGGCAGTAACTGTTCTGGGTTTCCTCCTCAATCTGCTTACCCGCCGAAAAGCTTCCACCCCTCACTCGGCGGCCCAGCCTTACGAGGATCGAGGATCACCCTTCGGCCCGCTGCCCCGTTGACTCGGTCAAGCCGCGACAGGATATCGGTCGATATGTTCCAAACTTCCGCACTGAGCATGTCCGGTTTCTTGGGTGGGCAGATGGCGACGGGCCGTCGATGTCGCCGATGAAGTTGCCGGCGTACTTCCCGTACCGGCGGTGATGCCCTCATCAGCGTTCGAGGCGATCCCGATCGGACCAGTGGCCATAGCAAGCGCCCCCAGCGTCCGTCGCCCATCTCGGTGACATAGGCGGCGGGTACCTCCGGCACCACAGCCCGACCAAAAGCGAGACCATGACTGAGCACTCGCAACTCGGCATGTCCCCAGATTGGATGGACCGCAAGCAAGCAGGGCACGAGTAGCCGCGGCGGACCACTGCTTCCTGCAGAGACCAAGACACCTGATGCCCGGTGACTACGGCCGCAAAATCAGGGACAACCGCCCGTAGTCACCAACGTCGTTCAAGTGCGGCACCGCTCGAGGTGCGCCAATTGTGCTCACCGAGCTTTTTCTGGCCCCCTAAAGGTAAAGTGAAGCGCGTGTCACGTTACACAGATCCCGGACGCGGAAGCTTTCCCTTATGACGACAGTCTCGGTCACGGCTCATGTCCACAAAGGAGAGGTTAGCGAAGGAGTACGGAAAATTCGTTTCCATCGGGATCCGCCATATCCACCCGACCGGTCTCCGCGATGGCGAGGCGGGTCGCACCGAGCGAGACGAGTCGCTCGACTTCCGAGAGGGTGCCACCCAGCTCGAAACGCAGCCTGTTCTTCCCCGTCTTCGGATCAAACGGCGGGCCGCCCCAGGTGAACTTCGGGCCACCGTGTGGCGAGCGGATCGCGGTCTCCAAGTCACGATCCCACACCAGTGGCCAGTCGAGCGCCTTGCTCCAGAAGTACCCGACCTCCTGCGAGCCGTCGCAGGCGAGCGCGCCGACGAAACCACACTCGGCTAGGAAGTTGTTCCCTGGTTCGATAACGCAGAATTCATTGCCTTCAGGATCGGCGAGCACCGCATGCTGCGCCCCTGATCCCTGGCCAATGTCGATATGCCGCGCGCCGAGATCCAGCGCCTTCGCGACAGTGTTCCGCTGATCTTCGAGAGACTCGCTCGTCAGATCAAAGTGGGCCTGGTTCTTACGGGACTTCCGCTCTCCTGATGCGGTGAATCGGAGCCGAAAACCCGTGTCGTCGCTCGGGAACAGGGTCTCGCCGTCCACTTCCCAAGACAGAAGGCCAGCCCAGAAACGTACCAGAACGGGCGGGTCGTTCGCGTCGAAACAGATCGCATGCAAGGTCGAGGTCATAAGCGATGTTAGAAATATCGGAGAGTGCGCGCAACCGCTTTTAGTCTCTTGAGTGCTGAGTGTCCGACAACTTCCTCACGCCATCAGCGTCGACGACGAAGACGAACTGGGTTAGCTCGACCTTGTCGGCTACCGACCCCTGCGTGTACGAGACACGCCTTTCTGAAGCGACTGGACGACGATGACGAATGGAGTGGAACTGAGTGTCGCCGGGCGAAGGCCATCGAGGATGATGCACAGGTTTCGGCGCCATTGGTCCTTCTCGGTTCGAGCTTCTGGCCGGGCCACCTGGTGCGCAGGGCCTTGAGGAGGTCGAGGAACTCGGCGTGGCGTTTGCGGCGCCGGATCCGGTAGTGGATCTTTCCGGTGGCCAGGTCGAGTGCTGCGAGCAGGTGCCTCACGCCCGTGCCGGCGGTTGTAGGTCGCCCGCAATCGCCGCGGTGACCCGACCTGACGCCAGGCCTTGCCTGTTGCGCGGCATCAGGTTCAGTGGCCCGAACTCGTCCACGCAGATCACCCGGCCGTCGTCGGGTGGGTGGTCGTAGAGGTCCAGGATCCGGTGCATCTTCGCCAGGAAGTCCGGGTCGGTAGAGGCTTTCCAGGTGGAGGTGGTCTGGCACGACACGCCGCCGGTGTGGAGGATGCGGCGCAGGTCTCCCGGCTGATCGCCAGCACGGTGCCGCGGTCGAGCAGGTGGTCGCGCAGCTTCGACAGCGACCAGGTCTTGAACGCGGTGATGCCCCAGGAGGCGGGGGACGTCCGGGCGCGCTCGTTGAACGCGTGGATCACATCACGGACATGATCGGCGCTGACCTGCATCAACGACGTGATGTCCAGGGCGACGCGACCGCACCGGATCCTTCGCGGTCCGCCCGATCCGGGCCGGCTTCCGGTCCTCCTCCATCGACCCCAGACTGCCTTCCGGTTCAAACCCGGTGAGGGCGACAGCTTCTTGCTGACAAGGAGCCGAACCCTGACCTCAGGGTTGCTGACGCTAAACAGTACATGTTACCGTCAGCAGGTGAATGAAGCGGAGTTCCCCATCCTCGGCACCGAGCCGATCGTGGTGGAGTTCACGAACACGCTGTACGGGGCTGACCGGCACGACTTCCTGTCCACCGCAGCGTCGATCAATCACTGGTTCGCCCAGATGTCGCCTTCCCTCGCTTCAGCCGAAGTTTTCTGTCGCACCGCGGCCGAGTCTGATCGAGTTCGGCGGTTACGCGATCACGTGCACAAGCTGTTCGACGCGGCCACAACCGGGGCAGTACCGGCGTCCGAGGCTGTCGCCGTCGTCAACGATTTCGCCGCCGCGGCACCGCCCGCGCTTACTCTCGCCTGGTCATCGGATGGCACCCGCCGAGCGGACTGGGTCGGCACGGCCGCCGGCATCAGCGCGGTACTGGCCAAGATGGCTACCACGGCCGTGGAACTGCTCACCACCCCTGCGATGGGTGAGATCACTCGCTGCTCCGGGCCGGGCTGCACCCTGCTGTTCGTCCGAACGCACGCGCGCCGGCGCTTTTGTCATCCCTCTTGCGGACACCGCGACCGGCAAGCCCGCTACTACCGTCGTCACCACAGAGGAGTTGGCCCGTGATCTCCTGGCGAAGACTGAACTCCGAAGATCTCCCGATGCTGAGCCAGTGGCTCGCCGAACCCCATGTCGCGCGGTGGTGGAACCACGACACGGATCCCGCATCCGTCGAACGCGACTTCGGTCCCGCCATGCGAGGTGAGGAACCCTCGGAGGACTTCGTGGCACTGCTTGACGACGAACCCGTCGGCCTGATCCAACGGTCTCGCCTGGCCGACTATCCCGAGTACCTGGCGGAGTTCACCGCCATCACCGAAGTGCCTGATGACGCAGTTACCATCGACTACCTGATCGGCGATCCACAGCGCGTCGGCCGCGGACTCGGGACCCGGCTGATCACGTCCATGATCGACCGGACGTGGCAGGACCTACCCGAGGTTCCCGCAATCATCATCGCTGTGGCCGCCGCCAACGAAGCATCCTGGCGAGCGCTCGAAAGAAGCGGTGCGAAACTACTCGCCAAGGGTGCTATGACCCCCGACAACCCGATCGACGACTCGCACCATCACGTGTACGCCTTCTACCGATCCGGCCGTCCAGATCAGTCCTCTCCGCGCATCGTCACCGACAACGAGTGATACCAGGTCAAGTGGCTGTCCGAACGTCGTCCGATCGGCTCTCGCCGGGACGACCTGGACGCGGCTGTACTGAAGCGCCGCACCGGTCTGGGCCTCGCCTCGCGTAGCCCACCGCCGGGCATGCCGCCCTACCCTCCTCGCGGGTTGCGTGCCCGACGGTTCGTGACGTCGCTACGCCGCCTGAATGGGTGGTTTTCCAACCTCGGAAATGTGGGTAACTCTGCAGGGATCCCGGGATGGGATCACCTGGCCGCGGCGCGACCCTCCCCTAGTTCACGCCGCCTGGCCGCGGTGGCCGGGTCCCGGTGTGCACGTACACCGGGGACCGGCCACTTCCACCTTGTCTGTCTCCCATGTCCGACATCCGTCTTCGCCAGCGTCACTCAAGCGGTGGTTGCGTCGACAGCCGGCCAGCATTGGCAGCGACGGTGTTCGATCTGGACGGTCGCGCGCTGTCCTACGGTGACCGCACGAAAGTCGTCAGGGCGATGAAGATATCTACACCGCGCCCGCGCTCGAAGCCGCAGAACTCGGCCTGGCAATGACCAGCTGACGGTGATCGTGGCGGAACCGGAAGAGGAAGCGGACTTGGTCGAAGACGACTGTGTCTCCTCCGAGCGAACGGAGGCCACCTCGCGCGCCAAGGCTGCGTCATGTCCATTCCCAGCTGATTCCCAGTACGCCTCGCTGCAGGTCCGTCGCGGTGAGGTGGGTCAGGTAACCGGGGGAAAGGGGCAGTTCGTCGCCGTGGCTCAGGGGCGCCTCGGCACCGCGTTGTGTCAATTCGAAACAACGGACCGGTAAGCGGGGTCCGGTGAAGCGGATACTCAGGACGTAGCTACCTACCGGATAACGGAAGGCGCGACGGTAGTCATACGCTTGAGCGTCACCGCCTTCGATGGTGAAACAGTATTCCAGCAGATGGGTCCGGCCTACACTCAGGGCGTGGTCGAACAGCATTTCCGCGGCGATGACCGGAGCGTTCGGGTGGCGGTTCACGCGGCCGAGGCGGCAGTTCTCGATGGCCTCCGGCACGATCGCGTCCGCTGGGGTGCCGGGTTCGCCGCAGTACACCGCGATATGGCGGTCGGGGTGGCCGTCGACTGCCCGGAGCACTTGTCGGGTGTGGATGCGGCGTAGGACACCGCCGGCGTCCACCACGGCCGCGTCGTCCAGGCACGACGCCCGCAGGTTGCCGTCGGATGGCCCGGCCAGCGTTTCCACGGTTTCCGCCAGGGAGTGCGCCGGCTCCAGCATGTGGCCGTACCGGCGGACCTGCTGCCGACGCTCCGCCCACCGGCCGCGTGGCCGGGGTGGACCGAGTAACGCTTCCAGGGAGTGGCGGGGCAGGCCGAGGATGGTCTCGATGGCCCGCACCGCGCGCAGCGAGTCGGCCCGTTCCGGGCGGCTGCGGCCCAGGCGCCAGTAACTCAGGCTCGCGAGGCTGATGTGGATGCCGCGCCGGGAGAGCCGGTCGCGCAGGCGTTCCAGAGTGAGGCCGCTGCGGCCGATCGCGGCGTCCAGCGCCTCGTGGAAGGGGCCGGTGCGCAACAGCACGTCGATCTCCTGACCGGTACCGGATCGGACGGCCACGGAGCACCCCCTTGACTGTGGAAAAAACAGTTTAGGAGACGAAATCCTGTCACCACGCCCGGAAATAGTAGGTAATTGTTAACAGTATTGCGGCCGGTTCCACAGTTGGTTCGGCACGTGCAGCGAGCACCTTGACCCGCCCGGCCAGCGGGTATGTCATCGGCGCGACAGTCCCCCGCAGCAGCTGTCAGCCCCTGCCCCTGCGCCTACTTCCTGGAGAGCACATGCCCTTCTCCCTGCGCCGAAGTTTCGCGATCTCCGCGTCACTGATCCTCGCCGTCGCGATGTCGATAGTTCCGTCGACGGCTACCGCCGGACCCACCGAACGCGACCTCGCGGCCACCGTGCGCGCGACCGTACTCGAGCAGCACGGGGACGCGCTGAAGGCACAGTGGGGCACGCCGTCGCTGCGTGAGCCCCTCTTCGAACCGACCCGCACCGCTGGACCGTGGGTGTTCGGCAGCACGACCATCCCGATGGCATACGGCCAGGAACACGGCGCGCCGCTGATGGCGTTGTTCCTGGCACACCGTGATCAGCTCGGCTGGCGGGTCGAGCTGGACGGCACCGCCGGGTTCACCGAGCTGGCCACCCTGGCGCCGACAGCGGTGCTCAGCGAGGGCGAGAAGCGAACGTTCGCCGACAACATCGCCGGCCAGAACCGGACGCTCGCCGACACCGGCCTCGGTCTGCCCTGGCCGCAGGGCGTGGCATGGTGGATGGGCGGCGGACCGCACGGCAACAGCGGCAACTCCCGGCCATTCAGCTCGATCGACTTCAACGGCGGCGACGGCCGCGTGTTGTCCGCCGGGCCGGGGCGGGTGTACAAGAGTTGCGTTCGTGGGCGCAGCGCGCTGGTGAAAGTGGTGCATGACAACGGATACAGCACCACCTACTACCACATGTACGACCTGACCACGCAGACCGACGGCAGCGCTGTGCGCGTCGGCACCTATCTCGGCCACATCGGCAACGAGCTGCCGTGTGGCGGTTCCAGCAGTGGTGCGCACGTGCATTTCTCCTTGTTGCGCGGCAACACCCACATCAGCGTGAACGGCATGACCGTCGGCGGCTGGACGTTCTACGAGGGCAGCCAAGCGTACGGCGGCTACGCCCAGCGCGGCAGCACCCGCGTGTCCGTCGGTGGCCGCGTCACGAACTATGGCGCGGGTACCACCCTGCCCGCCGGCACCGTCGACGGCGGCTCGAACAGTTCCGTCACCCTGCGTTCCGGCCCTGGCACCAGCTATGACGCCGTGGGCACCGTTGGCAACGGCACCGTGGTGACCATCGCCTGTACCGCGCGTGGCGAGGCGGTGGACGGTGTCTGGGGTCGCACCGATCTGTGGAACCGACTCGAGAACGGCAACTGGATCAGCGACGGCTTCCTGGACACCGGCTCCAACGAACCAGTGGCGCCCGCTTGCTGAACCGGGCCGTGGGCGGGGCGCCCTCCAGCACTCCGCTCACGGCTCCGAGATCTGGGAGTACTGGTCGTGTCGAATGCGTTTCGAGAAGGCGGCGTGACGAGAGGTTCGCTAAGACCCGGGCGCGGTCGAGCGGCGACTCCTCCGTCACCAACGGGGTAGAAAGGTGGTTGTCCTTCGTGTCGCTTCGCCTTCCGAATGTCCCCTAAGACTCCAACCGTAGATCGTGATGTTCGCGGTTCTTCGGTCGATTTTCGCTGGTAGTGGGCTTGCTGGCGCGGTGCTGGTGCGGTGGCGCCACCAGTACCAGTGCAGGCAGGCGGTGATGTCGTCGGTGTGCCCGATGACGATGCCGGCGAACAGGTGCCGGATTTCGTTGGAGGTGAAGGGAACAGCCCGGCCGAGTTGGGTTTGGCGCGATCGGCGACGGTGATGGTGGCGAGGAAGAGATGCGCCAGCAGCACGAGGGTTGTCCAGCGGTACCAGGAGGTCCAGGTGCTCGTCGCGACCGGTCTGTCCTTTTGACGTTCAGCTGGCGGGGGTGGTGCTGCGTCCCCGTGCCGGGCTGGCAGCGCGTCAGCCGAATGGCCTCATCCGGAGCCCAGCCGTTCAGGCCATCGCCGCGAACGGCGACACCCCGCGGCAACCCGACGTCGGCCGGGTCGTGCGGTGGTCAGTTCTGGTTCACGGGCCATGCCGCGGCGGGGTGGCAGCGTGCCGGGCAGGCGAAGATGTAGAGCATGTTGCCGAGGAACAGGCCGTACTGGTCGGAGTGGAACGTGAAGTTCTGCGCCGGCTGGTGCGAGTGCTTCTCGAACCCGGTGTCCTTGGGCAGCTGGCAGACGAAAACCAGCTCCGCGCCGCAAGGACATGTGTAGGACTCGCGAGCCTGGGCCCAGCACGGGACACCACCGAGTTTGAACTCGTCCACGCCGTTGCCCCGTGCGGCGAACAGCTCATCCGCGGGCCGTCCGTCCAGGAGTGCGTCCCCGAGCGACCACACCGTGATCCGTTCCGTCGCAGGACCGACCTTAAGTGGCTTAGGTAGAAGATACGAGTCCACCTCGTCGCTCGGGGTGGTGTCGTCGCGGTGGAGCATGATCCGCCAGAACGCGCCTTCACTGTGGTAGCGCTGCGGCGGCCGGTCCCAGAACCTTTCTGGCAGCTGCTCTGATCCGCCGTCGGCGGAAACCGCGTCATTATGCGCGGGGCACTGGAACACCAGCAGGTGCTCCCCACCGAACACGGCGATGTCGACCGGAATGTCGAGTTGGAAGAACAACACCATCCGCTCACCGCAGAAGCACACCGGCCACGGCTCCCCCGCCGGAAGGAACGGCCACCCACCGACCGTGTCGCGGGCACCTCGCTCGGCTGTCCCGCTTCCCTCTCGCACCAGATACATCGGGATACCCGACTCGTGAACCACTGGCTGTTCCGGCAACGCGCTCATCCGCACACTCTACGCACGCCTCGAGGACAACGCCCCCGCCGCACCGTTTTCCACTGGAGTACAAGCACATCCCTGCTTCTGAGTCAGACTGTCGAACAGGCTGGAGCGCCAGCCAGGGGTGGCTGGCACTGACAAGGCACAGTCGGTCATCGTCAGGGCCTGCGACCGCGACCACAGGTGGCCTCGACGCAAAGTGCATCACCGGGTGAAAGCCGCCCTTCGGCCCTCCTAAAAGCACACCGAAGCGAGATGTGCGAGGAGCAGGGCCGTCGTGGTCTCGGCGGCCTCCTCGGGGATGTTGTGCCCGATTCCGGCGAGATTCTCCAGCCGGTACGGTCCCGTGACCCAGTTCCGGGTCGCTTCCACGCCCGACGGCGAGACCATGGCATCGCCCGTGCTCGCGATGAAGAGCGTCGGTACCGCGACCCGCTGCTCGTAGCCCTCGAAATCGTTGGCCCGGTACCAGTTCAGCGCGGCGGTCAGGGCACCCGGCTGGGAAAGCCGCCGGAAGTACTCCGCACACTTCTCCGGCGGGACGCCCGGCAGCTTGGGCGGCCCCGACGCGAGAATCGAATTCTCCGGGATCGGAGCGGGCTGCCGGAAGAACTCCATGTACTTCGACGCTTCCCGCTGCACGGGATCGGTCCGCAGCGCCTCCGCGAAAGCAGCGGGATGCGGCACGGAGACAGCGGTCAGCGACCGCACTCGGCGTGCGTACTTCGCTGCGGCGATCCAGGCGACCGCCGCACCCCAGTCATGTCCGACCAGGTCGAACCTTTGCCAGCCAAGGGAATCGGCCATCGCCCGGACATCACCGACGGCGTAATCCAGGTGGTAGTTCTCGATCCCGGTTGGCCGCACGCCCGGCGAGTAGCCCCGCTGGTCGGGCGCCACCGCCCGGTAACCGGCGGCGGCGAGTGCGCGCAACTGATGCTCCCACTCGATGCCGTATTCAGGGAAGCCGTGCAACAACAGCACTTTCCGGCCATGCCGCGGACCGGCGGCCACAGCGTCGAAAGTGCCACGAGGAGTGCGGATCCGCAGCGGCATCATCCGCGGCGACTCGGCCGCATACGCGGGGCCCGCGATGCCGAGAGACGCCACACCGACGGCGGCCGTGGCACTCATTTTGATGAAACCACGACGAGAGGGAGAGAGCGACATGCGGCCAGCCTGTCGGCCGAGCGAGACGAAGACCATCGGGAACACCCCCGTCGTCCCACTGGTGCAGGCCCTACCCACGGCGGTCCTGTTGATCGGCCTGCGGACCGCGACAGCCGCTGATCGGCCATCGGCTACCAGGGGTAGCCGGGTGAGCCCGGCCAGGAAAGCCTCCAGGAAGCCGCCGACGAGCCGCGCACAGCGCCGGTGACGGCCCGCGCCCCCTCTCGCCTCCCGGCAGCCGAGGCAGACCTCAGTCGACCGCGAGGATTTCGGCCAGCCGAAGGGTGTCTTCGAGGTAGCGCTCATAAGGGAAGCCAGCCGCGACGAGCCCCTCACGGAACTCGTCAGAAAGCGGTTTTCCCGCGGCGTGGAAGGCTTTCCGGCCGAGATCGGTGAGCCGGACCAGCCGACGCCGCGCGTGTTCCGGGTCGACGGTGATCCGTACCAGACCATCCGCTTCGAGTGGCCGCAAGGCCCGGCTGATCGCCGGATCGGAGATCGACAGCGCCTGGGCGAGCCCATGCTGCGTCGTCGGCTCGATGTCCTCGAGTGTGCCCAGAAGCCGTATCTGACTGTAGGTCAAACCGTCGGGGTCATCGGCGCGCCGCCGGGCGGCTTCGCCCATCAGCATGACCACGCGGTGCAGCAGGTCTGCGAGTCCGTCATCCACGACCTCACCATACCAGAGTGTTGACTTGTTAATATTAACTAGGTAAGACTGTGGTCATGGACAACTTCTCTTACCTCGCCCAATCCGCCTTCCCGCTGGTCTGGATCGTCGTGCCCGCCGTCGGAGCCTTCCTCCGGGCCCGCCACGCGACGTCACCTCAGGAACGGCTGGAGATCTGGCAGCGCTGGTGGGCCATCGGTGCCTTCGGCTGTGGCAGCCTGTGGATGACGGTCGCTTTCCTGGCTTTCCCGGACGTCATGGCCACGGCGATCGGCTTCGACCGGACGCCGTTCATGTTCGAGATCGCCTTCGCCAACCTCGGCATGGCCGTCTTGGGCTTCCGGGCCGCCTCGGCGTCCGCGCGCGAGCGCATCACCATCGGCCTCGGCGGCGGGATGTTCCTTTGGGGAGCCGTGATCGGCCACGTCTACCAATGGTTCGCGGGCGGTGACCACGCCCCCGGCAACACCGGCGGAGTCCTCGTCACCGACATCCTGATCCCGGCGGTCATGATCATCCTGGCCGTACGGTCCCGGCGGCTCGCGCCCGCCCCGCGACCGGCCACGGAAATCGCCGCCTGAGAACGCGGGGCCTGTTCCTCACCATGACGACCCAGACGGACCACACGATCGGGAAGGCCGCCGCCGAGCGGCTCACCATCTTCGCCGACGCGGTGATCGCGATTGCGCTCACCTTGCTGGCGCTGGATCTCCCGATCCCCCACGGCGACACCACCGACGCCATGCTGAGCTCGATCTCGGCCCACGGCAAGGAATACCTCGCCTTCGCGCTCAGCTTCGCGGTGATCGCCGCCCACTGGCGTGCCCACCACGAGATCTTCCCCTATGTCCGCTCGTTGAGCAGCCGCCTGATCAGCCTCACCCTGGGATGGCTGTTCATGCAGGTCCTGATGCCGTTCGCGACGCGGGTGATCACCGCCGAGGGAGCGTTCCCGCTCCGGTTCAGCCTGTACGCGATGGTGCAGGTTCTGGCCTCCGCGTCGTTCGCGCTCATCATCCGGGAGATCCGGCGAGAACACCTGTACCGGACCGACGGCCCGCCCTGGGTGTTCGCCCAAAGCCTGCTGCGCAGCGTCTGCTTGGCCGCGGTGTTCGGGATTTCGATTCCGGTCTCGTTCCTGGCCGGGGACACCGGCGCGTACCTGTGCTGGCTCCTGGCGCCGATCGCACTCGCCATCGCCCGCCGGGTGCAGGACCGCAAGCCGTCCGGCAACTGATCAGGATCACCCCCGCAGAGCTGCCAGGCACCGCGTTCGCATCGACTTGGACGCCGCTGGTTCCGTGCGGAGCGACGGGAATACGAGCAAGATCGGTCAGGTTTGCTCACGGGGGCGGCGTTCACCGAGGAGAATCATGAAACTGCGTCATGCCTTCACCACGTTCGCCGGTGACCACCCACCGGCTCTGGTCGTGGTCGCCCGCGAGGCGGATGCCGAGATAGAGTCCCGATCCGGCAACGTCCGGAGGGCGGTTGCGACCTCACCTTCGCGAACGGTTCCGCCGCGCGCGCCGACATCGTCATCGGCGCGGACGGTGCCTGGTCGACGGTGCGTCCGCTGCTCACCCCCGCCACACCTCTCTACAGCGGAACCTGCTTCATCGAGATCGCTCTTACCTCAGGCGACCCGAACCATCGGGCCAGCGTGGCCGCGATCGGCAGCGGCACTCTGATGGCGGCCGCGCCGGGCAAAGGCATCACCGTCCATCGCTACGCCAACGGGCTCGTGCGCGGCCACGTGGTGCTGAACAGGCCCGAGGTATGGATGAGGTCTATCGACTTCGGCGACCCGTCCGCTGGCCTCCGTCAAGTCTGCAACGAGTTCGACGGCTGGTCACCGCTGCTCACCGACTTCGTGACAGAGAGCGACGCACAACCGTTGCTCCGACCCATCTATGCCCTTCCCGTCGGGCTCAGCTGGGACAGGACACCTGGTGTGACGCTCGTCGGCGACGCCGCGCATCTGATGTCGCCCTTTGCCGGCGAGGGCGCGAACCTCGCCATGTACGACGGCGCCGACCTGGCCAGCGAGATGGTCGAGCAACTCGACATCGAGGTCGCGCTCGCCGCCTACGAAGAGCGGCTGTTCCTGCGTAGTAGCGAGGTCGCCGGCCGCTCGGCGCAGAACCTGGAAATCTTCTACGGCCGGGACGCACCGCAGAGCGTAGTCACTATCTTCGATCAACCCTGAACGGAAGATCATGAGTTCGGCATCCGTGAAGCTTCCGACGTGGGACCCCGCAACCTCATGGCCGACCGTGCCGGGTCCGCTGCGAGCCCGGCACGAACGTGCGGCCTGCGCAGCACGGCGACGAGCGGGCTGTAGAGCCGAAACTGGCCGGTGAGCAGATCACCGGCTCCGTAGGTGGCCATCTTGGTCAGATGCATGGTCAGCGCGCTGGCGGCCTCGGTGCCGACGTAGGCCGCGCGGGTCAGGCCGACGGCGAGGCTGGCTGAGGAGGTCTGCCCGGTCGAGCTGCGCGAGGAGGAACTGCGCCAAGCTGCGCTGGTGCGCCGAGCGCTTGCAGCCACTCGGCCGGATCGAGCGGATCATCGGCTCGGCGCGGGCCACCTTCGAACAGCGGTGCTGCGAGTTGACTGTGTCCTGCCTGGGTCCGGAGTGCGTGAGCGGACTTAAGCCCTGCCTCGCGCTGGCAGACGACCTCGGGGCCCGTTGCGTCGTCGACCTCGGCGCGGGCGCCGGACCGGAATGCAGGGAACTGGGTTTGCCTGCGCCCCAACTGCGGGCGCCCAGGTCGACTTACGATCACGCGAAAGGCTTTCCCAACGTGGGCCGGACGCTCTCGCCGATCGTTCAGCGCTGACTCAGACTGACTGAGAAGGTTGGACTATCAGCTGAGTGCTTGGATCTCGGTCGCCAGCTTCTCCTGGCTAGCCGCCCACGACGCCAACAGGGCCAGACCGTCCGCGGTCGCCGTGCCGGCGGGCGCGGTGTAGACGGTCAGGAGCAGGCCGGGTTCGGCAGGCAGCTCCATCGACTCGACGTCCAGGTCGAGCTGGCCCACTACCGGATGGTGCAGACGCTTGCGTCCGGACCGGTGGAGCCGAACGTCCCGAGATGCCCACCGCTGCCGAAATAGTTCACTGCGCGTCGACAACTCACCGACCAGGGCGATCAGCTCCTCGTCGTGCGGATTGCGGCCGGCTTCCATACGTAGCTTCGCGGCTACATCGCAGACGATTCGGTCATAGTCGACGAAGAACGTTTTTGCCGCCTCGGGATCCAGATACACGAATCGCGCGGTGTTCGCCGGCCGTCGCGTGTCGGCCAGCACCGGTGAATACAGCGCGCGGGCAAGGTGATTCATGGCCAGCACGTCATACCGGCTGGTGCAAATCCACGCCGGTGCATCGGTGATGGCGTCGAGCACCCGCTGAAGCGCCGGACGCACCGTCACGGCGGGTCGCCGGCGGCGTGGACCGCCGGGCGTCTTGGACTGCCGCGCGAGGTGGAACAGGTGATCGCGCTCGGCCTCGTCAAGGTGCAAGGCGGAGGCCAACGCGTCGAGCACCCCATCGGAGGCACCGGCGAGGCTGCCGCGCTCCATACGCACGTAGTAGTCGACCGATACCCCTGCCAGTAGAGCTACCTCTTCGCGACGCAGACCTTTGACCCGGCGGTTGCCGCCGTAGGCGCGCAGTCCAGCCCGCTCGGGCGTGATCCGCGCGCGACGCGAACTCAGGAACTCCTTGATCTCAGTGCGCAGATCTATCGTGGCCACCCCTTCACGGTAGGCCCTGTCCGCAAGCGAAGGGAGGTACTGCAGGTACCCCGTTGAGATCCGACTTGGAGGTACTCTCAAGGGCCCGTCGGCCGCCGACAAAGCCTCGCGCGCCTAGGTACCTGATGCGGTCGTGGCGGTGCCGCCGTCAACCGGGACGATGGTGCCCGTCAGGTAGGATCCGGCCCGGCTGGCGAGGAACACGGCGATACCTGCCATGTCGTCGTCGCGCCCGAGACGGCGCAGGGGGGCCTTCGCCGCGATCGTGTCGCCGATGGCATCGATCGTGGCCGCCATCATCTGCGACGGGAACACTCCTGGGGCTACCGCGTTCACCGTGACGTGCTGTGGGCCCAGTTCCCTGGCAAGCACCCTGGTGAGTTGATGGAGTGCCGCTTTGCTGCTGGCGTACGAGTAGTTGGGCGCCTCGGCGACGTGGATGGCGGCGATGCTGCCGATGTTGATGATCCGCGCGGGATCATCGGCGGTGCCCGCCCTGCGCAGTGCGGGCAGCAGCGCCTGCACCAGCCAGAACGGCGACTTGAGGTTGAGGTCGATCACCGCGTCCCAGGCCTCGGCCGGGAACGTCTCCAGCGGCTCGCGCCACATCGCTCCCGCGTTGTTGACGAGGATGTCCAGGCGTTCCGAGTCGGCCTTGACCAGATCAGCGAGGCGCTGACACTCGTCGTACTTGGACAGGTCGGCGGGGATTGCTTGAACGTCGCCGAATTCGGACAGTGAACGCTGTGCCTCCGCGCACGCGTCTGCCTGGCGTGAGCTGACGACGACGCGGGCGCCCGCCTGCAGAAGGCCGCGCGCGATCATCATCCCAATGCCCCTGGTGCCGCCAGTGACAAGTGCGTACTTCCCACTCAGATCGAAAAGGTCTGAGTGCGTGGTGAACCGGTTGTCCGCCATTGGTCTTCGTCCGTTCTATCGTGGAAGCATGTGCTGTCACAGTCGCGCGTCCGGTGCAGCTGTCGGCGCTTTCGTTCGGGGCTCCTGGGAAGGATTCCCAGGCGGCCGCCGTGCGCGCCTCCCGTGGATCCATTACTTTTTCTCCGCGTAACTCAAACAGATTGACAGGCGTCCTGGACGTCTGGGAGACCCTGGCGATACAGGTACTGTGAGAGCCTCCCTTTCCGGGCGGGTCAGGTCTTCGAGTTCGGCTACCAGTTGCATAGCGGGCCCCGTAGTGCTCGGCCTGTTTGCGGGCGGGTTCGCTGGTGCCGGGCCACTCGACTTCCGTGTCAAGTCCTGCTGTGTTGCATGGGTGCCCAGGGCCTGCTCCGTCACCAGCCCCCATGGCTCGGCTCGATCTTGCTTGAGATCCGCCGCTGCTTGGAACTCGTCGAGGTCGAGAATTGCCCGTCGAATCGCGCGAAGGCCCTGGACCGAAATGGCGAGCCCGATGTGTTGCTCCTCGTCGTCGTCGTTTTCAACGGACAAGAAACCTTGGGGAGCGCAGTTGGTGGAGCAGATCGACGTAGGCGCCGCAGCGAACGACGCACAGGACGCGGGCGTCGAAGAGCGCGAGAAAAATGGGGTTGTCGACGTCGTTTTTGTCGACGGGGAACCCACGTGCCTTCTACGCGTTGGCTCGGGTCTGCATTGCGACTTTCGCGGCGATGTAGATCGTATCGCGAGGGACGCACTCGGAGGCCCGAACGAGTTCGTCGAACGCGGGCTCGGACGAAACCCCAGAGCCGGCCTGGCAGGGTCAGGTGCCGGCGCTCAACGCGGGCTGCGCCGGCTCCGGTAGGCCGCGACGCTGGCCCGGTGTGCGCAGGTTCGGGTGCAGTACTGCTTCGAGCCGTTGCGCGAGAGGTCCACGAAAGTGGCCCGGCAGGTCAGCCCGGCACATACGCCGAGACGAGCGGGACCGAGCGTGGCGATCACGGAGGCCAGTGCGCTGAGGGTGGTCGCGGCAAGGTGCGCCGAGCAGCGGTCGGTGTCGGAGGTCACCTCGGTCCACCAGCGGTCGTCCTCGTGGCGCAGTACCGGGGTGGCGCGGCTGCGGCGCAGACCGTCGTTGATCAGAGCCTCCGCTTCGACCGCGTCCGCGTTCGCCCGCTCGAGCACTTCACGCACCGTCTCGCGCAACGCGCGGACTTCCGCCAGGTCGGCGTGGGTGAGATGCCGCGGACCGGTCCCTTGGTTCGCGGCCGAACTCGGAGGCTCAGCCGCGGGATGGTCGTCAAGGAAGTCCCGGAGCTGCTCCACGGTCTCGAGCGCGTCCTCTCCCTTGATCGGCCTCAAGGTGTTGGCCAGGTCGACGGCCGTCTGGACCGCCGAGGCGGTGTAACACGCATCAAGCATTTGACGTATCTCCTCACCGTTCGTAGTGTGACATTCATAGTAGCTTTCACGTGTCACAAAACAGACCCGGGGAGGAGGCGACGATGCCGCAGAGGACTCCCGCCGTAGGAGCCCCCAGCGGGGGATCGAACCACGCCCCGGACGGGCGTCGGCTGGGGCTGACTCTGGGGATGCTGGTGCTGCCGATGTACGTGGCGCTGGGAGCGCCGTCGGTGGCCCTGCCTGCCATCAGCCGCGCATTCGCGGTGCCATTCGGGGCCACCGCATGGATTCTCGCCGCGTGGTCGCTGACCTCCGCGCTCGCGATGCCGGTCGCGGGTCGGCTGCTGGTCCGCTGGAGCCCCTTCCAAATCCTCGTCGCCGGGGTCGTGGTGCTCGCCGCGGGCTCCGCGCTCGCCGGAGCCGGGCCGACACTGTCCGTCGTGATCGTCGGCCGACTGATCGGCGGCGCCGGGGCGGGCGCGACCGTGATCGCCGTCTTCGCCGCGGCCACCGCCCTTCCCGGGCGGGAACGGATCCGCGCCCTGGGAATCATCGCGGCCGCCAGCGCGACGGCGTCGGGGTGCGGGACCCTGCTGGGCGGGGCGGTGACCGTATGGCTCGGGTGGCGTGCCGTGCTCGCGATCCCGGTCCTCGCGCTGCCCCTCCTGCTGGCCGCGTTGCCGAGTAGGCACGCGCTGACGCGTAGCGGTAGCGGCGACCGAAACGGCTCGACCGGGCGACTCGATATCGTCGGCGCGGCCGTGCTGTCGGTACTCGCCGGCTCCTTGATCACGTTGCTGCAGGCACACTCGGTCGGCCTGCCCGCTCCGGTCACGCTCGTCGTGGCCGCCGCCGGGGCGCTCGCTGCCGTGGGACTGTGGTGGCGCGTGCGAAGCACCCCCGACGGGTTCGTGCCTCGGCGGGTGATCGCATCCCGCGGCTTCCTGGCGGCCGGGCTCATCGGCGGGACCGTCTTCGCCGGCTACTACGGGGTGCTGTTCCGCGCCCCGTCCCTGATCGAGCAGGCCACGGGCGGTGGCCCCCTGGAAGCCGGCGTGCTCCTGGTCCCGGCCGCCGCCTGTTCGGTGCTGGCCGGGCGGCTGGTCGGCACCTTGACCGACCGGTTCACCGGCTGGCAAGTGTCGGCCGGGCTTGCGGCACTCACCGTCGCCGGCGTGCTCGTGGTCGCGATCTTCACCGGGCCGATCCCGATTGTCGCCGGCACGGCGTTGACCGTGTGCGGGTTCGCCGGCACCCAAGCCGTACTGGTGAGCCTCGCGCCTGACCTGGTCGCCGCGGACGACCGCGACACCGCACAGAGCCTGCTCAACTTCATGAACGCCCTGGGTGGCGGGATCGGTCCGGCCGCTGTCGCGGGTCTGTCCGGCGTCGTGCCGGTGCCGGTGGCCCTCGCCGTGCTCGCGGCACTCCCCCTGGCCGGACTCGTCCTCAGCCTGACCCGGCGCCCTACCGCCGACCGGCGCCCCGAAACCGACGTCACGCGTGGGAGCCCGCGATGACGGTCCACCTGCATCCGATCCCATAACGCCTTGACCAGTAAGGAGCCTTGCCATGTCCGCCAAGCCATTCGAGGTCAGCATCACCGAAGCCGAGATCGCGGACCTGCGTGAACGATTGCGACGGACACGGTGGCCCGAGCGCGAGCCGGTGGACGACTGGTCACAGGGTTTGCCGCTGGCGTATACGCAGGAGCTGTGCCGCAGCTGGGCCGAGGACTACGACTTCGGGTTCGCCGAGCGGCTGAACGTGTTCCCGCAGTACCGCGACACGATCGACGGACTGGGCATCCACTTCCTGCACGTCCGCTCGCCGGAGCCGGACGCGTTCCCGCTCGTGCTCACGCACGGGTGGCCGGGTTCGGTGCTCGAGTTCCTGGAAGTCCTCGGCCCGCTGACCGACCCGCGCGCGCACGGCGGTGACCCGGCGGACGCGTTCCACGTGGTCGCGCCGTCGTTGCCCGGGTACGGCTGGAGTGACAAGCCGTCGACGACGGGGTGGGGCATCACTCGCACCGCGCGCGCCTGGGACACGTTGATGGTCTCGCTGGGTTACGAACGGTACGGCGCGCAGGGCGGTGACTGGGGTTCGGCGGTGTCCGCGGTGCTGGGCGAGGTGGCGCCCGAACGGGTCGCCGGCGTGCACCTGAACCTGGGATCCGTGGCGGCGGGCACGTTCGACGACCCGACGCCCGCGGAGCTGGCGAACCTCGAGTCCGAGAAAGAGATGCAGCGCACCGGCCGGGGGTACTCGGCGATCCAGGCGACCCGGCCGCAGACGCTCGGCTACGGCCTCACCGACTCCCCGGCGGGGCAGGCCGCCTGGATCGCCGAGAAGTTCTGGGCGTGGACGGACAACGACGGCCATCCCGAGGACGCGTTGTCGCGGCAGACGATCCTCGACGAGATCTCGGTCTATTGGTTCACCGCGTCGGCCACGTCGTCGGCGCGCCTGTACTGGGAGAGCTTCGCCAACTTCCGGGACAAGGTGACCGCGCCATCGGGGTTGTCGGTCTACCCGCGCGACATAACCCGCCCGTCGAGGCGGGAGGCCGAGCTGCGGTTCACCGACCTGCGCTGGTTCGAGGAGCTGCCGCAGGGTGGCCACTTCGCCGCGCTGGAGCAGCCGGAGTCACTGGTCAAGCAGGTGCGCGGGTTCTTCCGCCTGTTCCGCTGACCATCCGTGCCAACCCCTGGGAAGCCCGCGCCCAGGGGATGGTCTTGTCCGTCCCCCGGGTTACCGGCAAATCACGTTGTGGGACGGTGCAAGGGGCGAACGTTGACCGGCTGCGCGGAGCTGCTGGTTTTCGACCTCCAAGACGTGGACGACACGGGCGAACTGCTCGTTGCTCGCCCTGAAGTCGTCACGTTCCCGGGTGATCTTCTCCCGCAGCAGCACGGCTCCGGCGGCAAGGGACTTGATGGTCAGTTTGCCATCCGAGCGTTGATCACTTGTCGCGGAAGAAGTACCCGGCTGATCAGCCGGTCAGCTTGCGGAGCAAGCCCTCCAGATCGCGTTCGCCGTCGCGGGTCTGGGCGCCGTGGGCCAGTCCGCCTCGGATCAACTGTTCGGCCGCGGGCCGGGCAATCTGGCCAGCCCAGGCGTCGTGTTCGCGCAGGAAGCCCTCGGCCAGGTCAGCGGGAACGATGGCGCGTTTGGCCGCGGCGACCACACCTTCGGGCAGTGCGGCGATGTTGCGGGCCAGGCGGTCGACGACGTCGTCGAGTTCATCGGCGGGGACGGCCCGGTTGATCCAGCCGTAGCGTTCGGCGGTCCGCGCGTCGTGCAGGTCGGCGCCGAGCACCACTTCCAAGGCGCGGTTGCGGCCGATCCGGCCGGCGAGGTACTGGGTGCCTCCGCCACCGGGGACGATGCCCATGAGGGCCTCGACCTGGCCGATCCCGGCGCGACCGATCGCCGCGAATGCCATGTCCGCCGCCGTGACGAACTCCGCCCCTCCGCCGCGCGCCAGGCCGGCGAGCTTGACGATCGTCACCTGAGGCTGGTGCCGGAGCAACTCCCCGAGGGCTTGGAAGACGTTGACACCGTCGGGTGTGTCGGCCGCGAGTTCGTCGAAGGCGTCCGGCGCGTCGACGAGTGACATGTCGACGTGGGCGATGAAGAAGTCCGGATCGGCGCTGTCGAACACGATCACCCGGACCGAGTCGTCGTTCCGCAGCCCGGTCAACAGCCGCCGCAGGTCAGCCATGAGGGCGACGTCCAGGACGTTGACTGGTGGGTTGTCGAGGGTGACACGGGCGATGCCTGCCGCATGGCTCACTCGCAGGGTCGCGTAGGCGTCGTGGTGCACGAAGAATCTCCGATCCGTACCTGTCAGGCAGCTAAGTTCCTGATGTATACCTAGCCTTGAGCGACGGGAGACCGGCGTCAATAACGCACTTTCGGCATCTCAAGGATCGTGGAGGATACCGACATGGCCACTCCCAGCACCGGCACGGACGTCGTCTACCGGGCCGACTGCCCCAGCCGCCCGATCCTCGACCAGATCGCCGACAAGTGGTCGATGATGGTGATGACCGTCCTCGCCAAGCCGCGCCGGTTCAACGACATCAAGCGCCGCCTCGAAGGCGTCACCCAGCGGGTCCTGACCCAGACCCTGCGCCGCCTGGAACGCAACGGGATGATCGAACGGCGCGTGCTGCCGACCTCACCGGTCGGAGTCGAGTACTCCCTTACCCCGCTCGGCGAATCCCTGCGCGAACCCTTCGGCCACTTGTACGACTGGACGACCGCCCACGCAGACGAAATCCAGAAGTGCCAGCAGGGCTACGACGAGCGTCGTCACGCCGAACGATTGTAGTTCGCCGCCCGGTGCGACCCACCTTGCAAAACTACGGCCACAACGATCACCTTAACGGAAGGTACCGTTATCGCATCTGATGCGACCTTGGCCGCACTCCAACATTTCCTGTCTTGCTGATCAGCGGGATATCTGGCGATGTCGCTGGCGGTCGTGGTGTGTCGTTGACCTGGATTGTCCGATGTGGATCGAACGATGTGGTATCCACTGCAACTGAAAGGTCGGTGGCGCGACAGGTTGAGTTGGACGGTGCGGCGCATGTGATGCTGCCGCCCGGGTGCAGCATTTGAACGAAACGACCGCGGTGTTCGAGGCGATGCTGGCCAGCAATGAATGTCGGCAGCAGTCGTGCAGGTGCACCATTTCGCGAAAGAGGAACACTCTGCCGTAGACAGAGGGGAACTCCACGTGGTTCTCGCCTTCCTCGTCGACGAACTCCGTCCCGAACTGGCGCGCGAGTTCCGCTTCGACGAGACCGAGCATGGCCTTCTCGGTGACTCCGTAGGCGGTCACTTCGCCACCTACGCGCTGCTGAACGGAACCGAAGCCTTCACCAAGTATCTGATCGGCGGCCCCGCGCGGGCCGCGGCCGCGCGGAGATCTCTTCCTCGGCGCGGAGGAAGCAGAGGCCACCGAAGCGTTGACGGCCTCGGGCGACATCCTCGGCTCCATGACACGACTGCGCAGACGCTCCGCCTCCGTGACTATCCCGGACTCCGGGTCACCTGCCGCATCTTCCCGAGGGAGAACCACTACACCGCCGTGCCGTCGGTGATCAACTCCGGGCTGAGGCACCTGTAAGGCACAGCATGAAAGCCCAGCGACCCACGACCCCGCCGAACAGGTCAAAACTCAAGCTAGCTGCCGACCGGACGTCTGCCCTCGTCAGGGGCAGGTTCCCAGCTGGACGAATCGAGTGGTCTACGCCCACCGACGCGATGGGTAAGCAACGCGGCAGCGGCTCCGATGACGGCGATCCCCGCGAAGGCGAAGAACACGGCCGACTGCCAGGCTGCCAGAAGCCCGGTCGCGACAAGCGGGCCCGCGACCCAGCCGAGGTCCGAGATCAGGCCGAACCAGCCGAACGCTTTGCCTTGGGCGCCTGCGTTGACTGTCGCGAGGCCGGTGCGCACGCCGACGAAGACGACGGGTTGCAGGCTCATCAGGATCAGGAAACCCGTGACGTAGGCGGAATAAGTGCCGAACAGGGGTGGAAGGCCGAGTGCGGCGGCTTGCAGGCCGAGTGCCGCGGCGGCGAGCAGCACCGGGGCTCGTTTCGCTGTCAGGTGCCCGGCTAGCGGGGAGACCACGGCGAACACGCCGAGCCCGCAGAAGAACAAGAACGAGATCGAACGGTCGTCGATGCCCAGTTCGTCGTGGACGAACAACGGCAGGACTGGCTCGAGTGCGGAGTAAAGGAAGTTGTTGAGCAGGTCGATCAGACCCAGGCCCGCGACCATGATCCACAGCGTTCGGCGGGGTAGCCGGAGACTGTCGCCGGAGACGGGCGCCGCGGCCTCCTGGCTGTGCGCCGGGGACCTGGTCTGCACGCAGAGCAGCAGTCCGGCGCTGGCCACGGTCAGGACAGTGCCGAGGATGAAGGCCCCCGAGAACGTCAAAGCTGGGGACAGCAGTGCGACCAGGCCAGGTCCGGCGGTCATGCCGATGACGGCCGCGGAACCGAACCATCCCATCGCCTGGCCTGGGCTGGTGCCGGTGTCGCGGGCGAGGTCACTGACCAGCCGGTACAGCGCCGGCATGCTGAACCCTTCGCCGAGGCCCCAGACCAGCCGGCAGACGACCACGCCGGTCGCGGACGTCGTCGCGGCCAAGCCCCCAGTTGCCACCGCCGCGGTCATCAGGCCCAGGATGGCCACCGCCCGTGGCGAGTACCGGTCGGCGGCCCAGCCGCCGAGGGGCTGGACCAGTGCCTTCACCGCGGTGAAACCGCTGAAGGCCAACCCGATCATCAAGACGCTCATCCCGTAGTCGTCGCGCAGCGTGGGGACGAAGGGGATGAGGATGGTGTAGGCGACGTTCTGCAGCGAGGCGGTGGCCAGCAGCGCGGTCATCGCCGCGCTCGGGAACCGCCGCATCACAGGGCCAGGAACGCGGTGATACGCCGGTCCATCTCGTGGAGCGGCGTCAGGGTGTCCGCCGCGGTGTCTCCGAGTGGGTAGGCCAGCGTCGTCAGGACGGTCGGGGTGAAGCCGTGGCGGGTCTTGAACTCGAAGGTGCCCCTGCCGAGGTCGAGTTCGCGGCAGCCAAGGTGCATGGCCAGGGCGATCGTCTCGCGGAGCAGGAAAACGTAGGGGTGGTACACCCGCAGCGCCGAGTAGTCGACGCCCGCGGCCCAGACCAGGAGGCAGTCGTCGTGGAGGAACGCGATCGAGCCGGCGAGGATCTTGTCATCGTGCTCGGCGGTGAGGAGGACGGCGCCGGGTACCTCGACGATCGCCTGCAGGGTTTCGAGGTCGTAGAGCGGCGGGTTCCCGTGTTCCGTCGCCGACTGTTCGCTCAGCGCCAGGAACTCCGCCAGCTTGCCGTGAGCGTCCCGCCCCCACCGCCGGTGGAACGTGACTCCCTGTTCGATGGCGCGCCGGTGCCGACGGCGGATGTCGGACCGCGCGGAGCGGCCCAGCGTGGCCATGAACTCGTCCTCCGAGCCGGGCAGCACCGCGCGGCAGGTCGCGTCGAGTCGTATTTCCGCCGGTGACTGGCGCACCGACCGCAAGTGGTCGAGGACCGGGCCGGGTTCGAGGTTGGTGGCCAGCAGGAGAGGACATCCCCAGTCCGTGGCCTGTTCGAAGGCCTCGTCCAGCACCCTGACCGCGTCCGGTTCGGTTAGGCGGTTGAGCGGGTTGGAAATCGCGTACACGCTGGAGAGGAACGCGACGTTCCCGGGCAGCACGTCCACCATGCCGGCGTCGTCTTCGTAGCCTCGCCACAGCGCGGACCCGGTGAGCCGGTACAACGGGACGCCGGTCACCTCGTCGTCGTGGTTGTCCAGTCCTGTCAGGACACGGTCGGCGAGAGCGGGCTCGACTGTGGCGTGTCGCCACGCGTCGCGCCATGCCGGATCGGCGAAGACCGCTCCGCAAGACCGGGGCGTGGCGGCTTCGGGCTGCGGAGCGGTCTTCGTCATCGAAGTGCCCTTTCTGTTTTGATCAGGCGGTGTGAAGAGGGCAGGTGCGGGGAAGGGGATCGTTTCCGTCCGGCAGGGCGTACTGCTTCCATTCCCGCATCTGGGGATCGCCGTAGGCGAGGAACTCCAGATCCGGGTGGGGCGGTACGTCGTCCCAGCGGCGCACGCGGTCGTAGATCCGCGTGCGGATGGCTTCGCCGCCGGGGTCCTGCCGTTCGACTCCGGCGAAGATGCGACGTGGCTGGAAGCACAGCGCGAAGTGACTGCCCACCCCGCGGCTGCGCCGCTGCCGGTAGCCGGGGATGCTGGGGAACACGAACATCGGTTCCCCCGCGATGCAGAACTCCCACGCCGCGTCGTCGGGATCGCGCGGGACGTCCGCGGGCCAGGGTGCCGGATCGTGCTCGTGCAGCCACTGCAGCGCGTTCCAGAACCGTCGCCCGTCGGTGTCCAGGTCCGTCGTCTCGTCGAAGAAGACGGTCAGGACGTGCCGGTTACGCGGTGCCGTCCGGGACACGTCGGCGAATCGGGCCAGCGTCGACGGCAGGGACGTCAGATCGTCCCCGACGACGAAGCTGTACCGCAGATGCCCTTGGCGCTCGGCCTGCCCGGCGAAGTAGCACGGATACTCGGGATCGTGCAGCACGCCCACGAACTCGGCGTGTGCTTCCTCGACCCAGGGCGGTGCCTTGTGGTGCGCGATGTCTTCACCGGTCAACAGCATGTCATCGCCTCACAGCGGCTTCGCGGCTTCGATCAGCAGGTGGTAGCCGAGGTGGTTGAACGGCGGGACGTCCGACAGCGTGGCCTCCAGTGTCTGCACGACCGAACGGATGCCCTTGTCGGCGAGCGCCTGCTCGGAGAGCCACACGCTGATCGGGGAGTTCCCCTTCAGATGCGTCACGCTCATGCCCGCGCGGGCGAACAGCAGAGTGAGCTCGTCCGGCGTGAAGCTGAACCACGGAGCCCGCAGCTCTTCGCCCGCCTGGGTCTGGGTGAAGACCAGTTCCTTGTTCTCGACGTCGGTGACGTCGACTTCGGCGAACCGGTCACCGCTGAACATCCGTTCGAAGACGCCGTTCTTCACACACAGCAGCATCCGGCCGCCAGGCTTGAGGACGCGAGCGACTTCACTGAAGACGCTCTGCCGGTCGGACAACGGGATATGCATCAGTGCCAGCATGCTGGTCACGACCTCGAACGAATTGTCAGGGAACGGCAACGAGGCCATGTCGCCCTGGCGGAATTCGATGTCGACTTCCGCGGCTTTGGCTTTGGCACGTGCCTGGTCGAGCATCGCCGCCGTGAGATCGAGCCCGGTCATATCCGCACCGGCCAAGGCGAGCGGAACCGTGAATCTTCCGGTGCCACAGCCCATGTCCAGCACTTTCGTGCCGGAATGAACCTTCGACATGAGGAAACGCATCTCCGAATCGGTGAACATGTCGTCGGCGTGCCCCGCGCCCGGTATGCGCTCGTCGTATTCCGCCGCGAGCTGTTCGTATACGTCCCGCACGGTCTGCTTGCCGATGGCGGCATCGGCGGGGTCGCTGCGCTCGTACAAAGTGGTCATCGTCGATCTCCTTTGTGATGTGCCGGCGACGGCCTGATGCCGACGCCTACGGTGGTTTCAGTCCCGGAGAACCGGGCACGACATGCAGTGCGGCCCGCCACGACCGCGAGCCAGTTCGCCGCTGGGCAGAGTCAGGACTTCGATTCCGGCCTTCTCGAGCGCGTCGTTGAAGAACCGGTTGCGGTCATAGGCCACGACGACCCCCGGGCGGATCGCCAGCACGTTGGCGCCATCGGCCCACTGCTCCCGGCGTCGCGTGAAGACATCCCCCGCGGCCGAGACCTGCCGCACGACCGGCACGCCGAGCAAGCAGGCCAGTTCGCCGAACAAGTCGTCCACGGCGGTGAGCGCTACGCCCCCGGCCCGGTCGAGCCGGACGCGGAAGCCCGCCAACGAAGCGACGTGCTCACCGCTGACCAGGAACGTATCCCAATCCACCATCGTCATGACGGTGTCGAGATGCATGGTGCTGCGGGCCTCCGGCAGCCTGATGAGCAGTACAGATCCGGCTTGACCTTGGGTCAGGAGTTCACGGGCGAGCTCGGTGGCCCCGGCGGCCGAGGTGCGGCAGCTCACCCCGATCAGAACGCAGCCGTTCCCGGCCACCAGCACATCCCCGCCTTCGACCGCCGGGCCTGGCTCCGCCCCGGATCTCAGCGTCCGGGCACCGGCTCGCTGCCACGCATGGGAGACATACTGTGCTTCCCGTCGCCGGACGCCAGAGGCGAAACGAGTACCGACCAACGTGGTATCCACCCACGTGCCGCTGTCGCGCACGAACACCGCGTTCGGGAGCGGGTCCACGACATAGTGCTGGGCGAGGTCGACCAGGTGGTCGGGCACCGTACCTCTGGCGAGGTCGAACTCCTCCTGAGTGAGGCCCGACAACAGGATTTCGCACATGTCGAAGGGTGAAAGCTGGGTCAAGTACTCGCGGACCTGGCCGTGGACACGTGTCCCGTGGATTCCGCTGCTGATGGAGAGATCAGTCCAGGCCTGGATTGTGTCTTCGTAGGTCAAACTGTTTTCCATGAGATCACGGAGTTCGACAACCTCGACGCCTCTTATTTCGAGAATCGAACGGAAATTGTCGTGCTCCGCCTGGGCTGCTTCCAACCACGGCACGTCGTCGAACAGTTGAGAATCACGATTTTCCGGGACTATTCGATCAAGCTCCCGTCCAGGGCGATGCAGGACGACTCGTCGCAGTTGTCCTACTTCTGACCGAATACCGATCTTGCCGAGCCGTGCGACGGATTCTGTCGCTGCGGATTCACCACACCGACCAGTGGACATTTTTTTGTCGATCTGCATTCCTGCGTCCCCCGATTTTTTTGTCGTACAGTGCGGCTACCCGAGAGGAGAGGTGGCAAACTGCCGGAAACGAGCTCTACACGGTTGGCCTAACCTCATAGCATCGACGACAACCGGCCTCGTCACGCCGATGAGATCTTCGCTTGAGCCGACCACACGCTCTGCCCACCGGGCGCGGATCAGGCCCGAGCGCGCCACGGCAACCGCGCACCGGACGGCGGACAGATCAAGATGGGTCCCCGGAATGCCTTCGTCGAACCAGGTCGCGTCAACTAGTGTCGCGCGATCCTGCTTGCTTGAGGTTTGGTTTCGTTCCTCGGACGGCGATCTCGCGTGATCAGACGGCGGTTACGCGTGATTGGACGGCGATCTCCGGAGATCGGCGATCTCCGGAGATCGCCGTCTGATCACGGGTAAGACCCGCAGGATCACGCGACACTAGCTGCAGCCGGCAATCAATGCAGCGAACAGCGTAAGCAGCTCACTGGAAGATCGCCAAAATCGACACTAGATCACCTCGGGCACCCCAGACACTCCGAAGCACTCCTCCAGCTACCCGGTTCGAGTCCTTTCCGGCGCCCGAAGGCGCACCCCCGAAACTAACTGTCCTCTCACCAGCCTCGTCGACGAGCACCGAGCCGGATCCCGAAGACGCCGCGCGAGAATGGTCGCGCGCAGCCTTGCCACACCGCCCGACGTGTTCGGAGAACAACCTTTCGCCGCGACGTTGTCACGGCTGGGGGCCGCACGGTATTTCCTGCACCAGCGGGTCCACTACCTCCCGGTGGACGGATACGGAGCGGCACTGGTCCTCACCCGTGTCGCTGCCGGCTATCGCGCGGCAACGCGGCGAACAGCTCGAACCCGCCGGAGTCAGCTCTCTGGAGGGATTTCTGGTCGAAGACAGCACTTACGCTCGGCTTGAGGATCTTCAGGTCCGGAAGCTCGTTCAAGAAGGTGCGTACCTTGCGCTGCCTCTCAGACGAACGCGCTCATTCCGGTCACCGCGCGGCCGACGATCAGCTGGTTGATCTCACGAGTTCCTTCGTAACTGTAGAGGGCTTCCGCGTCGACGAAGTACCGGGCGACGTTGTGCTCCAGCAGGATTCCGTTTCCACCGAAGACCTCCCGCGCGAGGGCGACCGTCTCCCGCATGCGAGTGGTGACCACCGACTTGGCCATCGCGGAGTGCTCGTCCTTGTTGACGCCGTGGTCCTGCAGCTGAGCGAGGCTGACCACCATGGCCAGAGACGAGGTGATGTTGCCAAGCATGGTGGCCAGGTGGTCCTGGACGAGCTGGAACTTCGCGATCGGACGGCCGAACTGTTCGCGCTCCTTGGCGTAGGCGAGTGCCAGCTCGTACGCCGCCATCATGCAGCCGACCGAGCCCCAGGCGACCCCGCCGCGGGTCAGGCGGAGCACATCGCTGGTGTCCCGGAAGCTGTTGGCCCGCTGGAGCCGGTTCTCGTCGGGGACCCGGCAATCGTCGAAGGTGATGTTCGCGTTCTGCACGGCCCGCAAAGCGATCTTGCCTTCGATCTTCGTGGGGTGGAAACCCGGCGTGTCCTTCTCGACGACGAACCCCTTGACGTGGCCGTCCTCGACGTCGCGCGCCCAGACGACGACCAGATCGGCGAAGGTGGCGTTGCCGATCCACTTCTTCTCACCGTTGAGGATCCAGGTGTCTCCGTCGCGCCGGGCGGTGGTCTCCAGTCCACCGGCGACGTCCGAGCCGCCATGAGGCTCCGTGAGGGCGAACGCGCCGATCTGTTCCATCCGGGCCATCGACGGCAGCCACCGTTGCCGTTGTTCCTCGGACCCGCAGCGGTCGACGCTGCCCATCGCCAGACCCGTGTGCACCCCGAAGAAGGTATTGACAGACGGGTCGCACCGGCAGATCTCCATGGCGAGGAACCCGGTGAGCAGCCGGGAACCGCGGTGGGCGGCGAATCCCTCGTACATCAGGCCGGCGATGTCGAGCTCGCGGAACCCGTCGATGATTTCGAACGGGAACTCGGCCCGGGCCCAGTAGTCGTTGATGATCGGGTCGACCCGCGTGCGCAGGAACTCGCGTACCCGCATGACGATGCCGCGTTCGGTCTCCGACAACAGGTTCTCGAACCCGAAGAAGTCCCCGGTGTGCGTTTCGAAGGGATGCTCACCTGAGCGGGGGAACGTGCTGCCGGTGCTCTGCGTGATGGTCATCGGAGGTCCTTTCGGGACGAAGAACGCCGTTCGGCGCGGGCCCGCGCCGAAAGCACGGCGATCTCTTGGACATCTCGGGCGCGGGTCAGCTCCGCGTAGTCGTGCGTGCCGTACTCGTCTTCGGTCGCCTCGACGAGCCGGCGGGCCGCTTCGTCGGTGAGCTCGGGGCTGCCCAAGTCTTTCCAGCGCCTCACCATGCCCGGTCCGAGGTGCTCGAAGAAGTGCCGGAAGCCCCCCGGACCACCACCGAGGTGGAACGTGAGGAACGGGCCACCGGTGGCCCACCGCGGGCCAAGGGACTCCGTGACGATCGTGTCCACTTCGGCCGGCGTCACAACTCCCCGCAGCACCAGGTCGACGGCTTCCCGGAACAGCGCCGACTGCAGGCGGTTCGCGACGAAGCCCGAGGTTTCCTTACGGATGCGCACCGGTACCTTGCCGAGCGTCCGGTAGACATCCGCAGCGCGGGTGAGGGTGTCCTCCGTGGTGCGCGCACCGCCCACGATTTCGACCAGCGGCAGCAGGTGCGGCGGGTTGAACGGGTGGGCCACGAGCATCCGCCCGGCACCGGCCTCGGTCAGCCGCGCGCTGATGTCGCTGGGCTGCAGCCCTGAGGTGGACGACGCCAGCAGCGCGCCCGGTGGCGCGGCCTCGGCGAGTTCGGCGAACAGGCGCTGTTTGAACTCCAGGTCCTCCGGTCCGTTCTCCTGCACCAGATCCGCGTCCGCGACCGCTTCCGCCGCCTCGGTGTGGACGTGGACGAGCCGGGCGAGCCGGTCGGGATCGGCGGGCTCGAGCAGTGTCGGCCCGAACTGGCGGAGCCCGTCCGCGACCGCCGTCGCCAGATCGGGCCGGGGATCATGGACACGCACCGTCCAACCATGGGCGGCGAACAGTGTCATCCACGACAGCCCGATGGTGCCCGCCCCGATCACGGCGACCGTGCCGGAAGTGGACTCGGTCATGAAATTTCCTCCAGATAATCGTGCACCGGGTGCACGGGTTCGAGGGTGAGGTCGGTGCGCACGTGGGAGGCCGCCACCACCGCGCGCACCGGCAGGTCCGCCAGCGGCGCCATGACGTGCTCGAACAACTGCAGCCGGGCGGGGCCGGACCACGCTTCGTGCACCGTGATGTCGGTGATCCGGGTGCGCACGAGGTCACAGACCTGCGGTCGCTTGCCGTAGCCGGCGACGATCTTCACCATGAACGTCGGCAGGGTGATCTGGGCCTTCGCTTCTTCGAGATCGAGGGGCTCGTACTTGTAGGCCATCGTCGCAACGGCTGTGCGCAGTGATCCGATGTCCAGGGTGCCGATCAGCGCGCCGCCTTCGACGCGCAGCGCCGGTTCACCAAGCCCCTTCGGATAGGCACTGCCCTCCCGCCCGGCCGCGGTTCCCGCGAAGCTGTTGAGGTACATCGCGTGCAGGTACTCACCGTGCTCACCGTCGAACACGACCGGGAGCGCCTGTCCGCACTCGGTGTAGGGACCGAATCCGGGCACATCACCCATGTGCATGACCTCGAAGCGCACCAGGTCGTCTCGCACCTGCAGAGGTTCGGGGACAGCGTGACGCAGCGCGTCCGGGTCCGTCCGGTAGACGACAGTGAAATACTCCCGGTCAGTGAATCTGCGGCGAATCCGCGTGTACGGCGGTGCCGTGAGGGGGGTGGTGCCCGCCTTGAGGACTTCGTCGGCTCGCATGGCGCTTACCGGTCACTTTCCTGTCGCCGTGTTCCCGGGCTGGTGTCCGTCGACGCGGACCACACCCCGGTCCGCGAGCGCGGAGATCGTCGCGGCGTCGTAACCCAGCTCGGTGAGAAGCTCCGCCGTGTGCTGCCCGAGCGACGGGGTGTGGGAGCGGATGGAGGGCGGCGTCGCGGAGAACCGCAGCGGGTTGCCGATGACACGATAGGGGCCCTCGGTCGGGTGCTCGCCGACCTTCAGCAGGCCGCCCTCCGTGACATACGCGTCCTCGGCGGCCCGGTCCAGGTCCAGCACCGGCGAGAAGGGGATACTGTTCGCCGCGCAGATCTCGGCCCACTCCGCCGTGGTCCTGCTCGGAGACAGCTGCTCAATCAGTTTGTAGAGGTCGGCGTAGTGTCGCGCCAGAGCGGCCGAGCTGCTGAACCGCACGTCGTCGGCCAGCTCCACCCGGCCGGCCGCGGTGAAGAAGTCGTGGATGTTGCGCGGCGTGTAGGGGATGATGCACGCCCAGCCGTCCGCGGTCGGCATCGCCCGGTGCCCGGGACTGAGCGACCGCGGGAAACCCACCTCGCCCGTCGGCGGCTGGAAGGTCTGCCCGGCCAGGTGCTCGACCAGGTTGAACGCCAGCATGGTGTCCGTCATCGGCACCTCGACGTGCTGACCCTCACCCGTCGCGCGCTGGTGGACAACAGCGGCGAGCACCGAATACACGATCGTGAGCGCGCAAACCTTGTCGGCGAGAATGGTCGGTACGTACGTCGGGACCCCGGTGGCCCGGCGCATCAGGTCCGTGAGCCCCGACGCCGACTGCACGATCTCGTCGTACGCGGCGTAATCGGCACGTGCCGAGTCACCGCGGAAGCCCTGGGCGTTGCAGTAGACAAGGCGGGGGTTCACCGCCGCGAGAGACTCGTAGTCCAGACCCAGCCGCCGCAGACCGCCCGGCCGGGTGTTGGTGATCAGCACGTCGGCGCTGCGGGCGAGGGCGACGAACGCTTCCTTTCCCTCCGGACTTTTCAGGTCCACGGCCAGGCTCCGCTTATTGCGATTCACGTTCAACGCGAGCGCACCCATGCCATCGTGCCGCTGCGGCTGGCTGTGGCGGGTCATGTCCCCGGCCGTCGGCTCGACCTTCACCACGTCCGCGCCGAGATCACCCAGGATCTGCGCGGCGTAGGGCCCCATCACGACAGCCGCCATATCGATGACCCGGATCCCCTGCAGCGCGGCCGCCGTTCCGCTTTCCTTCGCCGTTGTGCTCATCTGGTCCGACTACCCGACGGAACGGCCGCGACACTTTTCCTGTGATCACAACCCCCGAAAGATGACGAGTACGACGACAGTGGGCCGCTTTCACCGCCAAAGGCACCCCGGCCACGAGGGCACTGGTGACCTACCGGCCAGTACAACGTCGAGGACGCCGGCATGACTTTGGTGCCATCCCAAGCGATCCTGAAACGCGCTACCGCGTACCCGGCGCGGAGATCATCCTCCCGCAGTAACGTTCCCGCTGGTCCAGGAACCATGCCGAGTCGCGAGGCAGTTACACGGCTGTCACGACACGGCCTGCGATTGCCGAGAAGCCGTCGGCACCGTAGTGACCCGATCGAGTCATACATTTGCTGGTCAGCGGCTCGCGACGGTCACACGATAGCGGCTTCGAACAGGGCAAGGTAAACGGCGCCGATATTTTTGTCCTGAGCAGGGCCGAGAGATTTTCGGCGCTGTCCGTATGTCCGACGCATTCGCCATCAAGGAGAACTCATGCTCAAAAAGATCGGCATCGTCGCGGCCGCCATCGTCGCCGGCGCCCTGCTGGGTGGAGGCATCGCCTCCGCTGATACCCCGGACAGCCACTACGGCTCGGACTACAGCGGCCAGTTGGGACTGCTCAATCTGAACAATCTCGATCTACTCCACAACGTCAACGCGACGCTCGGCTTGTGCGACAACAACGTCAATGTTATCGGCATTCAGGTTCCCGTCGAGGACTCGCTCAACGGCATCGGTATTCCGATCCTGTCGCCGGGGCAACACCAGGCCATCGGTCAGTCGCCCGAAAGCTGCGCCGCGGGCGGCATTGTCAGTGGCGGCTCGATCCAGCACAACTGAGCCACTTCCCGCGACAGTAGAGCGTGCCATGGAACGCGGAAACGAACAACGAACTTGGCCTCCGCGTTACGGGCAAGCCTCCACACTGCCGACGAGGGGTCTTTTCCGCTGACGCCGAACGGCACGTCCCGAGGAATGGTTCAGCTTTGGCGACACCAGGGGCCCGGACACCTTCGTGTCCGGGCCCCTGGTTCGAAGCTGCGGGCGCGCTACAGCGACTCGAGGGCGAGACCCGTCAGTGGCCGAGTCCTTCACCGCTTGACGGCCTTGGCGAGCGGCGGTCGAAAATCACCCTGCCGGTGGCCGCCGGATTGATTCGAAAGCGGTCCGGGTACCTGATTGTTCATGTGGATGGCGCTGGTGACCCCGATGCTGATCATGGCGTTCGCCTTGGTCATGGAACGTGTCGAAGCGGGCGTCCCGGTCAGGAGAACGCGCCTCCACGCGGGCCCCAGCCGATCCGGTGCTCCGTCAACCGCACCCCACCGCCGGGTTGCCACCCGTCGACACCTGACGCCGCGAACCGACGGTCCCTGTAGTGAACACGTGGACCTCGGAGCCATCCGACGAGGCCGCCCATCCCACACGGCCGTCGAGCGAGGGCTGAGTAGTTCAGGTGGCCATCGAACGACTCTCGCGCAGACCGCCCGCCACTGTGGAACGCGCGATGGCACCACGCCTGGTCGCTAGCCAGATCACCCAGAACGTGACCGCAAGCGTGGCCTCGCTCAGGCAGCGGCACGGTTCATCATCAGATCCCGCGGGTTCCGTGGTGGGGTGACCACCGGAGTTCGGCCACGGGTTGCCCAGGCCGGAATCCCGACCGGGGCAACCCGTGGACGCCCTACTCGGCCGCCATCCGCTCACGGAGACTGCGGGGACGCATGTCGGTCCAGACCTCGTCCACGTGGTCCATGCACTCCTGGCGGGTGCCCGTCTTGCCCTCCGCGCGCCAGCCGTCCGGGATCTCCTTCTCCGCCGGCCAGAGGGAGTGCTGGTCCTCGTCGTTGACCAGGACCTGAAAAGTGGTGTTGTCGTCCATCGGGTTTCCTCTCTCGGTTATTCGGTGTTGGTTGCGGCGGTCACTTCGGCTGGTTCGGACGCGGCGGGAAAGCCGCGCAGGGTGGGATTGACGGCGGTCACCACGGTGATCACCGCGATGGCGCCCGCACAGACGAGCACCGCGGGCGGGCCGGGAAACACCTCGACGAGCCAGCCGCCGAACGCCGGGCCGAGCGCGGCGGCCAGGCCGCCGGTCACGCCCAGCACTCCCCCCAGCCTGCCGCGCAGTTCGTCGGGGGTGTTCAGCAACTGGTAGGTGCCGATGGCGGTGTTCGCCGCCGGTGGGAGAAAGGCGATCGCGGCGAACAGCAGCCCCATGAGGTAGCCGTTGTGCACGAAGATCGCGAGCGGGGTCAGGACGGTCAGCGCCCAGAACACCCCGGTGATCAGCAGGTACGGGCTGATCTTGCGGTGCAGGTACGGTGCGGCCAAGGCGCCGAGAATGCCGCCCGCACCGAGCATCGCCGCCATCACCCCGATCTCGCCGGAGGGCATGCCGCGGTCGTTGGCCAGCACGATGATCACCAGGTAGTAGGCCGAGAAGAACAGGTTCAGGCTGATCACGCAGAACGTCGTGACGCGCAGCCGGGGCTGCCCCCACACCCACCGCACTCCTTCGACGATTTCCCGGCCCAGATGCGCCGGTGGCCGGGCGGTCGCGGTGACCCGGTCCGGGATCCGGACGAACAGCAGCGCCACGAACGCGAAGAGATGCGTGAAGACGTCGAAGACGAACGGGACGAACCGGCCGAGCGCGAACAGGAAGCCGCCGAGCGCGGTGCCGGACAGCTGCCCGGCGCTGGTCCTCGCCGCGTTCAGCGCGACGGCGGCCGGGACTTGTTCGCTCGGCACCAGGCGGGGCAGGCTCGCCTCCTCCGCCGGTTCGAACAGTGCCCGGCACACTCCCATCACCACGGCGACGACGACCAGGAGCCCGACTCCGGCCTTCCCCCACCACAGTGCGAGGACGAGCCCGGCGGCCGCGATCGCTTGCACGGCCTCACAGCCGAGCATGATCCGCTTACGGGGCCAGCGGTCCACGAGCGCTCCGGCTGGCAGACCGGTGACCAGCTGGGCGATCGCCACCGCGCCGACGACGAGGCCCGACTGCGCGGCGGATCCGGTGATCGCCAGTACCACCAGAGGAAAGGCGATCATGGTGGTGCTGAACCCGGCTTCGGAGACGACCTGCCCGGTCCACAGGAGCCGATAGTCACGGTTCTTTCCCAGCCGGCTCACGCGTCGTCTCCCCGGCAGTCGGCCGCGATGGCCCGCAGGGCGTCGGCGAAGTCCGCGGCCACCGCCGCGACCGTGGCCTGGGTGTTCAGGTGCGGCTGGTAGTACCAGGAGAACTCCAGCTTGCCGTCCCGCACTCCGCCGACCACTTCGAGCACATGCGGCGGGCGGTTCGCGGGATCCTGCTCCCGGCCGACCGGCGCGAGGGCACGCCGGTAGAGCCCGCTGCCCTCACCGGCGTGATCGCCCTGGCCCAGATAGTTGAACGCGACCTCCGGCGCCGCGTCGCGGAGGTCCGGGAACCGGAAGTAGCGCAGGGCACCGTAACCGAAACCGTTGCCGGGCAAGGCTCGCAGCTGTTTCCTGACCGCTTTGACGAGATCACGCCAGCCGACGGAAGGATCGACCGTGAGCCCGACCGGGAACAGGGTGGTGAACCAGCCGACCGTGCGAGAGAGGTCGACGTCGTCGAGGATCTCCTCGCGCCCATGGCCTTCCAGGTCGACGGCGACGGCCCGCTGGCCGGTCCACCGGGTGAGCGCCCTGGCGAGCGCGGTCAGCAGGACATCGTTGATCCGGGTGCGATAGGCGCCGGGTGCCCGGTGCAGCAGGGCGTCGGTGTCCCGTTCGTCGATCTCGACATTGACCACTTCGGGTGGGGACGGCGGCGCGTCGGTCCGGTCGCGCGGGATCGTGCGACCGGGCAGTTCGCGTGCCCAGTGCTCGTGTTCGCCGTCCAGCTCACCGCCTTCGACGAACTCGCGCAGCCGGTGCGCCCAGTCGCGGAAGGACGTCGTCTTGGTCCCGAGGTCGGCCTTCTCCCCCGCCTCGATCTGCCGGTACGCGTTTTCGAGGTCTTCGAGCAGGATGCTCCACGACACCGCGTCGACGACCAGGTGATGCGCGGCGAGGAACAGTTGTGGATTGTCCCCTTCGGCCGGTTCTGTCAGCAGTGCGCGCAGATGCGGCGGCCGGGTGAGGTCGAAGTCCGCCTGCGCGCTTTCGGCCTCGGCCTCCAGATCGGCGGCGGGCACCTTCTTCAGCACGGACTTCGGCTCGACCGGCTCGTTGTACTGCGTCCAGCCGTCGGAGGTCCGCTCGAACCGCAGGCGCAGGGCGTCGTGCTGGGCGACGACGGCGTCGAGTGCCTGCCGCAGCGCCTCCTCCTCCACTCCTCCGCCCAGTTCGACGAGCACGGATTGGTTGAAGTGCGCCGGATTGGCGGGCTCCGAGGCGAGGAACCAGTGCTGGATCGGCGTCAGCGGCACGTCGCCGACGACGACCTCGCGGTCCACGACCGCGGTGTCGGCCTGCTTCACCACCGTCGCGAGTTCGGCGACCGTCTGGTGGGTGAACAGGTCCTTCGACCGCATCGCCAGCCCGGCCTGGCGGGCGCGGTGGACGACCTGGATGCTCAGGATCGAGTCACCGCCGAGGTCGAAGAAGTTGTCCGTGGCACCGACCCGGTCCAGGCCGAGGACCTCGGCCCAGAGTTTCGCCAGCGACGATTCCGTTTCGGTGCGCGGTTCCACGTAGCTCGCGGTCTGCGTCAAGGACGGATCCGGGGCCGGGAGCGCCGCGCGGTTCACCTTGCCGTTGGGAGTCGTCGGCACCGCCGCCAGCGGTACGAAGATCGACGGCACAAGGTAGTCCGGCAGCGTTTCGCCGAGGAAGGCGCGCAGGTCCGCCGGTTCGCCGACGACGTAGGCGACGAGCCGTTTGTGCCCGCCGATCTCGCGGGCGACCACGACGGCGTCGCGCACCGACGGGTGTCGCCGCAACGCCGTCTCGATCTCGCCGAGCTCCACCCGGAACCCGCGGACCTTGACCTGCTCGTCCACGCGGCCCACGAACTCCAGCGCGCCCGAGGCCGTCCACCGGACCAGATCGCCGGTCCGGTACATCCGGGTTCCCGCCGCGCCGAAGGGGTTCACGACGAACCGGTCGGCGGTGAGGCCCGGCCGTTTCAGGTAGCCGCGGGCCAGCCCGGCGCCGGCGACGAACAGCTCGCCGGTCGTCCCGATCGGAACCGGCCGCAGCGCGGTGTCCAGGACGTGCACCTCGGTGTTCGGGATCGGCGTGCCGATCGGCGGGGTGCCACCAGGGCTCAGCGGTTCACTCCACGAGGTGACGACGGTGGCCTCCGTGGGCCCGTACGCGTTGATCATCCGCCTGCCGGGCGCCCACCGTTCCACCACCGCGGCGGGACAGGTGTCGCCGCCGACGATCACGGTCCGGAAGTCCGGCAGACGCGCCTCCGGCACGGTCGCCAGCGCGACCGGCGGGATCAGCGCGTGGGTGACCCGGTGCCGCCGCAGGACATCGGCGAGCGGAGCGCCGAGCAGCGGTCCCTCGGGCGGCACGACGAGCGTGGCGCCGGCGGGCAGGGACAGGCACAGCTCCAGGATCGACGCGTCGAAACTGGGCGAGCTGAACGCCAGGACACGATCTCCGGCGCGCACCTCACAGTGTTCGATTTCGGCGGCGGAAAACGAGGCCAGTCCGGTGTGGGACACGACGACGCCCTTGGGCCGCCCGGTCGAGCCGGACGTGTAGATCACATACGCGGGCTGAGCCGGGTCCACCGGCACGCCCAGATCGGTGTCGGAGTACCCCGAAGCGTCGAGTTCGGTGTCCACCACCAGAACCGGGTCGGCGTCACGCAGCATGAACTCCACGCGCTCGGCCGGATAGCCGGGGTCCACGGGCAGGAACGCGGCCCCGGTCTTCGCCACGGCCAGTTCGGTGACCACGAGCGCCACCGAACGCGGCAGGAGGACCGCGACGATCCGTTCGGGCCCGGCACCTCGCTCGGTGAGCAGTCGGGCCAGCCGGTTCGCCCGTGCGTTCAGCCCCGCGAAGGTGATCGAGCCGTCGTCGGACAGCAGCGCGGGTGCCTTGGGTGTCCGGCGCGCCTGCGCCTCGACCAGTTCGGCCAGTGAAGCGGCCGTGATGTGGCGTGCGGTGTCGTTCCAATCCCGCAGTTGCTCGAGTTCGTCCGAAGGCAGCATCGGCAAGGCGGCCATCGGGCTGTCCGGCTCGGCGGCGAGCGTGCTCAACAGCGTCCGCAGCCGCGCGATCAGGCGCTCGATCGTCTCCGTGTCGAACAGCCCGGTGCTGTAGTTGATCGCCCCGTTCAGCCCGTCGCCGTCCTCTTCGAACTGCACGAGCAGGTCGAAGTTCGCCGACCCTGCGGGCAGCGGCTCCTCTCCCGCTACCAGCGTGCCGGTGCCGGACCCGTCGTCGACGTTCTGCAGGACCACCATGGCCTGGAACAGCGGGGTCCGGCTCGGGTCGCGGACCGGCTGCACCGCGTCCACCACGCGTTCGAATGGAACGTCCTGGTTGGCGAACGCGTCGAGTACCACTTCCCGCACCTGCGCCAGGATCTCCCGGAACGACCGCCGCTTGTCCACTGTGGACCGCAGGGCCAGGGTGTTGACGAAGAACCCGACGAGACGCTGCAGTTCGGCGCGGTCCCGGCCGGCCGTCACGGTGCCCACGGCGACGTCTTCCTGGCCCGTCCAGCCTGCCAGCAACACCTGGCAGGCCGCGACCAAGGTCATGAACAGCGTGCCGTCCTGCCCCTTGGCCAATTCCCGGAGTTTCGCGGTGACGTCCGCGGGGACGTCGAAGCCGAGCCATTCCCCTTCCGTCGTGCGCACCGCGGGCCGGGGCCGGTCGGTTGGCAGTTCGAGCGGTTCGAGCCCGGCGAGCCGGTCGCGCCAGTAGTCCAGCTCACCGGCGAGTTCGGGGCCGTCGAGCTGTTCGCGCTGCCAGGTCGCGAAGTCCGCGTACTGCACCGGAAGCGCGGGCAGCCGCGGTTCCTCACCGCGGGCGAAGGCGGTGTAGCAGTCGTCGAGTTCGGCGGCCAGCACGCCCGAGGACCAGCCGTCGGTGACGATGTGGTGCAGCACGAGCAACAGGACGTGCTCGTCGGACGTGCGCCGGAACAGCCGGGCCCGCAGGAGCGGGCCGGTGCGCAGGTCGAACGGCCGCGACGCCTCGCGCGCCAGCGTGTCCTCGTCGAAAAGCTCGACCGGGAGGCCGACGTGGTAGGGCTCGTGCACGAACTGGACGCCGCGACCGTCGACGGCGTCGAAGGTCGTGCGCAGCGATTCGTGCCGGGCGACCAGGGTGTCGAGCGCCTGGTTCAGGGCGTCGAGATCGAGTTCGCCGCGGAGCCGCAGCGCCGTGGGCGACAGGTATTCGGTACCGCCCGGCTCGAACTCGTCCAGGAACCACAGCCGCTGCTGGGCGAACGACAACGGAAGAGCACCATCTCGTGCCACAGCGGGAATTTGCGGCGTCTCGGCCCGCTGGTCCGGCAACGCGGCGGCGAACCGGCCGAGCATCGGCGTGGTGAACAGCGCGCGTGGCGAGATGTCGACACCCAGCTCGGCACGCACTCGAGACGTGATCCGCATGCTGAGGATCGAGTCCCCGCCGAGCTCGAAGAAGCTGTCCGTGACCCCGACCTGGTCGATCTTCAGCACCTCGGCCCAGATCCCCGCGAGACGGCGTTCGGTCGCGGTCCGCGGCGCCACGTACTCGACGGCGGTGTCCCTGCCGGGCGCGGGCAGCGCCCGCCGGTCGACCTTGCCGTTACGGGTCAAGGGAAGCGCGTCGAGCGCGACGAACGCCGTCGGGACGAGATGGTCCGGCAGGCGATCCCGCAGCCAGTCCCTCAGTCTCTGGATGTCGCCGACGACGTAGGCGACGAGCCGCCCGTCCCTGGCGGCGACCGTGGTGTCGGTGACCGCGGGATGCTGCCGCAGCAAGGCTTCCACCTCCCCGGGTTCGACCCGGAACCCGCGGATCTTCACCTGGTCGTCGACCCGGCCGAGGTAGTCGATCTGACCGTCGGCGGTCCAGCGCACCCGGTCACCGGTGCGGTACATGCGAGTGCCCGGCGGGCCGAAGGGATCGGCGACGAACCGGTCCGCGGTCAGCCCGGAACGGCCGAGGTAGCCGCGGGCGAGCTGGACACCGGCGAGGCACAGCTCTCCCGGCATTCCGGTGGGAACCGGTGATCCGGCCGCGTCCAAGACGTACGCTCGCAGGTTGGCCAGCGGACGGCCGATCAGGGGGCGCTCCCCCGTCACCGGGGTGTGGACGGCATCGACGGTCACCTCGGTGGGGCCGTAGTAGTTGTACGAGGTGACACCGGAGTCCACCAGCTCACGCCACAGCCGCTCATCGAGCGCCTCGCCGCCTACCATCACGCTGCCGGGGCGGTGTTCGCCGGTCAGCAGACCGGCGTCCATCAGCTGCCGGAGGTAGGTCGGGGTCAGGTCGAGCAGGTCGATCCGGTGGTCACGGAGGTAGCCGACGGCGGCACGGGGATCGAGCCGTGTCTCGTCGTCGAGCACGTGCAACTCATGGCCGTCGATCAACGCCAGCACCCCTTCCCATGACGTGTCGAAGGAGAACGAGGCGGTGAGCGCGATCCGCCTGCGCTCCTGACCGAGAAAGCCGTGGCGGTGCGCGGCGAGCATGTTCATCAGGCCACGGTGCTCGATGACGACGCCCTTCGGCGTTCCCGTCGAACCCGAGGTGTAGATGACATAGGCGGCGTTGTCCACGCTCGCCCGTCGCCCTTCGGACGTCTCGGGAGCGTGCCCCGGTTCGCCGAGCACCACCACCGGTCGAGCGTCGTCCAGGAGGAACTGCTTGCGCTCCTGCGGAAGTTCCGGATCGATCGGCAGATACACCGCCCCCGCCTTGAAGATCGCGAGGATCGCGATGACGGCTTCGGCCGAGCGGGGCAGCGCGACGGCCACCACCTCTTCCGGCCCCGCACCGCGTGCGGTCAGCTCCCGCGCCAGCCGCGTGGCGCGGGCATCGACCTCGGCGAAATCGAGAATCGTGTCGCGGAAGACCAGCGCGGTCTCGTGCGGCAGACGGGCGACCGTCTCTTCGAAGACGTCCAGGACCGTGCCCGGCGGTACGTCGATCACCGGACCGCTGCCCGAGGCCAACAGGTCGTGCCGTTCGCCGGGGGTCAGCGGGGACAGCGCGTCGAGCTGGCACCGCGGGTCGGCGGTGATGGCACGGACGAAGCCGGCGAGCTGGCCCCCCAGACGGCGGACCGTGGCCGCGTCGAACAACCGCGGGTCGTACGACAACTCGAGACCGAGCTTGTCATGCAGATACGCGGTGAGGTTCAGCGGAAAATTCGTCGTGTCCAGCGAATCGACGTCGAGCACGCGCACCTCCGCCTGCCCGCTGTCTTCGATCGGGTAGTTCTCGAAGACCACCACGGTGTCGAACAGCGCCGTACCGGCGGGCACGGCCGTCAGCGACTGCAGTTCGGACAGGGCGAGGAAGTCGTACCGGCGGGCGTCGGCCTGTGCCGCCTGGAGTTCACGCAGCCAGTCGACGACGGACTCCCGCCCGTGGATCTCCACCCTGGCGGGGACGGTGTTGATGAACATGCCGATCATCGCCTCGACACCCGGCATTCCCTCCGGGCGGCCGGACACGGTGGCGCCGAACAACACGTCGGTTTCCCCGCTGTAGCGCGAGAGCAGCAACGCCCAGGCGCCTTGCACGATGGAGTTCACCGTCAGCGCGGCGGCCTTCGCCATCTCGTGCAACCGGGAGGACTCCTCCGGGGTCAGTTCGACCAGGACCGCTCCCGCGGATTCGGCGCGGTGGGCCTCTTGGGGCCGCCGGTCGTAGGGCAGCGGGGTCGGCGTGGTGAAACCGTCCAGCACCGTCCGCCAGTGGTCGATCGCCTCGGCGTGGTCCTGGACGTCGAGCCAGGCCAGGTAGTCGCGGAACGGACGGCGGGGAACCAGCCGCGCGGCCCGGCCTTCGACGATGGCCGCGTACTGCTCGCACACCTCGCCGAAGACCTGCGCCGTGCTCCAGCCGTCGAGCAGGACGTGATGCGAGGTCCACACCAGCTGGACCTCACTGTCGGCGACCCGGGCGATCGCGAGGCGCATCAGCGGCGGCGCGGTCAGATCCATCCCTGCCGCGACGTCGTCCGCCAGCAACTCGTTCAGTGCCCGCCGCTGATCCTCCGGCGTGAGCCCACGCCAGTCGTGCTGCCCGACCGGGACCCGGACCTCGCGGTGCACGCGCTGGACCGGAATGTCCATGCCTTCCCACGCGGTGCTGCTGCGCAGGATGGGCGTGCGGTCCACGACGCGTTGCCATGCCTCGGCGAGTGCCTCCGGATGGCTCACTCCGGCCAGGTGAAGCCGGAACTGGTCGAAATAGGCGTTCGAGCCGGTGTCCACCAGGCTGTGGAACAGCATGCCCGTCTGCAACGGCGTGAGCGGGTAGATGTCCTCTACGTCGCGGCCGTCCCCGGCGAGGCGGTCGACGTCTGCCTGGCCGAGCCGGGCCAGCGGGAAGTCCGACGGCGTACGCCCGCCGGTCTCGGCGCAATGGGCGACGATGCCACGCAAGGCGTCGCGCATGGCATCGGCGAGCGCTCGAACCGTGCTTTCCTCATGCATTTCATCCGAGTACTGCCAGGTGAGATGCAATTCCCCGCCTTCGACGACGCCGATGACATCGAGCAGATACGGGCGGACACTTTCGGGAGAGATGTCTTGTCCGATGCTTTCGCCTCGTCCTTTGAACCATCCTTCAGCGGTGGCACCCACATCCCAGCGGCCGTGGTAATTGAACGAAATCTGCGGTGCGACTGCCGTACGCAAGGCGGAAACCGGCGCTTCCGGGGGGCTCAAGTAACGCAAAGCCTCGAATCCGGCACCTTTGTTCGGAACCGCGCGCAACTGTTCCTTGACACTTTTGAGCACCTCGCCCCACCCACCTTCGGGCAGGGTCAGCGCGAGCGGGTATTGGGCGGTGAACCAGCCGATCGTCCGTGAAAGGTCGAGTGGCCCGGCGAGTTCTTCGCGGCCGTGGCCTTCCATGGCCAGCACGACCCTCGGCCGGCCCGTCCACTGGGACAGCACTCGGCCCAGCGCGCTCACCAGGACGTCGTTGACCTCGGTCCGGTACGCGTCGGGAACGTCGCGAAGGAGCGCGGCGGTCTCGGCCCGGCCAAGTGACACCGAGACGCCGCGCTCCGATTTCGCGGCGTTTCGGCCCGAACGATCAACCGGAATGTCCGTTCGCGCACCGCGAAAAGAAGTTTCCCAGTACGGGACTTCCTTGTCGAGGCGTCCCATTTTCACGTGCTCGTCCAGCGAACGAGCCCAAGAGGTGAAAGAAGTTCGCACTGGTTCCAGCTCTTCGCCGAGATAGGCGCGTTCGAGGTCGGCCAGCAGAATGCGCCACGACACCCCGTCCATGACGAGATGGTGCGCGGTGAGGAACAGCTGCGGCGCCCGACCGCGGAAGGTGAACAGTACCGCGCGCCAGAGCGGCCCGGTGACGATGTCGAGCGAGATCTGTGCCCGCACCGCCTCGGCGTGCATCGCCGCGGCCACATCGTCCACTTCGGACAGATCGACCTGACGGAGGAGGTCGGCCGACTCGACCGGCGCGGCTTCCTGCACCCAGCCGTGGTCCTTGCGGGAGAAGCGCAGGCGAAGCGCGTCGTGCCTCCCGGCGACCCGGCCCAGCGCGGCGATCAGCCTCGGTACGTCCACTGAGGACAGTACGACGTGCACGGACATGGTGAGCCGCCATGGCTCGTCAAGGTGCTCGAACAGCCAGGACTGGATCGGGCCGAGCGGGGCAGGCCCGCCCTTGTCCTCGACCGGCGCGACAGGCGCGTCAGGCTGGGCGACGGTGGCGAGTTCGGCGATGGTCTGATTGCGGAACAGGTCCTTGGACGTCAAGGCCAGCCCCGCCTGCCGGGCCGCGGCGACGACCTGGATGCTGAGGATCGAGTCTCCCCCGAGGCCGAAGAAGTTGTCCTCGACGCCGACCCGGTCGACGCCCAGCACTCCTGACCACACCGCGGCCAGTACGGTCTCGGCTTCGGTGCGCGGGGCCACGTAGCGGTTCTCGGTCCGCGCGCCCGGCTCCGGCAGCGCCCGGTGATCGAGTTTGCCGTTGGCGTTGAGCGGCAACCGCTCCAGCGGGACGAACACCGCGGGCACCATCTGCGCGGGCAGCGAGCGGCCGAGGAACTCTCGCAACGCGATGGTCCCCGGCACGGCACCGGTCAGATAGGCGACGAGACGGCGGGCGTCCCCGGTGCCGTGCGCGACGACGGCGGCCGCGTCGACGTCGGGATGGGCGATCAAAGCGGCTTCGATCTCGCCGGGTTCGATCCGGAACCCGCGGATCTTGACCTGGTGGTCGGCCCGGCCGCGGTAGTCCAGCTCACCGTCGGCGGTCCAGCGCAGCAGGTCGCCGGTGCGGTACATGCGGGTTCCGGGAGCACCGAAGGGATCTGCGAGGAAACGCGAGGCAGTCAGGCCGGGGCGATCGAGGTAACCGCGGGCCAGCCCCGCGCCCGCGACGTACAGCTCGCCGGTGACACCGGGCGGCACCGGTGCTAAATCCGCGTCGAGCACGTAGGTCCGCAGATCCGGGATCGGCACGCCGACCGCGCCGGATCCGCCTGCTTCCAGCGCCCGGTAGGTCACGTGCACCGTGGTTTCGGTGATGCCGTACATGTTGACCAGCCGCGGTCCGTCCGGATGCCGCCGGTACCACTCCGCCAGCCGCGCGGGATCCAGCGCTTCGCCGCCGAAGATCACGTACCGAAGACTCAACGGTGGCGAGGACAGCGCGCTCAGCCGGTAGAACGCCGACGGTGTCTGGTTGAGGACCGTCACCCGCTGCTCGGCCAGCAGTGCCAGGAAGTCTTCCGGCTCGCGGACCGTGTCCTGCGGCACGACGACGAGCCTGCCGCCGTGCAGCAGCGCTCCCCACAGTTCCCAGACCGAGAAGTCGAACGCGTAGGAGTGGAACAGCGTCCAAACGTCCTGGTCGCCGAAGCCGAACCAGGCGTCGGTCGAGGAGAACAGCCGGGTCACGTTCGCGTGCGGGACCAGCACGCCCTTGGGCACACCGGTGGAGCCGGAGGTGTAGATGACGTAGGCGGTGTTGTCCGCCTCGACCTTCACCGCCGGAGCCGTCTCCGGCCATTCCTCGGCCTCGACGGAGTCGACGACGCAGACCGGGCTAGCGTCCGCCAGCGTCGCCTCGATCCGCGCGGCCGGGTAGGCCGGGTCGATCGGGAGGTACGCCGCACCCGTTTTCAGCACCCCGAGTACCGCGACGACGAGGTCCGCCGTGCGCGGCAGCCGGAGCGCCACCAGCCGCTCCGGACCGGCTCCTTCGGCGATCAACCGGTGGGCGAGGCGATTGGCGCGCCGGTCCAGTTCGTCGTAGGTCAGCTCGGTGTTCCCACTCGTCACAGCGACGGCGTCCGGGGTGCGCGCCACCTGTGCGGCGAAGAGTTCGTGCAGGGCGGGCGCCGGTTCGGCGGCCGCCTTGCCGTTCCACTCCAGCAGGACCCGGTCGTGGTCGGCGGGGCTGATCCACGGCAGCCGTCCGAGCGGCCGCTCCGGAGCCGTCGCGATGCCGTCGAGCAGCAGGCTCAGCCAGCCGGTCAGCCGTTCGATCGTGGTGGCGTCGAACAGATCGGTGTTGTAGTTGACCAGCGCGTCGAGCCGTCCGGCGGTCTCCTGGAAGTGGATCGTGAGGTCGAGACCGGCGGTCACGACCGGCGGCGCCAGCTCCTCGACGTCCACTCCGGACATCGACGGGCGGGCGTCCGGCGTGTTGTGCAGGACGACCAGGACCTGGCACAACGGGGTCCGGCTGGTGTCGCGTTCGGGCTGGAGGTCGTCGACGACGCGGTCGAAAGGCACATCCTGGTGAGCGAAGGCGTCCAGGACGGTATCGCGCACGTCGTCCAGGAAAGTGTCGAATCCGCGCTTCAAGTCCACTGTGGACCGCAGGACGAGCGTATTGACGAAGAAGCCGATCAGACCTTCGAGATCGGTGCGCTCACGGCCGGAAACCACAGTACCGACGGCGATGTCGTCCTGCCCCGACCACCGCGCGAACACCAGCTTGGAGGCGGCGAGCAGGGTCATGAACAGGGTGCCACCCTGACGACGGGACAGCTCCTTGAGCCGCGCCGTGGTCCCGGCGGGCACGCTGAATTCGTGCAGGGCGCCGTTCTTGGTCCGGACGGCCGGACGAGGCCGGTCGGTGGGCAGCTCCAGCGCCGGAATCCCGTCGAGCCGGTGGCGCCAGTAGCTGAGCTGAGCGTCGAACTCGGTGCCCTGCAGGCGTTCCCGCTGCCAGACGGCGTAATCGGCGTACTGCGCCGAAAGCGGCGGAAGGTGCGGTTCCTCACCGCGGGCGAACGCGGTGTAGCAAGCGGCCAGTTCGCCCAGCAGCACGCCCGAGGACCAGCCGTCGGTGACGATGTGGTGCAGCACGAGGGTGAGCACGTGGTCACCGGGGGCGAGCCGGGTGAGCGCCGCCCGCAGCAACGGGCCGGCGTGCAGGTCGACGGGGCCGGTCGCGGCGGCGAGCGCGGTGTCCAGGTCGCCGTCGGAGACGGGGACGTCGACGGTGTACGGCGGATGGATCACCTGGACGCCGCGTCCGTCGACGGTCGCGAATGTGGTGCGCAGGGACTCGTGCCGGGCGACCAACGCGGTCAGCGCGCGGTCGAGCGCGCCGAAGTCCAGCTCGCCGCGCAGCCGCAGCGCGGTCGGCGACACGTATTCGGTGCTGCCCGGTTCGAATTCGTCGAGGAACCACAGCCGTTGCTGGGCGAAGGACAGCGGCGCTTCGAAGCGGCCCCCGTCGCGGGGCAGCAGCGGGATCGTCGTCCGGGACGCCCTGGCGGACGGCAGTTGCGCGGCGAGCCGCGCCGGGGTGGGCGCAGTGAACACCAGCCGCGCGGGCACTTCGGCGCCCAGTGCGTCCCGCAACCGGGCGAGAACCCGGATCCCGAGCAGGGAGTCCCCGCCGAGGTCGAAGAAGTTGTCGTCGGTGCCGACCCGCTCGACGCCGAGGACCTCGGACCAGATATCGGTCACCAGCCGCTCGCGTTCGTCACGGGGAGCGACGTACGGGGTGGAAGTGGTGTGCTCCGGATCGGGCAGGGCCCGCCGGTCCAGCTTGCCGTGCCGGGTCAGCGGGAACCGGTCGAGGGCGACGAACGCCGAGGGCACGAGGTGGCCGGGCAGGATTCCGGTCAACGCGGTCCGAAGCCGGACAGGATCGGCGTCGCCGACGACGTAGGCGACCAGGCGGCCGTCGCGCGCGTCCACCGCGGCGTCGGTGACGTCCGGTTGCGCACGCAGCACGGCCTCGACCTCGCCCGGTTCGATCCGGAAGCCACGGACCTTGACCTGCTCGTCGACCCGGCCGAGGTGTTCCAGCTGCCCGTCCGCGGTCCAGCGGGCGCGGTCGCCCGTGCGGTAGAGCCGGGTTCCCGGCGGGCCGAACGGATCCGCGGTGAACCGGTCGGCGGTCAGGCCGGGCCTGCCGAGGTACCCGCGGGCGAGTTGTGCGCCGGAAAGGCACAGCTCACCCGGCACGCCGGCCGGGACGAGCCGCGACCACTCGTCGAGGACGTAGGCGGTCACGTTCCCGAGCGGCCTGCCGATCACGGGCCGCTCGCCCGCCACCGGCGCGCTCGTGGCGTCCACAGTGGACTCGGTGGGCCCGTAGTAGTTGTGGGCAGCAGTGTCGGACGCGGCGAGTTCGCGCCAGAGATCCTCGTCGAGGGCCTCGCCGCCGACCATCAGGAACCGCGGCCGGTGGTCGCCGTCGAGCAGCCCGGCCGGCAGCAGCTGCCGCAGGTAGGACGGCGTCACGTCGAGGAAGTCGACACGCGCGTCCCGGACGTAGCGGATCAGCCCGGCCGGATCGAGACGGGTTTCCTCGGTGATGACATGCAGCTCGTGGCCGTCGGCGAGCAGCAGCGGGCCTTCCCACGAGGTGTCGAACGACAGCGTCGCGGTCAACGCGACACGCAGGGGGTCACGGCCGAACACGGCGCGGTGGTTGGCCAGCAGGTTGACCAGGGCCGCGTGCTCGACGACGACGCCCTTCGGCGTGCCAGTCGAGCCCGAGGTGTGGATGACGTACGCGGCGTCGGAAAGCCGAGGCGCGGCCGGTCTCGGCCCACCGGTGGTGCCGTCGAAGGTTTCGTCGAGCACGACCACCGGCCGGGTGTCGTCCAGCAGCACCCGGATCCGCTCCGGCGGCAGGCCCTGGTCGATCGACAGATGGACGGCACCCGCCTTGAGCACGGCGAACAACGCGACGATCGCGTCCGCCGAACGCGGCAGCACCACCGCGACGACCCGGTCCGGACCGGCGCCGCGAGCGGCCAGCTCTCCGGCGAGGGCGTCGGTGCGGGCGGCGAGTTCGGCGAAGGTCAGCCGGACGTCGCCGCACACCAGCGCGGTCGCGTCCGGCCGGGTGCCCGCCTGGTGGTCCAGGAGATCGACGATCGTCGCCGCGGGTACTTCCAGCTCGCTACTCCCCCAGTCGAGCAGACGGCGCTCTTCGGCGTCGTCGGTCAGCGGCAGGTCGGCGATCCGGCGGCCGGGTCCGGCGGCGATCCCCGCCAGCAGCCGCAGCAGATGCCCGACGATCTTCTCGATCGTGGCGGCGTCGAAAAGTTCGGTGCTGTACTCGAAAAGTCCGGCCAGCTCGCCATCGGACTCCTCGAACTCCACGGACAGGTCGAAGTTCGCCGCGTCCCGCGCGACGTCCGCCGGTTCGGCGGTCAGTCCCGGGAACTCCAGGCCGGTACCGGTGCTCGAATGCAGCAGCACCATGACGTCGAACAGCGGGTTGCGGCCCGGGTTGCGGCCCGGGTCGCGGCCGGCCTGCACGGCGTCGACCACCGCGTCGAACGGCACGTCGTCATGGCCGAAGGCGTCCAGGACGGTTCGCTTCGTGTGGGTCAGGTGCTCGGTGAAGGACGCTGAAGAGTCCACGGCCGTGCGCAGGACGACGGTGTTGACGAAGAAACCGACGACGCGTTCGAGTTCCGGTCGTTCGCGGCCCCGCACGACGGTGCCGAGCGCGATGTCCTCTTGCCCGGTGTAGCGGGCGAACAGCGCCTGGCAGGCACTGAGCAGCACGGTGAACAGCGTGGTCTCCGACTCCCGGGCCAGCTCCGCCAGCCGCTTGGACACCCCCGTGGGGACGGCGAATTCCCGCACCGCGCCCGCGGTGCTCCGGACGGCGGGCCGCGGCCGGTCGGTGGGCAGCTCGAGCGGGGAGACGTCGGCGAGCTGCTCTTTCCAGAAGTCCAGACCGGCACCGCGCGGCGACCGGCTTCCTTGCCAGACGGCGAAATCCGCGTACTGCACCGGCTGCGGCGGCAGCGCCGCGTGTTCGCCGTCGCGGTACAGCAGGCCGAGTTCCTCGGTCAGCACGCCCATCGACGCACCGTCGGTGGCGATGTGGTGCACGCACACCAGCAGCACGTGCTCGTTCTCGGCGAGCCGCACCAGGGTCGCGCGCAGCAGCGGGCCGCGGCGCAGGTCGAACGGCCGCGTGTACTCGGCACGCAGGACGTCTTCGAGATCTTCGGACGAGACGTCCACGACGGGCAACGCGACGTCGTACGGCGGCTGGACGAGTTGGACGCCTTCGCCGTCGACCTCGTCGAAGGTCGTGCGCAACGGTTCGTGCCGGGCGACCAGCAGGCGGAGCGCGGTGGCCAGCGCGGCGTGGTCGAGCGATCCGGTCAGGCGCAGGGCGAACGCGCTGTTGTACTCGGAGTCGTCCGGGCGCAGCCTGCTGAGGAACCACAGCCGTCGCTGGGCGGGTGAGAGCGAGATCGGGCGGGAACGGTCGGCGGCGGCCGGGATCTCCGGCGCCGGTGCGGCCGTTCCCGCCATCCGCGCTCGCAGCGCCTCCCGCAGGTGGGCGGGCAGTGCCGCGATGCGGTCCTGTCGGGACGAGGTCATGGCGATGTCCTCACGCTTCCGTTCCGGAGGCGAGGTTTTCCAGCTCGCCCAAGATGAGTTCCTCGACCGTTCCGGCCAGTCCGGCGACAGTGCGCGCGGTCAGGACGTCGGCCGGGGTGAGTCGTACGGCGAACAAGGCACTGGCCTTGGCCGCGATGTGCAGGCTCCGCAGCGAATCCCCGCCGAGAGCGAAGAAGTTGTCGTCGGCGCCGATCCGGTCAACGCCGAGGACGTCGGCCCAGATCCCGGCGAGCGCCTGTTCGGTTTCGGTCTCCGGTTCGACGTGCTCGGACTCCGGCACGACCGGCGCGGGCAGTGCCTTCCGGTCGAGTTTTCCGTTGGCACTGACCGGGATCCGGTCCAGTGCGACGAACGCCGATGGCACGAGATATTCGGGCAGCGCTCCGGCCAAGGAAGCGCGAAGGGTGTCCTCGTCGGCGTCCGAGACGACGTAGGCGACGAGTTGTTTCACACCGGGCTGGTCCTCGCGGACCACGACAGCGGCCTGCGTCACGGCGGGATGCCGGGCCAGCACGGCCTCGACCTCGCCGGGTTCGACGCGGAACCCGCGGAGCTTCACCTGGTCGTCGGCCCGGCCGAGGAATTCGAGGGTCCCCTCACCGGTCCAGCGGACGATGTCGCCGGTGCGGTACCTGCGCTGTCCGTCCGGTCCGGCGAGGAACCGGTCGGCGGTCAGGCCGGGAAGGCCCCGGTAGCCCCGGGCGAGACCGGCACCGGCGACGTACAGCTCCCCCGGTACTCCTGGCGGGACCGGGCTCAAGCCCGGATCCAGGACGTAGGCGCGGGTTCCGTCCAGCGGCCTGCCGATGGGGATCCGGTCGGGCACCGTCTCGTCCATCGGATGGGCCGTGGCGAAGGTGGTCGTCTCGGTCGGGCCGTAGCCGTCGATCACCCGCAACCCGGGACAGGCACCGAGCACTCGCCGCACCGCCTCGGCGGGCACGACGTCCCCGCCGGTCCACACTTCCCTCAGTCCGGCGAAGCAGTCCGGGGTTTCCTGTGCCAGCACCCGGAACAGGCCGGCCGTGACCCACATCGCGGTCAGGCCGTGGTCGCGGATGAGCGCCTTCAACCCGGGCGCGTCGAGAGCACCGACCGGCGCGGTGACGACGCGGCCGCCGGTGAGCAGCGGCACCCACACCTCGTACGTGGTGGCGTCGAAGGCGGCCGGGGAATGCAGCAGGACCCGTTCGTGTGCCCCGCCGCGGAATCGGCTGTCCGTGGCCAGGGCGGCGACGTCGCGATGCCGCACCGCGACACCCTTCGGTGCCCCGGTGGACCCGGACGTGTACATGACGTAGGCCAGCTGGTCGGGATCGACGGTGACATCAGGATCGCCGTCCGCCTCGCCGTCCACAGAGGACAGTCGAATGGTGTGCGGATGCGGATAGTCCGTATCGGCGACGACGAACCGAACGCCGTCGAGCAGTGATCGCCGCCGTTCGGCCGGGGCGCGGGTGTCGAGCGGGAGGTAGGCCCCGCCCGCCTTGACCACGGCCAGTTCGGCCACCACGGTGCCTGCCCTCCCGGTCGCGAGACCGACGGGTTCCTCCGGCCGCAGCCCGAGGCCGATCAGCCGGTTGGCCAGCCGGTTCGCGCGCCGGTTCAGCTCGGCGTAGGTGACTTCCTCGCCGTCCAGGACGGCCGCGACCGCGTCCGGCCGGGCGCGGACCTGCTCGCCGAACATGTCCGGCAAGGACCGGGCCGCGGGTTCCGCACCGGTCGCCGTCCACTCGGCCAGCTGCCGCTCGTCGTCCGGGGTGAGCATGGAGATCGCGGTGACCTTCCGGTCGCCGTCCTCGGCCAATTCGCGAAGCAGCGTGAGCAGATGGCCGGCCAGGCGGGCCGCCGTGGCGGGGTCGAACAAGGCCGGGTCGTAGCCGAGGTCGACGTTCAGCTCCCGGCCCGGTGAGGCGACCACGGTGAGCGGGAAGTTCGTCGTCTCCCGCGCCGAGAGGTCGCGCACGGTGAGGCCGTGCCCGGCTTCGGCGTCGGTGATCGGGTAGTTCTCGAACACCACCAGGCTTTCGCAGAGGTTCACCCCGCCCGGCAGCTCCGCCCAGCCCTGCACCAGCGCGAGCGGCAGATGGCCGTGACGGCGGGCCTCGGCCTGCGCCGCCTGCAGGTCCGCGAGCCAGGAGGCCACCCGGGCGCCGCGGTCGACCTCGACCCGGACCGGAAGCGTGTTGATGAAGATGCCGGTGATCTCGTCGACCCCCACGACCTCGGGTGGGCGGCCGGAGACCGTGGAGCCGAACACGACGTCGTCATGCCCGCTGTAGGCCGCCAGCAGCAGGGCCCAGGCCCCTTGCAGGACCGCGTTGTGGGTGAGGCCGTGGCGTTTGACGAACGCGTCCAGCCTCGAGGTCGCGGCCTCGTCCAGCCGGACGGGCAGCCAGTCGGAGGAGCACGGGATGTGCCCGGCCGCCGGTGTCCGATCGACGGCGACCGGGGTCGGACCGTCGATTCCGTCGAGGGTGCGACGCCAGAAGCGTTCGGCGTCCGTCCGGTCGAGGCCGCCCAGCCAGGCGAGGTAGTCGCGGAACGGCGGCCGGGCGGGCAACGGCTGCCCGGCGTAGGCACCGCAGACGTCCGAAAGGACCTGGAAGACGCTCCAGCCGTCGAGCAGCACGTGATGGAACGTCCACAGCACCTGGACTTCGGTCGCCGAGATCTTCGCCAGCGTCACGCGCATCAGCGGGGTGACGGCGAGGTCGAGGCCTTGTTCGCGATCCTCGGCGAGCAGCCTTCGCAGGGCACCGCCGTGGTCGTCCAGGCCGGTCCAGTCGAGATGGCGCACCGGAAGCCGCACCGCGCGGCTCACGATCTGCAGTGGCTCCTCCACCCCGGCCCAGACGAACGCCGTCCGCAGTACCGGCGTCCGGTCCACGACCCGCTGCCACGCCTCGGCGAGCCTGGCGGGATCGGTGACGCCTTCGAGCACGAAGGTCGCCTGCTCGACGTACATGCCTTGGGCCGTCTGCGACAGCCCGTGAAACACCATGCCGCCCTGCATGGGCGTGAGGGGGTAGATGTCCTCGACCGTGCGGCCGTCGCCCGCCAAGGAGTCCACTGTGGACTGATCGAGAGCGGCCAGCGGGAAGTCCGATGGCGTCCGGCCGCCTGCTTCCGGTGCGGCGCAGTGCGCGATGATCTCGCGCAAGGCGGTCAGCATCCGCCCGGCCAGGTCTTCGACGAGGTCACGGTGATGCCGGGTGGTGACGTGTGCCCACGTCAATTCCAGCGTCCCGGCCACGACGCGGCCGACGATGTCGAGGCTGTGGGCGACAAGGGCAGCCGGGTCGACGTCGGCGTCGAGAGCGCCGGCCCGGAACACGCCGTCCTCGGCGTCGTCGAAGCGGCCTAGGTAGTTGAAGCCGACCTGGGGATCGATCTCCGGCGCGGTACCGGTCAGATAGCGCAGGGCGCCGTAGCCGATCCCGCGCCGTGGCACGGCTCGGACCTGCTCCTTCACCGACTTCAGTGCCGCGCCCCAGCCGTCCGGGACGTCCAGCGCGACCGGGAACATGCTGGTGAACCAGCCGACCGTGCGGGAAAGGTCGACGTCGTCGAACAGTTCCTCGCGGCCGTGGCCCTCCAGGTCGAGCACCGGGATCTGCCCGGTCCAGTCCGTCAGTACGCGGCCGAGCGCGGCGAGCAGGACGTCGTTGACCTGCGTGCGGTAGACCTCGGGCACGTCCCGCAGCAGGGCGCGGGTCTCCTCGGCGGTGAGGCGGACGGTCACTTCGCCGACGTCGGCGATCGTGGCCTGGTCGGTTTCGTCCGCGGATAGCGCTGGAATCCCGCGCCAGTGCGCCAGTTCGTCGTCGAAACCGCCCGAAGCCGCGTGCTCGGCGAGCCGTTCGGCCCACGCGAGGTACGACGTCGTCTTCGGCCCGAGTTCCCCACCGCGATAGGCGGTTTCCAGGTCTTCCAACAGAATCCGCCAGGAGACGCCGTCGACGACGAGGTGGTGCGCGGCCAGCGTCAGCCGCCGTCCGTCGAGTACCGCCGTCAGCAACGGACCTCGTTCGAGGTCGAAAGTGATCTCGTCGGTGAGCAGTTCCGCCGGCCCCACCGGTTCGCCGTGCTGGACACCGTCGTCCCCGAACCGCAGCCGCAGGCCGTCGTGGTGCGCCCAGACGGTCTCCAGCGCGCGACGCAGCGCGGTTTCGTCGATGTCCTCGGTGAACTCCAGCACCACCCGCTGGTCGAACCGTTCCGGTTGCGTGGCGAAGTACCAATGCTGGATCGGCGTCAGCGGCGCCGACCCGGTGACCGGCCCTTGCTCGGCACGCGGCCCGGCGTCCCCGCCGGAATGAGCGGCCAGCGCGGCGAGCGTCGGATGCCGGAAGACGTCGTGCGGCAACAGGATCAGCCCCGCACGGCGAGCCCGTGACACCACCTGGATGCTCAGGATCGAGTCCCCGCCGAGTTCGAAGAAGTTGGCTTCGGCGTCGATCTCGGACACGCCGAGCACGTCCGCCCAGATCCCGGCCAGTGCCCGTTCGGCCTCGGTCGCGGGCGCGGTCCGGACGGCCGTCCGGCCGAAGTCCGGGGCAGGCAGGGCGTGCCGGTCGATCTTCCCGTTGGCGTTCAACGGGAAGCGGTCGAGCCGGACGAACGCGGCCGGGATCATGTAGTCCGGCAGCGTCCTTCCGAGGAATTCGGCGAGGTCGTCCGCGTCGCCGGTGAGATAGGCGACGAGCCGTTTGCTCCCGTGGTCTTCCCTGGTCAGCACCGCGGCCTGGCCGACACGGGGATGTGCGGTCAGCGCGGCCTCGATCTCGCCGGGTTCGATCCGGAACCCGCGCACCTTGACCTGTTCGTCCGCGCGGCCGGTGTACTCCAGTTCCCCGCGCGCGTTCCAGCGGACGAGGTCGCCGGTGCGGTACATCCGCTCCCCCGGCGGGCCGAACGGGTCGGGCCGGAACCGGTCGGCGGTCAGCCCCGCGTCACCGTGGTACCCGCGAGCCAGCCCGGCCCCGGCGACGTGCAGCTCTCCGGACGCGCCCCGCGGTACGAGCCGCAGATCCGTGTCGAGGACGTAGGCCCGCATGTTGTCGAGCGGCTTCCCGATCGGCACGGCCGCGGGCACTTCGCCGGGAATCCGGTGCGAGGTGGCGAAGGTCGTCGTCTCGGTCGGGCCGTAGCCGTCGACGACCACGATGCCAGGGCACGCCTCCCGTACTCGCTGGACCGAGCCAGCCGGGACGACGTCGCCGCCCGCCCAGACCTCGCGCATGCCCCGGAAGGTCTCCGGCGCCTCCTGCGCGAGAAGCCGGAACAAGCCCGCGGTGAAGAACGCGCCGTGGACGTCGTGTTCGGCGATGACACGCCGGAGAGTGTCCACGTCGAGGTCGCCGGGCGGCGCCAGGACGACGGTGCCGCCGTTGAGGAGCGGGACCCAAAGTTCGTACGTCGAGGCGTCGAAGGCGGGCGAGGCGTGCAGCAGCACGCGTTCGTGCGCGGCGAACCGCCGGTCGGCGGCCAGGGCGACGACGTCACGCTGGCGTACCGCCACGCCCTTCGGCTTCCCCGTCGAACCCGACGTGTACATCACGTACGCGAGGTTGTCCGGCGCCGCGACGGGTAGCGGCGCGTCCACGGTCCGGCCGTCCGGGACGACAACCTGTCCACTGTGGACTTCACTGGCGGAAGCGGCCCGGGTCTGGCCGGTGACGAGGATCGGCACGCCGTCCAAGAGGGTTCTCAGCCGTGGCGCGGGAGCGCGGGTGTCGAGCGGCAGGTAAGCCGCGCCCGCCTTGATGATCGCGAGTTCGGCGATGACCAGGTCCGGGGAACGGTCCATGAGCACCCCGACGGCCGTTTCGGGCCCGGCGCCGAGGGACGCCAGGTGCCGGGCGAGCCGGTCGGCGCGCTCGTCCAGCTCCGCGTAAGTGAGGCGGACGTCGTCGCCGGTGAGCGCGACGGCGCCGGGTGTACGCGCGACCTGCCTGGCGAAAAGCTCGGCGAGGCTGCCCTCCGGTACCGGCTGGGCGGTGTCGTTCCAGGTGACGAGCAGCTGATGACGGTCCTCGGCCGTGAGCAGGTCGATGTCATCGAGCGACTGGTAGAGGTCCGCCGCGAAGGCGTCGAGAACGCCCGTGAGCTGACGGGTGATCCGCTCGGCGGTCGCGGTGTCGAACAGGTCGGGGTCGTAGCCGACGTCGAGGGTCAGCCGCTCCCCCGGCGAGGCGACGACGCTGAGCGGATAGTTCGTCGTCTCGGCGGCGTCGACGTCGCGCAAGCGCAATCCTTGCGCCGCACCGGCGGCGGCGTCGACCGGGTAGTTCTCGAAAACCACGATGCTGTCGAAGAGGCTGCCGTCGGCGCCGCTCCACGCCTGGAGCTTCGTCAGCGGCAGGTGCCCGTATCTGCGGGACTCCACCTGCCGCGTTTGCAGTGCCGCCAGCCAGTCCGCGACGGAAGACCGGTCGACGCCGACCCGTACCGGCAGCGTGTTGATGAAGATGCCGGTGATGTCGTCGGCTCCGGGCAGTTCGACCGGGCGGCCGGACACGGTGGTGCCGAAGCAGACGTCGCGTTCTCCGGAGAGCCGCGAGAGCACCAGCGCCCACGCGCCCTGCAGGACGGTGTTCATCGTCAGCCCCGCCCGGCGTGCGGCGTCGCCCAGCCGCGCGGAGTGTTCGACCGGCACCCGCACCCACCGCGCCGAGCGGCTGCTGTGCGCTTGGGCCGGAGCCCGGTCCACCGGAAGCCGGGCAGGGGCGACGAGATCGCCCAGTTGGCCACGCCAGTGTCGTTCCGCGTCCGCGTCGTCCTGGCGGCCGAGCCACGCCACGTAGTCGCGGAACGGCGGCCGCTCGGGCAGTTCGTCACCGGCGTAGGCGGCGAAGACGTCGGACAGCACCCCGAAGACGCTCCAGCCGTCGAGCAGGAGGTGGTGGAACGTCCAGAGCACCCGGGTTTCCGTGTCCGAAAGGCGGGCGAAGGTCAACCGCAGCAGCGAGTTCCCGGCGAGGTCCAGCCCTTCGGCCCGGTCTTCCGCCAGGGCGTCCTGCCAGGCCCGCTCGCGTTCGGCGGGGGTGCGGGAGCGCCAGTCGTACTCGGTGATCGGGACGGTCACCTGACGGCGCACGACCTGCACCGGTTCCGGCACGCTCTCCCAGGCGATCCGCGTACGCAGGACAGGAGTGCGGTCGACGACCCGCTGCCACGCCCTGGCCAGCGCCCCCACGTCGCCGGCGCCCTCGAGCACGAACGAGACCTGCTGGAAGTACAGGCGTTCTTCCCGCTGGGACAGGGAGTGGAACACCATCCCCGCCTGCATCGGGGTGAGCGGATAGACGTCTTCGACGGCACGCCCGTCGCCGACCAGCGAGTCCACTGTGTACTGATCGAGCTCGACCAGCGGGAAGTCGGACGGGGTCCGGCCGCCCGCGCCAGGCCGCGTGCAGTGCCCGATGATCTCGCGCAGCGCCGCCAGCATGTCCGCCGCGAGCCGGTCCACAGTGGACTTTCGGTGCACACCTTCGGCGTAGTACCAGGTCAGTTCGAGTTCGCCGCTTTCGACCCGGCTGACGACGTCGAGCAGATGCGCCCGCGCCGAACGCTCGCTCTCGTCGGATTCCAGCCGACCGGAGCCGAACTGGCCGAGGTAGTTGAAACTCACCTCGGGATCGATCGACGGCGCGGTGCCGGCCAGGTACCGCAGGGCGCCGTAACCGATTCCGCGCCGCGGCACCGCGCGCAACTGTTCCTTCACCGACTTCAGCGCGGTGCCCCAGTCGTCGGGAACGTCCAGCGCGACGGGGAAGACGGTGGTGAACCAGCCGACCGTCCGGGACAGGTCGACGCCGTCGAACAGGTCTTCACGGCCATGTCCTTCCAGGTCGATGACGGGGATCCCGCCCGTCCAGTCGCGCAGCACGCGGCCGAGCGCGGTCAGCAGGACGTCGTTGACCTGCGTGCGGTAGGCCGCGGGCACTTCCCGCAGCAACGCTTCGGTCTCGTGAGCGGGCAGGCGGACGGTGACCTCGCGCATCGAGGCGATCGTGGACTCGCCTTCGCCGTCGACCGGGATCGAGGTGCTGCCGGGCAGGCCGCGCCAGTGGTCCAGTTCGTCGTCGAACCCGCCATCGGCGGCGTGCTCGGTGAGCCGGTTCGCCCACTCTTGAAAGGACGTGGTGCGCGGGCCGAGGTCGATCGGCTCGCCCTTCAGCGCCTGGGCGTAGCCACGATCGAAGTCCTCGCCGAGCACCCGCCACGAGACGCCGTCGACGACGAGGTGGTGCACGGCGAAGGTGACGTCGTGTTCGGAGATGTCGAGCCGGATCAACGGCGTCTCGGCACCGACGGGACCGTTCTCCTGGTGCTGCCCGCCGTTGTCGTGGGTAAAGCGCATCCGCAGGGCGTCGTGGTGCTCCAGCAGCGCGTCCACGGCCTTGCGTGCCGCGTCGGGGTCCACCTGATCAGGTCCTAAGTGGACGAACTGGTGGAAGTGCTCCGGATCGGCGGTCTGGGTCGCGAAGAACCAGCGCTGGATCGGGGTCAACGGGACAGGCCCGCCGACCGGGCCGCGTTCGACGGCCTCGGTGGCGGTCCGCGCCGCGACGGCGAGCGCCGCCGGGGTGCGGTGATCGAACAGGTCGCCGGGCAGGAGTTCTAGCCCGGCGCGGCGGGCACGGGACACCACCTGGATGCTGAGGATCGAGTCGCCGCCGAGTTCGAAGAAGTCGTCGGTGGCGCCGACCCGCTCGACACCCAGCACCTCGGCCCAGATCCCGGTGAGCAGACGTTCGCGGTCGGTGCGCGGCGCCACGTGGTCCCGGACGCCGAAGTCGGGCGTGGGCAGCGCGGTGCGGTCGAGCTTGCCGTTGACGTTGACCGGGAACTTCTCCAGCCGGACGAACGCGGCCGGGACCATGTAGTCCGGCAGGGTCCGCCCCAGGAAGTCCGCCAGTCCTCCGGTTTCGCCGACGACGTAAGCGACCAGCCGCTTCACGCCGCCGTCGGCGCGGGCCAGCACGGCCGCCTGCTCGACGCCGGGATGCTCGCCCAGTGCGGCCTCGATCTCACTCGGTTCGACGCGGAAGCCGCGGATCTTGACCTGTTCGTCCACCCGGCCGACGAATTCGAGGACGTCCTCGTCGTTCCAGCGCACGAGGTCGCCAGTGCGGTACATCCGCTCCCCCGGCGGCCCGTAGGGATCCGCGACGAACCGCTCGGCGCTTGACCCCGGCCGTCCGAGGTAGCCGCGCGCCAGCCCGGCCCCGGCGATGTGCAGTTCACCGGGTGCGCCGGGCGGGGCGAGCCGCAGGTCGTCGTCGAGGACGTAGACGCGGGTGTTGTCGAGCGGGCCGCCGATCGGGACGACGTCGGGGATCTCGCCGGGCAGCGGGTGCACGGTCGCGAAGGTGGTGGTCTCGGTGGGGCCGTAGACGTCGGCCACCAAGGTCCGCGGGCACGCGGCCCGCACCCGGCGCAGCGCGACGGCGGGCACGGCGTCGCCGCCGGTCCACACCTCCCGCACGCCGGCGAACATCTCCGGTGCTTCTTGCGCGACGAGCCGGAACAGGCCGGTGGTCATGAAGACGCCGGTCACCGCGTGCGTGGTGAGGATCCGGCCGAGAGTGTGGACGTCGAGGTCGCCCGGCGGGGCCAGCACGACCGTGCCGCCGTTCAGCAACGGCACCCAGAGTTCGTAGGTCGAGGCGTCGAAAGCCTGCTGCGAGTGCAGCAGCACCCGGTCGTGTGCCGTGAAACGCTGGTCGGCCGCGAGGGCGAGGACGTCGCGATGCCGGGCCGCGACGCCCTTCGGCTTTCCTGTCGACCCCGAGGTGTAGATGACGTAGGCCAGCTGCTCGGGATCGGTGGTCACGGCGGGCGGGGTCGCCGGGAAGTCGTCGGCTTCGGTGACGATCACCCCGCTGTGCACTTCTCGGGCGGTGGCCAGCCAGGTCTGGTCGGCGACCAGGACGTCCGCCCCGGCTTCGCTGAGGAGCAGCCGAAGTCGTTCCGCCGGTGCGCGCAGGTCCAGTGGCAGGTAGGCGCCGCCTGCCTTCACGATCGCGAGTTCGGCCACGACGAGCGCGGGCGAACGGTCCATCAGCACCGCGACCCGGTCTTCGGCCAGGACGCCGAGGTCACGCAGCCGGTTGGCCAAACGATTGGCCTGGACGTCCAGCTCGCCGTAGGTGACGGTCTGTTCGTCGGTCACCAACGCGATCGCGTCCGGGTTCCGGCGCGCGTGTGCCTCGAACAGTTCGGGCACCGTCCCGGCGGGCACCTCGGGAGCCGTGGCGTTGCGCTCACGGAGGAGGTGCCGCAGTTCCGGTTCGGACAGCATCGGTACCCGCGTCACGGGCTCATGCGGTGCCACGGCGAATTCGCGGAGCAGCGTTTCGAGATGCGCGGCGAGCCGTTCGGCCAGCTCCGGGCTGATGAGCTCGGGATCGTGGTTGAGCACCAGGGAAAGCCGCTGCCCCGGATAGGCGACGACACCGAGCGGGTAGTTGGTGCGTTCGGCCGCGCGGACGTCGCGCAGCCCCGGGAGGTCCGCGACCGGGTAGTTCTCGAAGACGATGATGCTGTCGAACAGGCTGCCGCCGGTCTCGCTCCATGCCTGTAACCGGGGCAGGCCGACGTGCCCGAACCGGCGCGATTCCGCCTGTGCCGCCTGCAAGTCCCGCAACCAGTCGGCGAGACCGCGTTCGGGGTCGAGCTTCACCCGCACCGGCAGGGTGTTGATGAACAGGCCGGGGATGTCGTCCGCGCCCGGCAGTTCGACCGGGCGGCCGGACACCGTTGCGCCGAAACACACCTCGGACTCGCCGCTGTAGCGTGAAAGCAAAGTCGCCCAAGCACCTTGGACGATCGTGTTGACGGTCAGGCGATGCCGCCGCGCGAACGCGTGGAGTCCGGCGGTCGCGGCGTCGTCGAGTTCCACCGGGACGCGGGCGGTCGAGCTGGCCGAGTGGGCGCGGGCGCCACGGTCGCCGGGCAACGCGGTCGGTGTCACCCCGGCGAGTTCGGCCCGCCAGTGGGATTCGGCGGCGGCGTCGTCCTGGTCGGCGAGCCAGGCCGCGTAGTCACGGAACGGACGACGGCTCGGCAGCTCGTCGCCGTGTAGCAGGGCGAGGACGTCGGAGAGGACACCGAAGACGCTCCAGCCGTCGAGCAGGACGTGGTGGAAGGTCCAGATCACCCGGACCGAAGTGGCCGAATCCTTGGCGATGACCAGCCGCATGAGTGGCCCGCGGGTCAGCTCGATCCCCACGGCGAGGTCTTCGGCCAGCTTTCGCCGCATCGCCTCGTCGGCGTCCACTGTGGACCAGTCCGGATAGGACACTGGGAGGTCGGCGGCGCGAAGCACGATCTGCAACGGCTGGGGTACGCCGTCCCAGACGATCCGGCTGCGCAGCACCGGCGTCCGCGCCACGACGCGGTGCCAGGCCGCGCCGAGCGCTTCGGGATCGGGAACGGCGTCGAGGGTGAAGGAGATCTGTTCGAAGTAGTTCCGGTCGCCGGGCTGGGCGAGGCCGTGGAACACCATGCCCGCCTGCATCGGGGTGAGCGGGTAGACGTCCTCGACGTCGCGGCCGTCGCCGACCAATTCGTCCAGAGTGGACTGGTCGAGTCCGGCGAGGGGGAAGTCCGCCGGAGTCCGGCCGCCCGCGCCGGGTTCGGCGCAGTGCCCGAGTATTCCGCGCAGGTTCTCCAACAGGTCATCGGCCAGCCGGGTGACGGTGGCGTCGTCGTGCACGCCTTCCGCGTAGTGCCAGGTGAATTCGAGGGTGTCGCCGTTGACCTGGCCGACCACCTCCAGCAGATGCGGGCGGGTGTCGCCGGGATCGGCGTCCAGGGTCAGCTCACCGTGCAAGCCGGTGTAGAGGTCACCAGGCAGGTCGAATTGCCCGAGGTAGTTGAAGCTGATCTGCGGGTCGACGGCCGAGGGCATACCCGTCAGGTACCGCAGGGCGCCGTAACCGATTCCCCGCCGCGGAACCGCCCGTAGCTTTTCCTTCACGGCTTTGAGCGCCGCGCCCCACTCTTCGGGCACGTCCAGCGCCACCGGGAACAGGCTGGTGAACCAGCCGACCGTCCGGGACAGGTCGACGCCGTCGAACAGTTCCTCGCGGCCGTGGCCCTCCAGATCGATCACCGGCACCTGGCCGGTCCAGTCCCGCAGCGTCCGGCCCAGCGCCGTCAGCAGGACGTCGTTGACCTGCGTCCGGTAGACCTCCGGCACCTCCCGCAACAGCGACCGCGTCTCCGCGGCGGTCAGCCGGACGGTGACCGCGCGCGACCGCGCGACCGTGTTGGTGCCGGTTCCGTCGACGGGGATCGGGGCGGCGGTCAGCCCGCGCCAGTGCTCGAGTTCGTCGTCGAACCCGCCGGCCTCCGCGTGCGCGGACAGCCGCGCGGCCCACTCGAGGAAGGAGGTCGTCCGCGGCCCGAGGTCGGCCGGTTTTCCCTGGAGGACCTGGTGATAGGCCTGGTCGAGGTCTTCGAGCAGGATCCGCCACGACACCCCGTCGACGACAAGGTGGTGGGCGGACAGGCGCAGCACCCGGCGCTCGGGCGGGCCGGAGAGCGACCAGTGCAACAGCGAGTGGCCGTCCTCGACGCCGTTGTTGTGCAGTCGCCACTGGTCGCCGTCTCGGGTGAACGTCGTCCGCAGCGCGTCGTGGTGCCGGGTCAGGGCGGCGATGGCGGCGGCGAGCGCGTACTCGTCGGCGCAGTCCGCCAGGTCGACCGCGATGACCTGGTCGAACCGGTCCGGGACCCGCACGGTGTCGAAGAACCAGCGCTGGATCGGGGTCGGGACGACGTCGCCGGACACGGGTCCATGGTCGGTGAGGGCGACCGCGTCGGCCAGGATCGGAGCGAGGGCCGCGATGGTCTGATGGCGGAACAGATCGGCCGTGGTCAGCGCGAATCCTGCCCGCCGAGCGCGGGCGCTGACCTGGATGCTGAGGATCGAGTCACCACCGAGGGCGAAGAAGTTGTCCTCGACGCCGACCCGGTCAAGGCCGAGCACCTCGGCCCAGATTCCCGCGAGCACGGCTTCCCGCTCGGTCCGGGGCGCGACACCGTGGGCGCTCGCGGACTCGAACCGCGGTTCCGGCAAGGCGCGCCGATCGACCTTCCCGTTGGCGCTCAGCGGAAGCGCGTCGAGAACGACGATCGTCGACGGCACGAGGTAGTCCGGCAGGGTTCGTCCCAGCGTGCCGCGGAGAGCGTCAGTGTCCACTGTGGAGGCTTCGGCGGCGACGACGTAGGCGACGAGGTACTTGCGGCCGCCGGTGGCTCGCGCCAGCACCACCGCTTGCGCCACGACGGGTTCGGCGGTCAGCGCACGTTCCACCTCCGCCGGTTCGACCCGGAAGCCGCGGATCTTGACCTGATCGTCGCCGCGGCCCGCGAACTCGAGGGTTCCGTCGGTGCGCCACCGTCCGCGGTCGCCGGTGCGGTACATGCGTTCGCCGGGAGCGCCGAACGGGCAGGCGACGAAGCGGTCGGCGGTCGCGCCCGCCCGGTCGACGTAGCCCCGGGCGAGCCCCGGTCCGGCGACGCAGATTTCGCCCAGCGCGCCGCGCGGTACCGGTCGCAGGCCTTCGTCGAGCACGTACACGCGCATGCCGGTCAGCGGCGTCCCGATCGGGATCACGTCGGGGACCCCGGCAGGCGAGGCCATGCGGAACGCGGTCGCGAAAGTCGTGGTCTCGGTCGGGCCGTAACCGTCGACGACCGCGACGCCAGTGCAGCTTTCCAGTACCCGGCGCACCGCCTCGGGCGGGACGACGTCTCCGCCGGTCCAGACTTCGCGCAGACCTCGGAAGCACTCCGGCGTATCGACGGCGAAGAGCCGGAACAGTCCGGCGGTGAGCCACAAAGCGGTGACGCCGTGCCGTGCGGTCAGCTCGCGGACGACGTCGGCGTCGACGTCCCCCGGAGGCGCGACGACCACGGTGCCGCCGTTCAGGAGCGGGACCCACAGTTCGTAGGTCGAGGCGTCGAAGGCCAGCGGCGAGTGCAACAGCACGCGTTCGTGGGCGCCGCCGGTGAAGCGCGGGTCGGTGGCCAGCGCCACCACGTCCGCGTGCCGGACGGCCACGCCCTTCGGCTCCCCGGTGGACCCCGAGGTGTACTCGACGTAGGCCAGGCCTGCCGGGTCGATCGCGAGGCCGGGCGCGGGCTCCTCCCCCTGGTCGGGAAGGACCAAGATCCGTCCATTGTGGATGGTGCTCGCGGTGCCTTGCCAGGTCTCGTCGGTGAGCAGGACCGACGTGCCGTCGAGGAGCAGCCGGAGCCGGTCCGCCGGGGCACGCAGATCCAGGGGCAGGTAGGCGGCGCCCGCCTTGAGGATCGCGAGTACCCCCACGACCAGGTCGGCCGAGCGGTCCATGAGCACGCCGACGCGGTCTTCCGGCCGCACGCCGAGACGGACCAGCCGTCCGGCGAGCCTGTCGGCCCGGGAGCGCAATTCGCCGTAGCCGAGCCGCTCGTCACCGAAGAGCACGGCCGGTGCGTCCGGCCGAAGTCCGGCTTGGCGATCGAACAGCCGCGTGAGGGTTTCCGCCGGGGCGGCGTCCGGCGGGAGCGGATCACCCGAGGTGAGCAGCGGTAGGTCACCCACGCGTCGGGCGGGGTCGGCGGCGATACCGGCGAGGAGGGCATCCAGGCTCGCTGTCAGCTGCTCGATCGTCTCGCCGTCGAAGAGCGCGGTGGCGTATTCGACCGTGATCCGCAGGCCGTCGTCGTGCGGCCAGAACTCGATCACCAGATCGAACCGGGCCGACGGGCGAGGCAGCTCGTATTCGCTCACCCGCAGGCCACCGGCTTCACGGGGACGGACCAGCGGGCTCTGCAAGACGACGACGGCTTGCACCAACGGTGTTCTCGACGGATCGCGTTCGGGCTGGACCTCCTCGACGACCCGGTCGAACGGCACGTCGCCGTGCGCGAACGCCTCCAGCACCGTCTCCCGGAGCCCGGCGAGGAACTCCGGGAACGCCTGAGCCCGGTCGATCTGGGAGCGCAGGACGAGGGTGTTGACGAAGAAGCCGGTCAGGGCTTCCCATTCGGCCCGGTCACGACCGGCGACGGCCGTGCCGACGGCGATGTCGTGCTGGCCACCATAAGCGGACAGGAGCAGTTGCACGGCCGCGGTCAGCGTCATGAACAGCGTCGCGCCGTGCGGACGTCCGGCGGCGGTGAGGCCGCGGACCAGGTCGGCGGGCAGATCGTGGCGGTACACAGCGCCTTCGGTGGAGCGCTGAGCGGGCCGCGGCCGGTCGGTCGGCACCGCGAGCGGCTCGAGACCGTCGAGCGCCTCGCCCCAGTACCCGAGCTGACCGTCGTCGTCGGAACGCTCGCGCCAGAGTGTGTAGTCGCGGTAGCCCAGTGACAAGGGCGGCGGGGTGATCCCGGCGTAGAAGTCCATCAGCTCGGCGGTCAGGATCCCCATCGAGCGGCCGTCGGTGACGATGTGGTGCTGGCACAGGACGAGCAGGTGCTCGCCGGGCGCCTGCGGGTACAGCACGGCCCGGGTCAGCGGTCCGGTGCGCAGATCGAACGGCGCGCTGAGCTCAGCGGCGAGCGTGGCGTCGTCCGCGGGTGATTCCGCGACACGCAACGGGATCTCGCCGGTCTCGGCGATCCGCTGGACACCCTGGCCTTCAAGGGATGCGAAGGTCGTCCGCAGTGACTCGTGGCGGGCGCAGAGTGCTTCGAGCGCGCCGCGCAGGGCTTCGAGGTCCAGCGGGCCGGACAGCCGGAGCCCGACGGCGGTGTTGTACTCCGCGCTGGCTCCGGCGAGTTCGTCGAGGAACCACAATCTTCGCTGGGCCGGGGACAGCGGAAGGACGTTCGAAGGCGCCGTGATCGGAATGGCGGCCTCTTCGCGCTGGGGCGCCTCGTCGAGCAACCGTGCCAGCTCTGCGACGCTCGGGGCGTCGAACACCGTCCGGGCGGACAGGTCCGCGCCGAAAGTCCGGCGCAGGCGCGACAAAGCTTGCACGGCGAGGATCGAATCGCCACCGAGAGCGAAGAAGTCGTCGCCGGCCTCGATCCCGGTCACCCCGAGCACGTCCGCCAGGATCGTGGCCACGGTGCGTTCTGTTTCCGTCCGCGGTGCGACGCCCGCACGGACTTCCTCCGGCGGCGCGGGCAGCGCGCGGCGGTCGACCTTTCCGTTCGCGCTCAACGGAAGCTCGTCGAGGACGACGAACGCCGACGGCACCATGTAATCGGGCAACGCCGCTGCCGCCGTCTCCGCCAGATCTCCGAGTGCCTCCCCGGCCCGGGCGACCACGTAGGCGACCAGCCTTTTGACGCCCGGCCGCTCCTCGCGGGCGACGATCACGACCTCCCGCACCCCGGGAGCGGCGGCGAGCACCGTTTCGATCTCGCCGGGTTCCACCCGGAAGCCGCGGATCTTGACCTGCTCGTCAGCGCGGCCGAGGAACTCCAGCTCCCCGTCGTCGTTGTACCGCACCAGGTCTCCGGTGCGGTACATCCGTTCGCCGGGCTCGCCGTCCGGATCCGCCACGAACCTCTCCGCGGTCGCGCCAGGCCGGGCCCAATAGCCCCGCGCCAGCCCTGCCCCGGCGAGGTGCAGCTCCCCCGGCTGCCCCGACGGCACCGGGTCGAGGACGTCGTCGAGGACGTGCGCGCGGACGTCGTCCAGCGGGCGGCCGATCGGCATCACGTCGGGCACACCGTCCACAGAGGACACCGGGTGTACCGACGCGAACGTGGTGGTCTCCGTCGGGCCGTAGCCGTCGACGACGGTCAGACCGGGACAGGCGCGCAGTACCCGCCGCACGGCGCCGGCGGGAACGACGTCACCACCGGTCCAGACCTCGCGGACCTCGTCGAAGCTGTCCGGTGCCTCCTGCGCCACGACGCGGAACAGACCCGCGGTCAGCCACAGTGAGGTGACGCGGTGCTGGACAAGGATTCCTCGCAGCGCCTCGACGTCCAGGTCGCCGGGCGGCGCGATCACCACCGTCCCGCCGTTGAGCAAGGGAACCCACAGCTCGTAGGTGGAGGCGTCGAACGCGGCCGGGGAATGCAGCAGCACACGGCGGTGCGCGTCACCCGCGAACCGGCTGTCGGAGGCCAGCGCCGCCACGTCACGGTGCCGCACCGCCACCCCCTTCGGCGTCCCGGTCGACCCCGACGTGTGCATCACGTACGCCAGCTGGTCCGCGTCCACCCTTGGCGGAACCGAATTCCGCTCCGGAAGCGGCTGCCCGGCGATGACGAGCTGTCCACCGTGGATACCGGCGGCCCGTTCGGGCTGATCGGTGATCAGCACCGAAACCCCCGCCGAAGCCAGTGTCGACCGCGACCTGGCATCGGGAGCCCGCCGGTCGAGAGGGACATAGGCCCCGCCCGCGATCACGATCGCCAATTCCGCCACGACGAGTTCGGCCGACCGGTCGACCAGCAGCCCGACCCGGTCTTCGGCGCGCACGCCCAGCCGGATCAGGTGAGCCGCGAGGCGCTCGGCCCGCTCCGCCAGCTCGGCATAGGTCAGGCGGCCGTCGGCACCGTCGACGGCGATCGCCTGCGGTGCCGAGCGCACCCTGGCCGCGAACAGTTCCGGCAGGGCGGCGGTTCTCTCGGCGTCGGGGGCGCCGTCCGTCGTGTCTTGCACGGTCATCGTCTTTCGCACCTTCCAGGCACAACAAGGAGTCCCGCCCGGGGGCGAGAAAACGGGGTGGGGGAACGTCACTCAGCGGCGCCGGGCGAGGCGGCCGCCGACTTCGATCGCGGTCGCCGCGCCGAGCGCGCCGCGCAACCGGCCGCAGGGCGTGACGCGGCCGGTGGCCGGATCGCGGACCGTGAAAGCGGCGTCCTCGTGAAGCGTGCAGTCCGCGAAGGTCTCGCCGTCGACGACGAGGACGGCACCGCCGTGGTCGTCGGGGCGGATCGTGTAGTCGATGGCACCGTTGCGGTAGGTGCCGAAGTCACCGGCCGGGAACGGCACCGGCCGGGTCACGGTGAGGGGGCGCTGGACCGGGAGCGCGAGGCCGAGTGCACGCAGTTCGGGAAGCAAGTCCTGCCAAAGTCCCGTGCCCGCGGCGCCGTTGGCCGTGAACGCGACCACGCAGGCACCGGCCTGATCTATCCTCAGGTGACAAGAAGTGCCGTCGGCGGTGCCATCGTGGCCGAGCCAGAGGTCGTCATCGCCCTCGTAAAGCGCGATTCCGAGGCCCCAGCCATCGGCGAGGCCGAACGGATCCGCGGCGGGGACCCGGCGATGCATGTCCGCGGCGGTCACGACGTCGAGCAGGCCCGGCTTTCCCAAATGGACCCGGCCCAGTTCGATCAGGTCATCGGCACTGAGTGCCAGCGCGCCGGCGGGTTCGAGCATCGGCGGCAGTGCCTGCTCGACAGGACGGGCACCGCCCGGTCCCGTCGCGTGCCCGGAGACGGTGCGTGCGCCGCCGTCGTAGGCGGGCTCTATCTCCAGTGGACGCAGGAGTATCGCCTCGACGGCTTCACGCCAAGTCATCCCGGTCACCGCCTCGATCAGCGAACCGACCAACGCGTAGCCAAGGTTCGAATAGGAGAACGCCGTCCCCGGTGGGCAGACGGGCACCGCCGCGCGGATTTCCCGCAGGCACGCGCTGGTGACGTCGGCCGGATCGGACGGCAGGCCACTGGTGTGGCTCAACAGGTTCCGCGGCGTGATCCGGCCGGAGACACCGGAGACACCGAGCACTTCACTGACGGGCTGATCGAGTTCCAGATCGTCGTCGGCGACGAGCACCATCACGACCGTCGCGGTGGCCAGCTTGGTGACGGAACCGGTCGGCACAGCGGAGGACGCTCTCATCGGTCTCTGTCTGTCTTGGTGTTCGACACCGGTCTGGACCACTGTCTTCACACCGTCCTGCAGCACGGCGAGCTGAGCTCCCGGGACGCCGTGCTGAGCCGCCAGGCGGTTCAGCACATTCTGAAGATCCCCTGCCCGCACGAGTTGCGGGCTCGGGCATTCGTAGCGTTCTCGTACGGACGGCATGAATCCTCCAAAATCAACAGGAAACTACGAGGTGGATAACCGCGGTCTTCAGCCGCGTCACGTTCCTTGCTCCCCCTGCCCGCGGGACTTCTGAGTCCACATCGGGCTGGAAACAACACGCTGCCGGGCACCGGAGATCGTCAGTACCGCCAATGGTGGGAACGCCCGGCCGGCCGGAGAACACCCTGACGTCACACAAGGTAGCAATTCAACCGCGATTATTCATTGAACAGATGTCAATTCGCCGCATATCGTGGAATGGTGGCGCGCACCACACTCCGCAGAAGGCAAGAACAGTGCAACGTGCCTGCCGATCGCCAGACACGCAGGAGCGTGAATAACACCAGTCGTTTCACTTACCGGGCAGGCGCCCGGCTGAACAATCGAGCAAACCCCCTCTCTTCGAATTCTTCCAGTTCAGGCCGCCTCGCGTCGCACATCGCTTCGAGGTGGCGCCTGCTGGTTCCCGCGAGGGCGGCGGCTCAAACGTGAAACCCCAGGAAGAGGTGGTCGCAGATCATCTTCTTCCCGTCAGCGGGGCCACCAACTGCGTAAACAAGAACATGATCTTGCCGACCGAAATTCTCACGTTTCGGGCCGCACGGCCATGCGCACGTGCACCGGCTCGTGCGCCGTCGGAATAACCTTGCTTTCGACACGTTATCGATCAACTCGAACTTTGAAAAATGCGGAAATTCGCACTTTCACCCGATTGCCTGTAACGGATCAGCAGACGCCGTTCACCCGACTATCGTCGCTTGCCTGAGCGGCCGCTTGTTGGTAGTGGGACACTTCCCGCTTCGTGGCAGGGGACGGCGGGTTCGAGCCGGTCTTCGGCTGAACCTCTGGTGAATCGGTGTCGACACAGAAGGCGTCCTCGCCGGATTCGGGCGATGCCGGGCCCATCGGAGGCGAGTTCCCGGGCAGCCGAAGCCGGCAACACCGCAATCCAAGAGCCGCCGCCGGCCTTGAGTGATCGAGGGAACGAACTCAACTGGCAGTTCGGAAAAATCCCACCCAAGAACATTGTCCTCACTCTTGTTGGTCAGGACTTCGCAAAGAAGCTGTATCGCGGTCCGGGGTGTTCACGCCATTCGTCCGCGCCCTGAGAGAGTGGCAGATGCTGCTCTATGCCTGGCTGGGCCCGCTGACCTGTACCGGCCCCGGCAGGCAGGTCTACACGGACCACATTGTCGAAGTTCGATGTTGGAGCGACGTGGCAGGGACATGTCCTCGAGCACGATGTGGTGTCTCTCGGGCCGTCACCGGACGGAGCAGTAAAGCCGCTTCCCCTCGTCGGTGGCGGTACGAGCCAAGGCAGCCAGCTCCGCGAGGTGACTGATCACTTCGTTCTCCTCGATGAACACACCGTCTCGATCTCGGTCACCTGACGCCGTTCGCCAGCGTTCTTGCACACTGTGCCCGGTAAAGAGGCTTCCCCACTCGATCACGGCGTCCACGGGATCGTGGACACCCACGGGAACGCGGTTGACCGCCCCGGGTGGACCCAAGCCCTTGACCCCAGTCGCTCACGTCGCGGGCAGGGGCTGAACCTGCCGGGTGCCCTCGTAAAACCGAGGTGCTCGCGCCATTCGTCCGGGCTCTGATCGTGGTAGGCGATCCTCCAGCGGCCGGGGTCGCTGGAGTCGGTGATCCAGCAGAACGTTCCGCCCTGGCCGCCGGATCCGAACGGCAACAGGCCACCCGGTTCCGGGTAGAGGCCGTACTCGACGTCGTCGAGTTGGACTTGAATCTAAGCCAAGCATGTTCGCCGACCACGGGGCTGTCGATATCGATGCGACGAAATATGTCACCCGGGAAACGGGTCACGAGTTCTTTGTAGTCGGTCGGTAATGCCGTACCGAGTTCGCGCTCCACATCGCTCCAACGTTTTTTCGGCGTGAACTCTCTGTCCCAGCCGACAAGGTCAGCGATCTTGTCGACAACCGGTGGGGTTTCGGCGTGGGACATCGACTCTCTCCCGAAGGGCAGCGGAACACAGGGGCGGTCTGGACGCGGGTGTCAGCATCGGATCTTGGTGGCGTTCCCAGCGGAAACCAGACGCACCTGCGGCGCGCACTCAAAAGCTTGGAGAGCACGATGTCCGAGCCAGAGCGCACCAAGACCCCCAAGGCACTCAGGCAGTTTCGGCAGGACGTCAACTCGCCGAAGACGCAGAAGCGGAACAAGTTCGCCGCCCAGTGGTCTTTGGCCGCTACGAGACGCTCGAACGCTGATCAAGCCCTGTCCGGACCCCGCCGACGGTTCAGCTGATAAAGCCCGCCGACTTGAGCCAGTCGCGGGCGACCGTCACGGACTTTTGGCCGTCGACGCTGACCTTCTTGTTCAGGTCCGTGAGCGTCGCGGTGTCGAGCTTCGCGGCGATCGGCGTGAAGACTTGCTCCAGCTGCGGGTATTTTTGGGCAAGCGGAGTGGCGATGGTGATGGCGGGGTTGTACGTCGGGAAGAAGTGCTTGTCGTCCTCGATCACGGTGAGGTGCTGCGCGGCCACGCGCCCGTCGGTGGAGGCGACCGAGCCGAAGCCGCAGGGGTCCCCCTTTCCGATGCTCGGGTAGACGACGGCGTCGTTGAGCAGGTGCACCTGCGGGTCGGGCAGGGTGAACCCGTAGGTCTTCGCCAGGCCGGGGAACCCGTCGTCCCGGCTCTTGAATTCCGGGCCCATACAGGTCGAGGCCGCGGCCGGGTCCCGCTTCACCAGGGCCGCGTAGTCGGACAGCGTCTTGACGCCGGTCCGGGCCAGTGTCGCCGGGTTGCCGGCGAGGGCGTAGGTGTCGTTGGCCGGCGAGCGTGCCCACCAGGTGACGCCGTTGGCGGTGTCGGCCTGTTTGACCGCGTCGTACTGCGCCTGCGGGTCGCTGATCGGCTTGGTCTGATTGAGGTAGCTGATCCAGGCGGTGCCGGTGTATTCCCAGTACAGGTCGACCGCGCCGCTGGTGAGCGCCTGGCGGACGTTGCTTGAACCGGTGATGTTGGTCTTGTCCTGCGGGCTCGCCCCGGCCGCCTGCAGTGCGACGAGGGCGATCTGGCCGAGCAGCAGCTGCTCGTCGAACTCCTTGGAACTGACGCGGATCTGGACGCCGTTCAGCGCGTCGATCTTTTTGATGGATCCCGCGCCCACCTTGGCGCCGGTCTCGTCCTTGCCGATCGTGCAGCCGGCCGCGAGCGCCACTGCCGCGACGAGCGCGAGCGCAGTGGCGGTCGCGCGCTGGAGCATCCGCATGGGTTGGTCCTCCTTGAAGTCGGTCGAGCTAACTGCCGCGCGGGTGCAGGATCTCCTCGGCGACCAGCCCCAGCCAGTCGACGAAGAGTGCCAGCACGGCGACGATGATGCCGAAGGTCAGGCTCAGGATCGGGCGGTACAGCCCGATCCCGGCGACAAGCCCTCCGCCGAGACCACCACCGTCGATGAACGTCGCCAGCGTCGCGCTCGCGACGGTGAGTACCAGCGCGGTCCGGATCCCGGCGAGAATCACCGGGACGGCCAGCGGCAGTTCGATCCGCCACAGGATGGCCGCCTTGCCCATGCCCATGCCGCGAGCGGCGTCGACAAGGGTCGGGTCGACGCCGTCGAGCCCGACGATCGTGTTGCGCAGCACCGGCAAGGTCGCGTAGACGACGAGCGCCGTCACCGCTGTCGCGGTGCCCGTGCCGATCCAGAGCGCGAGCAGCACGACGAGCCCGATCGACGGGATCGCCTGGCCGAGGTTGCCCAGCCCCAGGCCGATGGGCCGGGCCCAGCGGGCGCCGGCGCGGGTGAGCAGGATGCCGAGCGGGAGGGCGATGGCGATGGTGCACGCCGTCGAGATCACGGTGAGCCGCAGATGCGCGCCCAGTTCGGTGAGGATCTCGCCGGCGTTGAGAAAGCGCTGTTCGATCGAGTCGATCGGGTGCGCACGCACGATCATGAAGAGCGCCAGCAAGGCGAGGATCAGCAGAACCGGGCGCACCAGCAGCCCGAGCCGGCGGCGGCGAGGCCGCGCGGGCGGCGTGGTGTCCGGACCCGGCCCAGGCGCCTCCTCGGCGTCCGGGATCGCGGGCGCCGGTGCCTCGTCGGCGGGCCGGAGCGCCGCGACGAGGCTGGGCACATCGCACACCCCCTGCGGCTGCGCGGTGCCGTCCTCGGTAACCATGACCGCGGTGCTGCCGGTCCGCACCATCACGTCCAGCACGTCCCGCAGGGTGGCGTCGGGCCGGACCGGAGGCAGGCCGTCCGGCCCGGCCGCCTGCCGGAGGTCCAGGTCACCCACCCGGATCAGCGCGAGCCGCTTCAGGTTCCGCTTCGAGCCGACGAAGCTCGCGACGTAGTCGTCTGCCGGCGCGGCGAGGATCGCCTGGGGCGTGTCGTACTGAGCGATCACCGACCGCGGCCGAAGCACGGCGATCCGGTCGCCGACCTTCAGCGCCTCGTCGAAGTCATGGGTGACGAATACGATCGTCTTGCGCACTTCCCGTTGCAGGCGAAGGAATTCGTCCTGCAGCCGGGCGCGCGTGATCGGGTCGGTGGAGCCGAACGGCTCGTCCATCAGCATGACCGGCGGGTCCGCGGCCATCGCCCGCGCCACACCGACGCGCTGCTGCTGACCGCCGGAAAGCTCACGCGGGTACCGGATGCCGTGCTCGCGGGTCAGGCCGACGACGTCGAGCAACTCGCGCACGCGGTCCGCGATGCGTCGTCGAGTCCAGCCGAGCACCCGCGGCACCACGCCGATATTGGCGTCCACTCGCAGGTGCGGGAAGAGCCCGATCTGCTGGATGACGTAGCCGGTGTTGCGCCGGTGTTCGTCGAGGTCGAGCGCCGACACGTCAGTGCCGCCGATCGTGACGACGCCCGCGGTGGGCTCGACGAGCCGGTTGATCATCCGCATGGTCGTCGTCTTGCCGCACCCCGACGGACCGGTCAGCACGACGATTTCGCCCGCGGGGATTCGCATCGTCAGGTTTTCGACCGCCGGTACCGCTCGTCCGGGGTAGAGCTTGCTGACGTTCCGCAGCTCGATCGTCTCACCGCCCATTCCGGCGGCTCCCCCCGACGTCGCCGAAGCAGCCGCTCGGCGGACACGGGGACGTCGCCGTGTGGTCAGCTTGCCGACCACCACGAAGGCCAGGTCGAACAGCAGCGCCAGCACCATGATCCCGAGCGTTCCGGTGAGTACCTGGTTCAGGGAGTTGACCGAGCCGAACCGGCCGAGCCCGTCGAAGATCTCGTTGCCGAGGCCGGGGCCCTTGACATACGCGCCGATGGCCGCGATACCGATCGTGATCTGCGTCGAGACCCGGATGCCGGAGAGGATCACCGGCCAGGCGAGCGGCAGGCGCACGCGAAACAGCAGTCGTACGCGGCCGAACCCCATACCGCGCGCCGCGTCCACCACGGCCGGATCGACGCCGCGCAGCCCGACGATCGTGTTGCGCGTGATCGGCAGAAGTGCATAGAGCACCAGTGCGAACAGGACATTCGTCAGCCCCAGCCCGAACGGGCCGATCAGGATGCCCAGCAGCGCGATCGACGGGACGGTCAGGAACGCCGCCGTCGTCGTGGTCGCCATCGCGCCGAGCCACCGCCGCCGGTAGGTGAGCAGGCCGATCGTCATTCCGACCAGCACGGCCAGTGCCATCGCCGCCAGGGTGAGATCCACGTGCAGGATCGCGTCGTTCACGACGTCGATCCAGTTCTCTCGGAGGTACTCCGACAGGCTCAGGGTGCCGCTCCTCGACGTCGCAGGGCAGAAAACAGCCGACCACGCCAGGTTCGGCCGGGTCTCAGCCCAACATGTCCGCGGGGCTCCTGTCCACAACTCGACGTAAAGATTCGCCACGGCTCGACCCGACCGCGGCCGAGGACACCCCTGCTCGGGTGCGAGTGCGCCGAACGGGCCCGCTCAGACCCTACGTGCTATCCCCAGGTGAGCGGGTCGAGATGGAGGTAGAACCGTTGCCGGTCGGTGTCGAGCGTGATCCCGTGACTACCGGCGAGGGCGTCGTCGGCAGCGATCGCTTGGTTCTCGTCATCCCAGATTTCCCGAGCGTTGGCGAGCAGCAAGGCGATGTCAGCATAGGGATCCGCCCGGCCGAGGCGACCAAGGTCGATGAATCCCACGAAGTTCGGTGCGACCGGGTCGAGGATGATATTGGGCAGGCAGAGGTCGCCGTGACAGACGACGGTGTCGGTAGCTTCTTGCACGAGGCGGCGATCGACTTGCCCGGCAAGTTGCGCGAGCAGCTCGGCGGGCCGCGTCTGCTGCTGGTCGACTGGTAAAAACTCCGGGTTGACCTTGTCACGGGCGACGACGTTCTGGGCGATGGCGAACATCTGTGCCAGGTCTCTGCTGAACGGACATTCCTTCGCTGGCAGCGCGTGCAGACCTCGCACGCCCTCAATGATGGACGGCCATGCTCTCCAGAGCGCCTGAGCAGGCAGGCGGTCCGCGGGCACGCCTTCGACGGTGCTGGTCACCAGATATGCGCCGCCGGCGTCGGCGCTCCATTCGAGCACCTCGGGTCCTGGGATGCCACTGACGCTGAGCCAGTCCACACGGTCCCGTTCCTGTTCCAGGAGACCCTGCTGCTCGCCCGTGACGCACTTGGCGTACCGCGAGCCGTCGGCACTGCGAAAGACATAGGCGCCGGACTGTCCATTAGTGACGGGCTTCCACCCGCCGGGATGATGCCGGGCGAGCAGGAACTCCCACTCGCGGACCGGTGACCCATGCACGAAGATCATTGTAGTGCGCGGCCCGCTAGGCTCCCACCGATTTGCTGACGCGTCCGCAATGGCCACCTTCACCCGGCTCCGGGCGCTCGCCCTGGATCGCGCCGGTGCGCCTGTCGACCAGAACTGTCACGTCATCGCGACCAGGGTCCTCCGCTTGCCCGTGAACGGCTCGCGCCCGTGGGCCATCAGCATGTTGTTGATCACCATGATGTCGCCCGGCTGCCACGGGAACGCGTAGCTGACCTTGTCGTAGGTCGCCTTGATCGTGGCCAGGTCCGCCTGTGGGATCGGCGAGCCGTCGGCGAAGTACGCGTTGCGCGGCAGGTCCTCCTCGGGGTACAGCTCCAGCAGCGCCTCACTGACCTCCTCCCCCAGGCTCGAGACGTGGAACAGGTTGGCCTGGTTGAACCACACCATCGCGCCGGTGTGCGGTTCCGCGACAAACGACGGACGCAGGTGCCGCGTGCGCAGGCCGTCGTCGGTCCATTCGTAGGTCTGCCCGTTGCTGGTGCAGTAGTCCGCCACCACCTGGCGGTCGTCGGTCTGGAACGCCTCCTGCCAGGTCAGCCCGAGGCCTTCCCGGAACGCCCGTGTGTAGGTGACGCCGCCCGCGAACCGCTCACGCAGGTCCGCCGGCAGCAGGCGGTGCACCGCGCGGCTGTCGGCGATCGGCGTCGCGCCGCCGGTTTCGGCCGCCGTGTCGCACAGGAAGAACAGGCGGGCGGGCCAGTGCGCCGAGTACGAGTTCTCGTTGTGCATCGGGATCGACTCGGCAGGCGGGTACTCCGTCGAGGTGTAGATGTTGCCCGAGACCGCCGACCGCGGCGTCGACCGTTCCGTGTACGTCAGCAGCGAGCCGCCGATCTCCTCGGTGACCTGGTTGAACACCGCCAGGTCGGCCGGCATCCCGCGCAGCAGGATCGCGCCGTGCTCGCGTAGCCGGTCCTGCAGCGCTTCGCGGTGCGCGCGCACCCAGTCCAGGCCCGTGGCCGCGTACACGGTGAGCTTCGTGTGTTCGTTGCCCTCGACGAGGCCGAGGTTCGCCGCGAGTTCGGCGGTCATGACTCCTCCAGTTCGAATCGGATCAGCTTGGCGGCCTCGGCGTGCAGCGCGGCGAGGTCTTCGGTGTCGGCGAACCCCGCGGCGAGCACGTTCACCGCGTAGATCTCCTGGTCGTCGGTGAGCAGTTGGCCGGGACGCACGATCGTGACGACCTCCAGGACCTCGGGCAGATCGGCGACCTCGTCGACGCCGTCGACGCGGACCAGCCGCCCGGCGCCCTCGGCGTAGAAGATCAGGTAGCCCACCGGCACCGGCAGGCCCGCACCTCGCGCGGGCGGTGGCGTGCCCAGTGCCAGCGACACGGCCTCGGCGACGACATCGATGCCGGTCGCGAGCTTCAGCAACACCGGCTGGGCGCCGCCGGCCGGGCGGCCCGCGTTCACCTCGACGATCGTCGGCCCCAGCTCGGCGTCGTCGATCAGCTCCACGTGCGCGCAGGTGTTGTCCAGGCCCAGCGCGAGAGCGGCAGCCGTCGCCGCCGCGAACAGCCGCTCGGTGCCCTCTTCGGACAGTTCGAGCGGCGGGCAGACCATGCCCAGCTCGAACTTGCGCTCGTCGATCAGTGGCTTCTCCACCACTGCCACCGGCTCCGCGACGCCGTCGCGCACCAGGACGTCGACCGCGTACTCCGGCCCACGCAGCAGGCTTTCCACGAGGAACACCTTCACCGGGTCGATCGGCGACGGTCCGCCACCGACGAGCCGGTGGTACCGGGCGTCCTCCGACAGCGGCAACCGCTCGGCCAGCAGCCGGTACGCGGCCGCCAGTTCGTCCACAGTGGACACCGTACGCACGAGATTGCTCGCCGCGCCGTTCACCGGCTTGACGATCGCCGGGAGCCCGACCGCCGAAGCCACCGACGCCGCCTCGGCAGCCGACGGGATCAGCGCGCAGCGCGGCCCCGGCAACCCGGCCGCGGCCAGCACCTGCCGGACCGCGAGCTTGTTGTGCGTCACGGTGAACACCGACGCCGGGCAGCGCGCCACGCCGAGCAGCTCGGCCGCACGGGCGACGCTCGCGATGATCCCCTCGGCGGCGGTCATCACCCCGGCCGGACGCGCGGTCCGCGCCCGGATCGCCTCGGCAACGGCTCCGGCGTCGCGGACGTCGTCGACGAAAACGAAGCCGTCCACCAGTTCCGTCAGCTGTGCCTGCTCGGCCGGTTCCAGGGGCTGGGTGACCAGCTCGGCCCCCAATCCGGTCGCACGCACGGCGGCCACGACGTCGGCGATCCACTGTCCTGCGGTCTCCCGGACCACGAACGCGGTGTTCACACTTCCTCCAGGTCCAGCCGGACGAGCTTGCTCGCCTCCGCGTGCAGGGCGGCGAGGTCGTCGTGATCGGCGAACCCGGCCACGACGAGGTTGACCGCGTAGGTCTCCTGTTCGTCGCTGAGCACCTGCCCCGGCGAGACGGTGGTGACGACGTCGATCACCTCGGGCAGCTCGGCGATCTCGTCGAGCCCGCCGATCTTCGTCAACCGGCCCGAACCGGCCGCGTAGAGGATCAGCATGCCCAGCGGGATCGGGAGTTTCGCGGGTTCCCGCACCGGCGGCGGGGCGCCCACCGCGAGTGCCGCCAGTTCGGCGAACACGTCGATGCCGGTGCGCAGCTTCGTCAGCAGCGGCATGATCGACCCGGCAGGCCTGCCCGCGTTGACCTCGACGATCGTCGGGCCGCGGTCGACGTCGTCGATCAGCTCGACGTGGGCGCAGGTGTTGTCGAGACCCAGCGCGCGGACGGCGGCGACCGCCGCCGCGGTGACCAGCTCGGCCCGGTCTGCGGTGAGCCCGGCGGGCGGGCACGACAGCGCCAGCTCGAACTTCCGCTCGTCGATCAGCGGCTTGTCGAGGATCTCGACCGGCTCGGCCACGCGATCGCGGACCAGCACGTCCACCGCGTACTCCGGGCCGCGCAGGAACCCTTCGACGAGGAACGTCGACGAAGGGTCCAGTGTCCCCAGTGGACGGTGGTAGCGTGGATCCGCGGACTCGGGCAGTCGCACGGCCAGCAGCTCGTACGCGGCCGCCAGTTCGTCCACGGTGGACACGGTGCGGACGAGGTTGCTGCCCGCCCCGTTGACCGGCTTGACGATCGCCGGGAGCCCGACCGCCGAAGCCACCGACGCCGCCTCGGCGGCCGACGAGATCAGGGCGTGAGCGGGCCCGGGCAGCCCGGCCGCGGCGAGCGCCTCCCGGACAGCGAACTTGTTCGCGCACAAGGCGAACACCGACGCCGGGCAGCGCGCCACCCCGAGCAGCTCCGCGGCGCGGGCGGTGCTCGCGATGGCGCCGTCCGAGCCGGTGAAGATGCCGGCCAACGCGCCGCCTGCGATCTCCCGGACCTTCGCCGAAACGGCTTCCGGGTCGTGGACGTCGTCGAGCGCGACGACGTCGTCCACCACGCCGGCCAGCGCGGCCCGCTCGGCCTTGTCCATCGGCGGGGCGAGCAGCACCACGCGGTGCCCGGCCGCCCGCATCGACGGCGCGACCTCGCCGACCCAGTGCCCGCGGGCCTCCCTGACCAGCACTGCCGTACTCATGCGGCCTCCTTCCCGGCGAGCTTGCGCTCCCGTTCCTGCGCCCCTACCAGGTCGTCGGGCAACGAATCGGGCACCTCGGTGTCGAACCGGCGCAGCAGCCGCAGCGAGAACCCGCCCACGTTGATCAGCAGCAGGATCAGCGCGAAGACGACATAGGCGAGCCCGATGCCCCGGGTCTCGCCGGTGCCGAGCACGGCCCCCGCCGACCCGGCCAGTGCCCCGCCCGGCGCCAGCAGCGGCGAGAACCAGCCGACGGCCAGCGGTGCCAGCACGGCGAACCCGATCGGCAGCGTCGACCATGTGATCGTCTGGTTGATCGCGAACACCCGGCCGTGGAACCGTTGCGGCACCTTGACCTGCACCAGCGTCGCGTAGATTCCCTGCGACACGGACATCGCGGCGGCAAGGACGAACACCCCGGCCGCGACGACGACCAGCGACGGACGCAGGCCCATCACCAGGCTGCCGAGCGCGATCCCGATGTTGCCGACGAGCACGCCGACCATCCGCCGGTGCCGCGGGCCACCCCACAGCGCCATCCCGATCCCGCCGGCCACCGCGCCGACGGCCTCGGCCAGCGCCACCTGCGCGACGTCGGTGACCGAGCCGAACGACAGCACGAGCGGCGAGACCAGGAGCAGCGCGGGGGCGAGGAAGACGTTCGCCAGCGCGAAGTACAGCAGCATCGTGCGGAAGCCGCGGTGGTTCCACGAGTACCGCAGCCCGCCCGCGATCGCCGTCAGCAGCGGTTCGCGCGGGCGCCAGCCCAGCAGATCCGGGAACCGCACCAACAGCAGGCCCACGATCGCGAACGCGTAGCTCACCATGTCCAGGATCAGGATGCCGGACAGCTGGATCGTCGCCAGCAGCCCGGCCGCGAGCACCGGCATCAGCAGCTGGGCGAAACCGGTGGACAGCTGCGCGAGGCCCATCGCGTGACCGAGATACTGCTTCGGCACCAGCTGCGCCACCGACGACTGATAGGCGATGCGCTGGAATGACGCGGCCACCGATCCGAGCGGGATGAGCACGTAGAACAGCCACAGCTGGACGTGCCCGGTGATCAGCAGCAACGCCAGTACCAGCTGGATCCCGCCGGCGGTGCCGCTGGCCGCGATCATGATCCGCCGCCGGTCGCCGCGGTCGACCAGCGCGCCTGCCACCGGCAGGACGAGCACGCCGAACATCAGCGCTAGCGCCCACAGCAGGCCGAGGTCGGCGACCGAGCCCGTGCGGGTGTAGAGCCAGATCGGCACCGCGAACGACGTCAGCGCCGAACCGGTCGAGGACACCAGCTGCCCGACCGTGATCGTGACGAACCGGGCCATACTCGGCCGCACCGTGGATTTCTCGTCCACGTCCGCCCGATGGGTCTCGTGCACCGCCCAGGCCGCGTCGTCGCCGCGGGCCCGGACGTCGAGCTCGCCGGGATCGTCCAGTGCCGGGTGCACGCGCGTGACGATCTCCGCGAGTTCTTCGGCCCGGTAGCGCAGGAAGAAGTGCCCGGCCCGGTCGAGTACCACGAGCGCGGTGGTGTCGGTGAGGAACTCCCATTCCCGGTACCGCTCGGCGTAGTAGTCGGTGACCGGGTCCTCGGAGCCGACCACCGACACGATCGGCGCGCGCAGCTTGGCCACGCGGGCGTCGAGCAGGCCGCTGAAGTACTCCTCGGCGGCGCGGCTGTCGGCGCGCATGTTCGTGATGATCCGATCGGCCTGCGCCGGGTCGAGGTCGTCGGTGTCGACGCCCATGCCCTTGAGCCAGTTCGAGTAGTACCGGTTGCTGCGCAGCTTCTCCAGCCGGGTGCGCAGCGTGCCCACCGCGCCCTTCATGCGGGCGAACGGGAAGATCGCGCCGATGTAGACGACCTCCAGCTCGCGGCCGCGCTCTTCGAGCAGCCGGGCGACGCCGACGGCGAGTGCGTTGCCGACACCGCAGTGGCCGTAGATGGCCAGCGGGCCGTCGACGCGGTCGAGGATCTCGTCGGCCAGCCGCTCGACCAGGTCGTCGAAGGGCAGGGCCTCTTCGGACAGTCCGACGTCGTGGCCGGGGATGGCGACCGAGTAGAGCGAGTGGCCCTCCGGGAGCGCGTCGGCCAGCGGCTGGTAGACGATCGCGCTGCCACCGCCGTAGGGAAAGCAGACGTAGGTCAGCGTCCGCTGTGTCGTCGGCTTGGTCAGCTCGTACAGCAGGTGGCGCGGCCGGTCGGTGGTGTCACCGTCCATGAAGGACGCCAGCTCGCGGATCGTGCGGTGCTGGAACAGGTCCATGACGCCGACCTGGCCGGTGCCCGCCTTGGCGATCCGCGCCACCACCTGGGTGGCCAGCATCGAGTGGCCACCCAGGTCGAAGAAGTCGTCGTCGACGCCCAGTTCGTCCACTTTGAGCACGTCCCGCCAGATCCCGGCCAGCAGGATCTCGGCCGGGTTCGACGGCTCGACCAGCTCCTTGGTCGTGTCACGGGACGCGACCGGAGCGGGCAGCGCCTTGCGGTCGAGCTTGCCGTTCGGGGTGAGCGGCAGCTCGTCGAGCGGGACGAACGACGGTGGCACCATGTAGTCCGGGAGGCTCTGCTTGAGCACCGTCCGCAGCGCGCCGGGGTCGGCGTCGCCGACGACGTACCCGACCAGCCGCTTGTCCCCCGGCGTGTCCTCGCGGACGATCACGGCGGCGTCGCGCACCCCCGGCTGGGCGCGCAAGGTCGTCTCGATCTCCCCCAGCTCGATGCGCAGGCCGCGCAGCTTGACCTGGTCGTCGATCCGGCCGAGGAACGTGATCGTCCCGTCCGGGCGCCAGTGCGCGAGGTCGCCGGTGCGGTACATCCGGCCATCGCGGAACGGGTCGGGCACGAACCGCTCGGCCGTCAGCTCCGGGCGGTCGTGGTAGCCCATGGCGAGGCCGACGCCGGCGATGTGCAGTTCGCCGGGCACGCCGACCGGGCATGGCCGCCCGGCACGGTCGAGGACGTAGATCCGGATGTTCTGGATCGGCGCCCCGATCGGCACCGACGCGACCTCGGCGAGCGCGGCGGGCGTGCAGTGCCAGGCGGTGACGTCGATGGCGGCTTCGGTCGGGCCGTAGAGGTTGTGCAGCTCGCAGTGCGGCAGTCGCCGGGTGAACTCGCGGGCGGCGTCGAGCGGCAGCTCCTCACCGCTGCACACGACCCGCCGCAGCGCCGTGCAGGTCTCGACGCCTTGTTCGGCCAGGAACAGCGTGAGCATCGACGGCACGAAGTGCGCGGTGGTGATGCCTTCGGACGCGAGCAGCTCACGCAGATACGCGGCGTCCTTGTGGCCGCCGGGTTCGGCGAGCACGAGCCGCGCGCCGGTGCTCAGCGGCCAGAAGAACTCCCAGACCGACACGTCGAAACCGGCCGGGGTCTTCTGCAGCACCGAATCGGTGCCGTCGAGACGGTACGCGCGCTGCATCCAGTCGAGCCGGTTGACGATGCCGCGGTGACCGTTGGGCACGCCTTTCGGCCTGCCGGTCGAGCCCGAGGTGTAGATGACGTAAGCCGGGTCGTCCGGTCCGGCGAGCGGCTCGGGCGGGGTTCCCGGCTGCCCGGCCGTCTCGGCAGGGTCGTCCAGGACGACGACGGTCGCGTCACCCGGCGGCAGCGTTTCACGCGACGCCGCCTGCGTCACCACGACGGGCGCGGCCGCGTCCCGCAGCATGAACGCCAGCCGGTCGGCCGGGTACTCCGGGTCGAGCGGGACGTACGCGCCACCGGCTTTCAGCACGCCGAGGAGCGCGACGACCAGCTCGAACGACCGCTGCGCGAACACCCCGGTGAGCACGCCCGGCCCGACGCCGAGGCCACGCAGCCGGTGCGCGAGCCGGTTGGCCCGCTCATCCAGCTCGCGGTAGGTCAGCGAAGCGCCGCGGAAGGTCACCGCGGGCGCGTCCGGCGTCCGGGCGGCCTGCTCCGCGACGAGCGCGTGCAGCGTGGTCTGCGGGAACTCGGCCGTCGTGGCGTTCCAGCGCTCCAGGACGAGTTCGCGCTGCCCGGCGTCGAGGATGTCCAGTTCGGACAGCCGCCGGTCCGGGTCGGCGACGATCGAGCGCAGCAGCGTGACCAGCCGCCCGGCCATCCCGGCGACCGTGTCCGCGGTGAACAACGCGGTGTTGTGCACGAACTTGCCGATCAGCCCGCGTTCGACCTCGATCGCGTGGAACTCGAAGTCGAACCGGGTCGCGGGCAGATCCATCGGCAGCCAGCGGAAGTCCACATCGGACTCCCCGGCCGCGCCCATCCGGCCCATCTCGTAGTTCTGCAGCACGAACATGGCCTGGAACACCGGCGAGCGGCTGACGTCACGGGGCACGCCGAGCGCGTTCACCAGCCGCTCGAACGGAACGTCGGCGTGGTCGAACGCGTCCAGCACGTGCCGCCGGGTGCGTTCGAGCAGTTCGGCGAACGTCGGGTCGCCCGCCAGCTGGGCACGCAGGGGCAGCATGTTGATGAACATGCCTGCCACGCCTTCCAGCTCGGGCAGGCCGCGCCCGGCCGACGACGAGCCGATCGCGAAGTCCTCCTGGCCCGAGTACCGCGCCAGCAGCACCTGGTAGGCGGCCAGCAGGGTCATGAAAAGCGTGACGCCGTGCCCGCGGCTCAGCTCGCCGAGGGACCGGGTGAGGTCGCGCTCGACGAAGAATTCGTGGATCGCGCCGTCGAAGCTCTGTTTGGCGGGCCGGGGCCGGTCGGTGGGCAGTTCCAGTGGCTCGACCCCGGTGAGCTGCGCCCGCCAGTGCTCCAGCTGCCGGTCGAGTTCGCCACCGGTGAGTGTGCGGCGCTGCCAGTGCGCGAAGTCGCCGTACCCGATGCTCAGCGTGGGCAGCTCGGCCGTGCCGCCGGTGCTCAGGGCGTGGTACCGCGCGGCGAGGTCACGCAGCAGCAGGTCGACCGACCAGCCGTCGCCCACGATGTGGTGCGTGCACAGGACAAGCAGGTGCTCCTCGTCGGACACCCTGGCCAGGGTCGCCCGCAGCAGTGGGCCCGTGGCCAGGTCGAACGTCTCGGCCGCGGCGGCGTCGACGGCGACACGGGCAGCTTCCTCGCTTCCGGCCTCCACAATGGACAATCCGACCGTGACCGATGGTTCGATGTGGACGGTCGGCTGCCCGTCGTCCCCTGCCGGGAACCGCATCCGCAGCGCCTCGTGCCGCTCCGGCAAACTGTCCAAAGCGGACTGGAGCGCGGCGACGTCGAGCCTGCCGGTCAACCGGATCGGCACCGGGATGTGGTAGGACCCGGTGCCCGGCGCGAACTGCTCCATGAACCAGACGCGTTCCTGCTGGTAGGACAGCGGGACGAGGGCGTCGCCGGGGCGCGGCGTGATGGTCGCGGCCTGCTCCGTGCGCCGCCGCAGCCGCCGTTCGAGCAGGGCGCGGCGCGCGGCCGCTCCGCTGGTTTCGTCGATCGTGGTCACGAGTGCTCCCCTTCGGCCAGCTGGCGCTGGATCTCTTCGTCGCTGAGCTGGTCGAGGTCCTCGCCGAGCCGCCGCTCGATCTCGGCGGCGAGCCCGGCGACGGTGGTGAGAGAGAACAGCCCCCGCACCGGGATGTCGACTTCGACCTGCTTGCGGATCCGGGCCATCGCGCGGATCGCCAGCAGCGAGTTGCCGCCACGGGCGAAGAAGTCGTCGTGCGCGCCGAGGTCGCCGACGCCGAGCAGGTCGCCGAGCACCTCGGCGACGAGTTCTTCGGCCGCGGTCCGGGGTGCGACGTACGCCGGTGCCTCGCCGGGTTCGGGATCCGGCAGCGCGACCCGGTCGAGCTTGCCGCTGGCCGCCATCGGCAGCGCGTCGAGCGTCACGAACCGGGTCGGCACCAGGTATTCCGGCAACGTCTTCCGCAGGGCCTCGGCCGCCCCCTCGGTGCTGCCGACGACATAGCCGACGAGCGTGTCGCCGCGCACCGCCACGGCCGCGTCCCGCACCTCCGGCAGCTCGCGCAGCGCCCCTTCGACCTCGCCGGGCTCGATGCGGTAGCCGCGCAGCTTCACCTGCTCGTCAGTGCGGCCGAGGTAGTCGAGCGTGCCGTCGCGGCGCCAGCGGGCGAGGTCGCCGGTCGCGTACATCCGGCCGGACGGACCCTCGGTGAATTTGCCGGCGGTCAGGTCCGGCAGCCCGAGATAGCCGCGGGCGAGCTGCGACCCGCCGACGTACAGCTCGCCCGGGACGCCCGGCGGCACCGGCCGCCGCCGCTCGTCGAGGACGTACACGCGGGTGCCGGGCACCGGACGGCCGATCGGGACGGGTCCGGACGGCAGCTCGTCCCCGGGTTCGATCCGGTGCACGACGCAGCCGACCGTGGCCTCGGTCGGGCCGTACTCGTTGACGACGAGCGTGCCGGGGTGCCGTTCCCGCCACGGCTGAACGGTCTCGGCGGTCAGGGCTTCACCGCCGAGCACCAGCTCACCCGTCGGGAACAGCTCCTCGGCGAGGACGGCGAGGTGCGTCGGGGTCACCTTGACGAACGTCGGGTGGCCGCCGTCGACCACCGCGCCCCCGGCGGTGAGGCTGCCGAGCAGCGTCGTCACGGTGAGGTCGAACGACGGCGACGTGTGCAGCAACGCCCGTCCGGCCAGGCCGGGGTACGCCTCACGCGCCCAGGCCAGGTACGTGTCGACGGCCCGGTGCTCGACCTCGACACCTTTGGGCCTCCCGGTCGAGCCCGACGTGTAGATCACATAGGCGACGTCGCCCGGCCCTGCCGCCGGTTCGGGGTCTTCGGTGGCCGCGGCGGACCACTCGCCCGTGTCGTCAAGGGCCAGCGTCCTGGTGTCCAGTGTGGACTCCCCGGTGACCAGTACGAACGGGACACCCGCGTCCGCGAGGATCAGCGCTTGCCGCGGGGCCGGGTTGGCCGGGTCGAGCGGGACGTAGGCCGCGCCGCTCTTCAGCACCCCGAGCACGCCGGTCAGCAGGTCCGCCGAGTTCGGCACACACACGCCGACGACGGTGCCGGGACCGGCGCCCAGCTCGCGCAGCCGGTGTGCGACGCGGTTGGCTCGCGCGTTCAACTCCGCGTACGTCAGGCGAACCCCGCCGAAGTCGACGGCCGGCGCGTCCGGGGTCCGCCGCACCTGGGCCTCGAACCGGGCGGGCACGGTCATCGCGTCCGAACTGGACACTGTGGACACTGTGTTCCACCCGGTCAGGACCAGCTCTCGCTCGGCGTCCGACAGCAGCGGCAGGTCCGCGATCGACTGAGCCGGGTCGGCCAGCGCCGCGGCGAGCAGCCGCAGGTACCGCTCGGCCACGGCTTCGGCGGTCTCGCGGTCGAACAGGTCGGTGCGGTAGACGAGCCTGCCGTCCACGGCGGTCAGGTCGATCGCGATGTCGTCTTTCGCGGTGGCGGAGCGGATCGGTTCCAGCCCCGAGTCGGGCAGGAAGTTGAACCCGAGCTGATACAGCGTCTGCACGCCGGGGTCGCGCTCGGCCCCGGCCATCTCGGCGACCGCCTGGAACGGCACCTGGCTGTGGTCGATCGCCTCCAGCAGCGTGGTCCGGACCCGGCCGACCAGCTGGGTGAACGCGGGTGCGCCCGAACAGTCGACGCGCACGGCCGTCTGATTGACGAACATGCCGATCAGGTCGGCCAGCTCGGGCAGGTCGCGGCCGGCGACCGGGACGCCGACGACGATGTCGTCCACTCGGGACAGTCGCGACAGCAGTGCCGCGTAACCGGCCAGCAGCACCATGAACGGCGACGCCGACAGCTCCCGGCCCAACTCGCCGACCCGGTCGATCAGCCCGTCCGGGAGGGCGAAGTCCACCTGGTCACCGGCGAACGTCAGCTCCGTCGGCCGCGGCCGGTCAGTGGGCAGGCCGTGCACCGGCGGCAACCCGGCGAGCTGTGTCCGCCAGTAGTCCAGCTGTTCGCGCGACGTTTCGAGCTGCCCGCGCTGCCAGGCCGAGTAGTCCGGGTACTGGATGGCCAGCTCGGGCAGCTTCGGCTCGCGGCCCTCGAACACGGCGTCGCACGCTTCGCCCAGCTCGGCCCCCAGCACCAGCACCGAGCCGGCGTCGAACACGGTGTGGTGCACGACGAACGTGAGCACCCACTCGTCGTCGGCCATGCGGCACACCTGGGCCCGCCACGGCGGCGGCGAGTCGAGCGGGATGGCCTCGCGCGAAACAGCACCGACGAGTTCGGCGAGCCGGTCACCACGGGCGTCGGCGGGCAGGTCCCGCAGGTCGTGCACCTCGGGCTCGATCGGCACCTCGGCGTGCACCACTTGCACGAGCGCGCCGCCGTCCATGCGGAACGACGTGCGCAGCGCCTCGTGCCGCCCGACGATGACGCCGAGCGCGGTGCGCCACTGCGCCCCGGTCAGCGGGCGGTCCAGCCGGGCCTGGCAGTGCAGGTTGTACACCGGGGACGCCGGGTCGAGCTGGCCGGACAGCCAGATCCGCTCCTGCCCGAACGAGGCCGGGAACGTCCATTCCTTCGTGTCGCTCATGTTTCGTGTTCTCCGTGTCTGTTGGCGAATTCAAGACCCGACGGGGTCTCGGCTGCCGGCCTGGCTGGCGTGCGGAGTGGCAGATGGTGTCGTCGTGGCGGTTGGCGTGGGTGAGGGGTGACCGCGAGTGGCGAGCATGTCGCGAAAGCCACTTTCGGGACGTCAGGTGTCGCGAAAGTGGCTTTCGCGACATGCCGAACCGGGTCTTGGCTCACCCGGCCCGAATCCGCCAACGGTCTCAGCGCTCGAGCTTCGGGATGGTGGTCCGGGCCGGTTCGGCGGGCGCCTCGGCCTTGCCGGCGCGCAGCTCCTCGATCCGCTCGACCAGAGTGGCCACTGTGGACGCTTCGAACAGCGTCTTCATCGCCAGCCGCGTGCCGGTGGCCTTGCGCACCTGTGCGATGAGCTGGATGGCGACCAGCGAGTTGCCGCCGAGTGCGAAGAAGTCGTCGTGCACGCCGATCTTCTCCACGCCGAGTAGCTCGGTCCACTGGCGGGCGATCTCGGCCTCCAGGTCGGTGCGCGGGGCGACGTAGTCGTCCTTCGACACCTTCACCTGCGCTTCGCCGGGTTCGTCCAGCTCCTCGGCGCTGACCCGGCGCTCGATCAGCTCCCGCACCGGGAGCGTGCTGATCACCACCTGCCCGCCGAGGCCGGGGGCCAGCGCTCGGACGAACGCCTCGGCCCCGTCCACCGGGCGGATCCCGGTCGACGTCTTCACGTTGTCCACAGTGGACATTGTGGACATTGTGGACACTGTGGACGCCGGAGCCAGGCCGCCGCCGACGGCGTCCTGATCGACCTGGCGCAGCACGAAGTCCTCGATCGTGACGAACACGCGGCCGGTCTCGTCACACAACGAAAGGTCGGCCGCCACCACCTGGTCGCCGCCGGAGTCGCGGTAGCGCAGGTGGCTGCGGAAACTCGCCGGGAGCGCGTCGTGCACGACGACCCGGCCGTAGCTCATCGGCAGATAGGTGCCGCTCCCCCGGCCGCGGCCGAACGCGGTCGCGACGTCCAGCAGTGCCGGGTGCAGTCCCCAAGCGCCGGCGTCACCCGCCGCCGCCTCGGGAGCCATGATCGTGGCCAGCTCCTCCTGTGCGCCGATGCGGTGTTCGCGCAGCGCCGCCCAACGCGGGCCGAAGGTGACCATGCTGGTGCGGCCGGTGCCGAAGCCGTGCCCGTCGTCGATCGGCTCGGTCCGCCCGGTCACCGCCTCGATGTCCACAGTGGACGCCGACCCGGCCGCGACCCACCCGGCCGATCCGCGCACGTGGGTCCGGCTCGCGCCGGCGATATGGCTGGTCACGGTGAAGTCGTCGCCGTCGAACTCCACGCGGTACTCCGCGGTGGCGCCGTCCGGGACGCCGAACGGCTCCAGGAACGCGACGTCCCGCAGCTCGACGACGTGCCCGTCACCGGGCTTCGGCAGCGCCGCGGCCACCGCCGCGCGGACGGTCTCCAGGTGTCCCGTTCCCGGCACCACCGGCACGCCGGCGATCCGGTGCTCGTCGAGCAGCCAGTGGGTGGGCGCCGAGACGAGCCCGTGCGCGCCGTCCTCGGTACGCGTGGTGAGCACGGGGTGCTCGACCGGGCCGAGCGCCCGCGACCGGGCGGTACGGATCGTGGTCGGCGCGGCCACCTCCGCGGCCATGCCGACCTCGTCCCAGCCACCCCAGGCATGCGAGACCAGCCGCGCCCGCCAGCCGTGGCGGCCCCGCGCGTAGGCGTCGAGGAAGTTGTTGGCGGCGCAGTAGTCGACCTGCCCGATGCCGCCGATCACCGCGGTGATCGACGAGCACAGCGCGACGAAGTCCATCGGCAGGTCGGCGAACGCCTCGGCCAAAACCAGCGTCCCGGCGATCTTCGGGGCCAGCACCGCTTCGGCCGCGGCCCGCTCCTTCACCTCGGCGACGCCGCCGCCGGGCATCCCGGCGGCGTGCACGATCCCGTCGAGGCCGCCGAACTCGCGCTCGGCCAGCTCACGGACCTCGCGCAGCCGTGCCGCGTCGGTGACGTCGGCGGCGACGACGTGCACCACCGCGCCCGCGGCCTCCATCCGCCGCACGGCGAGCATCGCGCGCCCGGCCCGGTCGGTGCCGCCGTGCGCGGCGAGGTGCGCGTCCCACTCCGCCCGCGGCGGCAAGCCGACGCGGGCGAGCAGCACGAGCTTCGCCCGCACCCGGCGGGCGAGGTCCTCGGCGAGCGTGATGCCGATGCCGCCGGTCCCGCCCGTGATCAGGTACCGGCCACCGGCCCGCAGCGCCGGCTCGGCGGCCGAGGGCAGTTCGATCTGGGTGTGGTCCAGCACCCAGCGACGGCCGGCGCGCAGCGCGACCTCGGCCGCCGCGTCAGCCGGGCGGAACAGCTCGGCGACGGCGTCCTCGAGGCGAGCCGCGTCAGCGTCGATAACGTCGATCCGGCGCACCACCGTGCCCGCGATCTCCAGCGGCACCACCCTGGCGATGCCGGAGATGGTCGCGTGCTCGGGGCGGGTCAGGTCGGTGCCGGTGACGTCGGCGGTGCCGGTGCTCACCACGTCGATCCGCACCGGCTCGCCCCAGGCCTGGACGAGGTTCAGCAGGCTGAAGAACCCGCGGTCCTGTGCGGCCATGCCGCGCTCGTCCCCGGCCAGCGTCCAGGCGTGCACGACCCGCTCGGGCCGGGCGGGCAGCGCGGCCACGAGCGCGTCGTAGTCCTCGCGCACCCCGGGCCGGACGGTGAATCCGGTCGCCGTCGCGGCGAACCCGTCGCCGGGACGCACCTCGGTGACCGCCACACCCGCGTCGCGCAGCAGGCCGGACAGGACGTCGTCGGCGGCGAAGACGAGCGCGTTCGCGATGGCTTCGCGTCTCAAGTCCGGTTCCGCCTGCCGCCACGCCGGGACCGCGAACCACTCGGACAGGGGCAGCGGACCGCTCGGCCGCGTGGGCCGGGCGGCCGTGACCGGGTCCGGATCGACCCAGTACCGCGTGCGCGCGTACGGATAGCCGGGCAGCGGGGCCCGGTGGCCGGGCGCGCCGAACGTCCGCGGCTCCAGCGAAACCCCGTTCGTCCACAAGAGACCGGCGGCGCCATACAGTGTTTCGACGTCGCCGATGCGCTCGGTACGGCCCGGCAGGCTCGGCTGCGGCGCGGGCATGCCCTTCGGGACCTGACCGCGGGCCAGCCCGGCCAGCTGATGACCCGGGCCGCATTCGACGAGCGCCCAGCGGCCGCCGCGGGCGAACAGATTTTTGACACAGTCACCGAACCGGACGGCCTGACGCAGGTGGGAGGCCCAGTAGGCGGGATCGGTGGCCTGGGCGTCGGCGATCCAATCGCCGGTGACGTTCGACAGGAACGGCAGCGCGGGCGCGGTGCGGACGACCGCGGTGACGGCCGCGGTGAACTCGGCGAGTACCGGGTCCATCATCGGCGAGTGGAACGCGTGCGAGGTCACCAGCTCGCGGCACTGCACGCCGCTGGCCTTGAGCGTCGCCGCGAAGTCCGCGACCGCGTCCGGCGGCCCGGCCACGACGCACGTGCCGGGTCCGTTGACTCCAGAGACCGCGAGGGTGCCCGGCAGCCGCGTGGTGACGCTCTCCTCGTCGAGCTGGACGGCGAGCATCGCCCCGGCGGGCATCGACTGCATCAGGCGGCCGCGCGTGGCGACCAGGTTCAGCGCGTCCGGCAGGGTGAAGACCCCGGCGACGGTGGCGGCGACGTACTCGCCGACCGAGTGGCCGATCATCGCCGCCGGCCGCACGCCCCAGCTCTGCCACAGCTTCGCCAGCGCGTACTCGACGACGAACAGCGCGGGCTGGGTCACGCGGGTTTCCCGCAGCGCCTGCTCGTCTCCGGGCCGGAAGATCAGGTCGCGCAACTCCGGCAGCTCGGGTTCGAGCAGCCGCAGGCACTCGTCGACGGCCGCGGCGAACACCGGCTCGGCCTCGTACAGCTCGGCGCCCATCCCGGCGTATTGCGAACCCTGGCCGGGGAAGAGGAACGCCACGTTCACCTCCCCGGCCTGCGCGGACACGAGGCGCCTGGAGTCCCGCAGCCCGTCGACAGCGTCCTCGGAGTCACGGGCGACGACGACCGCGCGGTGCGGGTACTCGGTGCGCCCGGCGGCCAGGGTGTGGGCGACGTCGGCGAGGTCGAGGTCGACGTCCCCGGCCAGCCGCTCGGCCAGCAGGTCGACCGTGGCCGAGAGCGCTGCCGCGGTGTTGGCCGACACCCGCAGCAGGTGCGCCGGGTGCGGCGCCCGGCACCGCTCGAGGACCGGCGCCTCCTCCAGCACGACGTGCGCGTTGGTGCCGCCGACGCCGAACGAACTGACGCCCGCCCGCCGCGGCACCGGGCCCGCCTCCCACTTCGTCACTCCGCGCGCCGGGTAGAACGGGCTCGCCGGGAAGTCGATACCCGGGTTGGGTTCGTGGTAGTTGATGGTCGGCGGGATCAGCCCGTGCTCCATGACGAGCACGGCCTTGATCAGCGAGACCACACCTGCCGCCTGCGACAGGTGGCCGATGTTGGACTTCACCGAGCCGATCGCGCACCAGCCGGTGTCCGCGACCCCGTTCCCGTACACAGTGGACAGTGCGGTGATCTCCATCGGGTCGCCCAGCGCGGTGCCGGTGCCGTGCGCCTCGACGTAGCCGATGGTGCGTGGGTCGACACCGGCCATGCCGACGGCCTGCGCGACAGCCTCCGTCTGCCCGGACACGCTGGGCGCGGAGAAGCCGACCTTGGTGGCGCCGTCGTTGTTGATCGCGTTGCCCAGCACGACGCCCCGGATGTGGTCGCCGTCCTCGATCGCCTGCGACAGCCGCTTCACCAGCACGACCCCGGCGCCGCTGCTCCAGACCGTGCCGTTGGCTCCGGCGTCGAACGCGCGCACGTGGCCGTCCGGCGAGGTGAAGCCGTCGACGCCCAGGTAACCGATGCCGTGCGGCATCTCCACATTGACCCCGCCGGCCAGCGCCATGTCGCACTCGCCGTTGCGCAGCGCCTCGCAGGCCAGGTGCACCGCGACCAGGGACGTCGAGCAGGCGGTGAACACCGCGAGGCTCGGGCCGCGCAGGTCGAGCTTGTACGACACCGAGGTCGTCAGGTAGCTCGGCTGGTTGCCGGTCGACATGCCGATGCCGCCGTGCTGCGAGGCGAGGATCCGCTCGTTGCGCAGCAGGTTCTCCGTCAGGTAGCCGGTGCCCCCGGACCCGCCGTAGACGCCGATCGCGCCGGTGAAGCGGGCCGGGTCGTAGCCGGCGTCGGTCAGCGCGGCATGGCACGACTGGAGGAACAGGCGATGTTGCGGGTCGGTGATTTCGGCCTCGCGGCTGGTCATGCCGAACAGCTCGGCGTCGAACTCGTCGAAGCCGTCGACCACGGTGGTGGCGTTCACCCAGCTCGGATCGTCCACAGTGGCCGGTTCGGCGCCGCGGGCGATCATCTCCTCGCGGGTGGCGGGCACGATCGACTCGACGCCGTCGACGAGGTTGCGCCAGAACTGCCGCGCGTCACGCGCGCCGGGCACGCGCACGTCCAGTCCGACGATCGCGATCGGTTCGGCTCCGGGATCGCCGGTGCCGGTTTCGGGGAGGTGGGTCAAGGTGGTGCTCCTATCCGAGGCCGGCCGGGCCGGCGGTACTACGGGGTCTTCTGGTCTGGGTGCGGCCGCGGCGGGCGGCGACGCGCTCGGCGGCGCGGGCCAGCTCCGGGCCGGCGGCGCCGCCGGAGTGCAAGTGCGCGGCGAGGGCGCGGACGGTGGGATGGCTGAGCAGGTCGACCATCGGGATCCGGCGGCCGAGCCGGGCGGTGACCTGGGCGTGCACCCGGGCCAGCGCGAGCGAATGCCCGCCGACGTCGAAGAAGTTGTCGGTGTGCCCGACTTCGGCGACGCCGAGGATGTCGCACCAGGCACGGGCGATCACGGCCTCGGTCGCGGCGAGCGCCACCGGGTCCGCGGCCGCCGACGGCGGCCGTGCCGGGGCGCGGTTCGTCGCGTCCGGCGCGGCGGTGCGGACACCCGCCCGCGGCAGCTGCGGCACGCTCGTCCCGACCGGCGCGTCCGGCGCCGCGGCCAGCGCGTCGAGCAGGGCGACGTAGTCCTCGGCGAGCCCTGCCATCCGGACGTGGTCGAACAGGTCCGGGTTGTACAGCAGTTCGACTCCGTCGTCGTGGACGTACACCGTGAGGTCGAACGGCGACCCAGGTTTGTCCACCGGCAGCCACGCCGACCGTATGCCGGGCAGGTCGAGCCGCGGCTCGGTGAAGTTCAGGACGTTGAACATCACCTGCACGAGCGGGGCATGCGCGGGATCACGGGGCACGCCGAGCGCCTCGACGAGCCGCTCGACCGGCGCGGCCGGGTGCGCGGTCGCGGCGAGGAGTTCCGCGCCGCCGTCGCGGACGTGCGTGGCGAAGTCCGCGGCGTCGTCGGCCCGCAGCCGCACCGGCACGATGTCCACGAAGAACCCCGCGACCTCCTGGAACTCGGCGAGCTGCCGGTCCGCCACGACCGTGGCGACCAGGTGGTCGGCCGCGCCGGTGAGCCGCCGCAGCAGCAGGCCGAACGCGGCGAGCAGCACCCCGGCGCGCGTCGTGCCGGTGCGGGCGGCCAGCGCCCGGACCGACTCGGCGACGCCGTCCGGAAAGGACTGACGCAGGCTCGCGCCCCGGTAGGTCTGCACGGCCGGGCGCGGCCGGTCCCGCGGAAGGTCCATTGTGGCCGGTGCACCGGCGAGATGTCCGGTCCACCAGGCGACGTCCACCGCCTCCCGGCGTTCGTCGCGTCCGGCCCGCCACACCGCGTAGTCCGCATAGGACGCCACCGGCGGCGGCAGCGGCTCACCCCGGTAGGCCGCCGACAGGTCGGCGCAGAGCAGGTCCTGCGACCAGCCGTCGAACACCGCGTGATGCAGCGTGAAGCCGAGCACGTGCTCCGTCTCGCCGAGCCGGTAGAGCCGCACGCGCCAGGGAGCATCGCGGTCGAGGTGCACCGGCGTCGCGGCGTCGGCGGCCAGCCGGGCCCGCAGGCCGTCCTCGGTCACCGGCGCCACCGGCAGCGGAACGTCCGCCGTCGGCAGGCGATCCGCCAGCGGCACGCCGTCGACGGCCCGGATCCGCCAGCGGAGCACGTCGTGCCGCTCGGCGACCGCGCGCAACGCGTGGCGCAGCGCGTCGACGTCCAGCGCGCCGGTCAGCCGGAACGCCATCGCGATGTTGTACGGCGCGGCGTCCGGGGCGAGCTGGTCGAGGAACCACAGCCGCCGCTGCGGCGGGGACAGCGCGGGCGCGTGCCCGGTGGTCAGCCCCGGTCCGGTCAGCGGCGACGCGTCAGCGACCCGCCGGGTGAGCCCGTCGAGAGTGCCGCCGGCGAAGACGTCCTCCGTGGCGACGTCCGCGGCCAGCTCCGCCCGCAGCGCCGCGACCAGGCGCATCGCGGCGATCGAGTTCCCGCCCGAGGCCAGGAAGTCCGTCCCCGCGCCGGCGCCGAGCACCCGCCGCCAGATGGCGGCGACCGCGCGTTCGGCCGGGGTGCCGAGCGGGCCGAGGTCCTCCCGTTGTCCCGCCAGCGCCGCTTCGGCCAGGTCGCGCAGCGCGGGCCGGTCGATCTTGCCGGTGACCGGGTTGACCGGCAGGCGGTCGAGCACCCGGACCGCGGCCGGGCGCATCGCCGCGGTGAGCCGGTCCCGGCCGAGTGCGTCCACATCGGACGGTGCGGACGCCGGTGCCAGAAAGGCCACCAGCCGGGTGCCGCCCGGCCCGGGGACGGCCGCCACGGCGGCGGCGTCGACGTCCGGGTGAGCCGTGAGCGCGGCCTCCACCTCGCCCAGCTCGATCCGCTGGCCGCGGACCTTCACCTGCCGGTCGGCGCGGCCGGCGAACTCGAGACGGCCGTCGGGCAGCTCGCGGGCCAGGTCGCCGGTGCGGTAGAGCCGTTCCCCCGGCGTGCTCGGGTCGTCGACGAACTTCGCGGCGGTCAGCTCCGGGCTGCCGAGGTAGCCAAGCGCGAGGCCCGGACCGCCGATGAGCAGCTCGCCGAGCTCGCCGGGCGCGACCGGCCGCAGCTCGGCGTCCACGACGTACGCCCGGTGGTTCGGCGTCGGGCGGCCGAGCGGGAGTGGGTCGGCAGGGATGCCGGTGACCTCGTCGGTGACGACCGCCACGGTGGTCTCGGTCGGGCCGTAGGCGTTGAAGAACCGACGGCCCGGCAGCCAGCGCGCGGCGAGATCCGCGGGCACCGGCTCGCCACCGCAGGCGATGACGCGCCAGCCGGGAACGGTCGCGGGGTCCATCATGGACAGCAGCGTCGGCGTGACGAAGCCCCACTCGACGTCGTGCTCGACGAGGAACCGCCGCAGCCGTTCGGGATCGGCCCGGTCGGCGGCACCGGCGAGCTGGACCGATCCGCCGTGCGCCAGCGTGACGAACACGTCCATGGTGAAGGCGTCGAAGGCGGGCGAGGAGATGCCGAGCGTCCGGGTGCCGGGCCGGATTCCGACGGCGGCGGCGAACCCGGTGACGAACGCGACCACGTTGCGGTGACTGGTCAGCACGCCCTTGGGGCGGCCGGTGGAGCCGGAGGTGTAGAGGAGGTGGACGAGGTCGTCCGGCCCGGCGGGGCACACGGCGGGCCCGTCCGCGGGCGGGGGCACGTCGAGGGCATCGATCCCTTCCGTGGCACCGAATTCGGCCCGCGCGCAGTCACCGACGACGAGGGAGATCCCGGCGTCCGCGGCGATTTCGGCCAGCCGCGCCTTCGGGCCGCCGGGTTCGAGCGGCACGTAGGCGGCCCCGGACAGCAGCACGCCCACGACGGTCGAGATCAGCTCCGGCCGCCGGTCGGCGCAGACGCCGACGCGGGCGCCGGGCCCGGCGCCCCGTGCCCGCAGCAGCCGGGCGACGCCGGTCGCCGACGCGACCAGTTCACGGTAGGTGAGCCGGGCGTCGCGCTGCCGGACGGCGACGGCGTCCGGGGTGCGCGCGGCCTGGGCGAGGATCAGCCCGGTGAGCGTGGTGTCCGGATAGGACAGTGGCTGGCCATGGCCGCCCGCGACGGGCAAGGTGTCGGTCACCGAGGGCTCCCCTGGTCGGATGTGTGGTGAGGCGGAGGGTCGATCCAGTGCCGCTCCCGCTGGAACGGATAACCCGGCAACGGGACGCGACCCGGTTCACCGCCCGCGAACCGCGCGGCCCACTCGACCTCGCCGCCCCCGGTCCAGTGGACAGCCAGGTCCCGCACCGCCCCGGCCGCGCCCTCGACGTCGGTTCCGTTAGCCAGCAGCGCATCGAGCGCAGCGACCGCCGACGCGACCGAGTCCGCCACTACGGCGGCCCGGCACGCGAACGCCCGCCGCACCGAAAGCGTGTACGCCACGTCCCCGAGGTCCGGCGCGTCCGTGGCGAGCCGCTCGCGCAGCCGGGACACCGCCTCGCGCAACGCCTTCGCGTCACGCGCGGACACCGGCAGCACGAACGGCCCGCTCGCCGTCCGCCGTGGTGGGACGGCCGGGGCCGCCGCCACGATCACGTGCACGTTCGTGCCGCCCATGCCGAACGAGCTGACCCCTGCCACCCGCCGCGCGCGGGCGGGCCAGTCGGCGGCCTTCGCGGGGACGTACCAGGGGCCGCCGGCCAGGTCGACCTCCGGGTGCGGGGCCGTGAAGTGCAGGCTCGGCGGGATGACGCCGTGGCGCACGGACAACACGGCCTTGATCAGCCCGGCGACGCCCGCCGCCGCGTCGAGGTGCCCGATGTTCGTCTTCACCGAGCCCAGCGCGCACGTTTCCGGCGGCGCGTCCCGGTAGACGCGGTTGAGCGCGGCCACCTCCATCGCGTCGCCGAGCGGGGTGCCGCTGCCGTGGGCTTCGAGCAGCGCGACCTCGTCCGGGGCGACCTCCGCGACGGCCAGTGCCTCGGCCACCGCGGCCGCCTGCCCGGCCGGTCCCGGCACGGCGTAGCCCGCGCGGTCCGGGCCGTCGTTCGTGATCGCCCAGCCGGGCAGCACGGCGTAGACGTGGTCGCGGTCGGCGAGTGCGTCCGCCAGCCGCCGCAGCACGACCACCCCGGCGCCCGAGCTGAACCCGGCGCCCGCCGCGGCGACGTCGAACGCGCGGCACCGGCCGTCCGGCGAGACGAGCCCGCCGCCGCGGTACCGCGGCCACGTCACGTTCGCCCCACCGGCCAGCGCGACGTCGCACCGGTAGTCCGCCAGGCTCTGCGCGGCCAGCGCCACCGCCGCGAGCGAGCTGGAGCACGCGCTCTGCACGGCCACCGCCGGCCCGGTCAGCCCGAGCCGGTAGGCGACCTGGCCTGGCAGGTGGTCGGTGAGCTGGCGGCCGGTCAGCCGCCCCTCCCAGTCGTCCGGGTCGACGTCGCCGGTCACCGCCGGGTTGCCGAACAGGTGAAACAGGAAGTAGCGGTTCACCGAGGCGGCCGTGAACACCCCGACCGGCCCGGCCTCTTCGGCGGGATCGCGCCCCGCGTCCTCAAGGGCCTGCCACGCCGTTTCGAGGAACAGCCGGTGCTGTGGATCGGTCCGCGCGGCCTCGTCGGCGGTGAACCCGAAGAACCCGGCGTCGAACTCCTCGACACCCTCGATCCGGCCACCCGCCCGCACGTACGCCGGGTCGGCACGCAGGCCCGGCCCGACGCCCAGCGCCGCCAGCTCGTCTTCGGCGTAGTCGTGGATCGAGTCGACGCCCGCGCAGAGGTTCCACCAGAACGAGGCGGCGTCCGGCGCACCAGGGTACCGGCAGGCCAGCCCGACGACGGCGATGAGATCCCCGGCCGGTTCCTCCGCGGTTGCCGTCGGCGGAGTGTCCGAAGTGGACTCCGTGAGCCAGGCTGCCTGCCCGGCGATCGTCGTGCGCTCGAACAGGGCGAGCAGCGGGACGTCCACCTCGAACTCGTCGGCCAGCCGTACCTGCACCTGGCCGAGCCGCAGCGAATCGCCGCCGGCGTCGAAGAACGCCTCGGTGCGCCCGACCAGGTCACGGCCCAGCACCGCGCACCAGATCCGGTGCACCCGTTCCTCGGCCGGGGTCAGCAGCTCCGCTGGGATGGTCGTGGCCGCCCGCGGGTCCGGCAGCGCCCGTTCGTCGAGTTTTCCGGTGACGGTCAGCGGAAAACCGTCCAGCACCGCGACGGCAACGGGTACCGAGTAGCCGGGCAGGACGTCCGCCAGCGCGGCCCGCAGCACCCGGCCGTCCGGACGCGGACCGGCCGCGGTCACGTAGGCGAGCAGGTCGCCGTCGCGCACGATCGCGCGGGCTTCGGCCACACCGGGCTGTTCGGCGAGCCGGGCCTCGATCTCGGTCAGCTCCACCCGGAAGCCGCGGACCTTGACCTGCCGGTCGAGCCTGCCGAGGCAGACGAGGTTCCCGTCCGGCAGCAGCCGGCCGAGGTCGCCGGTCCGGTAGCGACGGCCGCCGTCGGCTGTCACCCCGAACGCCGCGCTCGGCTGGTCGAGGTAGCCGTCGACGAGGTGCCGCCCGCGCACTTCGAGTTCGCCGCTGTCCAGCACGGTGAGGGTGAACCCGGGCAGCGCGCGCCCGATCGGCAGTGGCCCGTCGACGTGTGGGTCCAGCTCGGCGGCGGTCGTCCGGTACTGCGCGGCGAAAGTCACCTCGGTGGCGCCGTAGCCGTTGACGAACACGCACTCCGGCGCGAACCGGCCGCGGCGGACGTCGGCGTGGGTCGCCTGCTCACCGCCGAGCAGCACGGTCCGCACGAACGGGAGGCCGGTCTCGCCGAGGACGTCGAGCAGGTGCCGGTAGACCGTTGGCGTCGAGTGGTAGACGGTCACCTCGTGCCTGGCCAGCTCGCGCGCGGCGTGGGCGATGCCGTGCGCGCGCAGGTCGACCGGCACGAGCGCGGCGCCGCTGAGCAGGGCCGGGTAGAGGTCCGGGATCGCCGCGTCGAAGCCGAACGACGCGAGCAGGCTGAGCCGGTCGGCCGCGGTGATGCCGAGCGCGGCGATCTGGTTGTCGACGATGTGCAGGAGGTTGCGGTGGGTCTGCGCGACGGCCTTCGGCCGGCCGGTGGACCCGGAGGTGAACAGCACATACGCCGGGCTGTCCGGATCGGATTCGGGCACCGGGAGCGGCGCGGTCTCCGTGCCCGAGCGCACCAACCGCGCGGATCCGGTGCGACACAAGGACTCCGCCAGCTCGGTGTACTCCGGATCCGCGAGCACGGCGGTCACCCGCGCGGCCGCGAGCTGGTACTCGAGACGCTCCCGTGGGAAGGTCGGGTCCAGCGGGACGTAGGTGCAGCCCGCGGCGAGGGTGCCGAGGATCGCCGCGATCGCGGCGCTGCCGTGCCCGGTGACGAGCCCGACCCGCTCCCCCGGCCGGACCCCGGCGTCGCGCAACCGCAGCGCGTGGCCGCCCGCGAGCCCGGCCAGCAGCGCGTAGGTGAGCCCGGCGCCGTGCTCGAAGACCGCGATCCGGTCGGGCAATTGCCGGGCGTACACGTCGAATCGGCTGACACAGCCGGCTTGTGTCATCGGGCGTCGAGCAGTCGCTCCGAGGTTTTTCGGGCGCGCGACAACAACGGCGTGGACTTCATCTTGCTCCCCAGTGACCATTCAGGTGAAGAATTACGCAAGGTTAAGACCACCGGCCGCGCCGAGGAATACGAGTTCCGTCGATTTAGTCCGAATGGCCTACAATCTTGGACCACATGTTGCAGCTATCCACATCTTCCAGCCCAATCGGCGATCCGGACGGCATTTCGTGCCCGACTTTTCAACCACCATCGACACTCGTTTGACTACCTTTAGTGAGGCGTCGGATATTAACCGACACCCTGTCGCGGAATGCGTTTACAACAACCGGCAGGCGGAATTCGCCGCAATCGATTCAGAAATACGAGTCCCGATCGCGGCATCCGAAATACTTACGCCCGTCGTAAAGTTACGCTCGACCGAGACAGAAGGGTCACTTGACCGTCAACGCCGCGCCCGTGTCCCTGAACTTCGAAGCTGCGCCTCGGTGCCGCGCAGAAGTCGGGGTGGCATGCACGTGCGCCGAGCACCTCGCTCTGGCCGTACAGTGCGGCCGACATCCGCCACCCCGGCAGCAATGCCGCCAGGAGGGCGAAGTCGAGCAGGGCGCCGCCCACCACGAGCACCCCCGTCAGCACGCGACCTTCAGCCTGCAACACTCACGACTGAAAGTATTCGTCCACGTCACCCTTCCGTGTCGGAACTTCACCCGGCGCGAGGCTTTCGACCCGAGCCGACCACCTGGATGGGGAAATTCGAGGCAGCCTGCGACGCCGGTCAAGCCCAGGTGATCACGGACCGCCCGTCTACCACAGAAACCAAGCAGGTGAGTGGCCGTGATCGATCATCGCGCGGGAGCCGGTTTCATCGGGTGACAGCACCTGCAGAAGCGCGGGTCCGGGGTTATGGTGATTTGATTGTCGGTTGAACCAACGAGCCGGCGTTTCCGCGCACGTCGAGACGCTGGGTGTTGCGAATGGACTACAAGCCTTGGGGCTCGGGCCTGCTGCCCGAGGACGTACAGGTGTCATGTTCGCCCGGAGATCCGGCGATCATCGCGCTGGGCGGTGAATTGGACACACATACGGTGGTCGCCCTGGAGTGGGTCGTGACGGCGATACTCGCCCGCCACCCTCGACCGCGGGTGATCGTGATGGATCTGGACGAAGTCGGCTTCTTGAGCGTGGCCGGAGTGCGAGCGCTACATGCCGCTACCGATCGCGCCGCCGCTCACCTGGTCACTTTTCGCGTCGCCCTGGGACGGCGCGCCATTGTGCGGCGTGCGCTGGCCGTGACCGGCGCGGAGGCCCTCCTGGACATCTACCCCGACCGGTACGCCGCTCTGGACACCGGTCTGCGTCGCGTGTTCGACGACCTCGTCCGTGATCTGTAGCCGATCGCGGACGGCCTCCCCGAGTTCGGGTTTCGCACTCCAATCACCGGGTAGCCAGGCAGAGAGAATCAAAGGAACCGGAGGAGGTCATATGCACCGCGAAAACGATCTACTCTCGCCCCACGAGGACAAGGACACGACGGCCGGATTTCAAGACATGGTGAAAGCCGATGGCCCGACCCGTGCCAAGCAGGGACGGGGCCTGGAGGGGCCCGCCGACGACGGACCGGGTGCGTCACCCGTGGATGAGGAGTGATCATGACCGCAGGAACGGAAGACCTCGAGCGCGGTGCCACGGAACTCCCGGATGCGCCACACGATCGCATTATGCCCGCCAATGAGATACGACTGGCCGCGGAACGTGCGGGCAGGGAGTGGGAACAGCCGGAAACCGATTGAGACCCAGGTGGCTTCGACAACCGTCGCGATCAGCGGTTATCGGGCAGAGGGCGGGGTAATCGCCGAGTATGAGCGATCCCACCTCCCACGGTCTCCTCGCCACTCGCCTTGTCGAGGCCACTAAAGCCGGCGCGCACGAGTATGTCGCCGAAGTCCTGTCGAAGCTTGCCTCGTCGGTCTCGGTCGAACTTCCGGCGATGGTCGCACGGGAACTGATCGACTCATGCGCGAGCGTCATTTCACGCCACCGCGTGTGCACCGATGACAGAACTCTCCACAGCTTCATCGTGGAGAACGATTGTGCCGAGTCGGTAGACGTGGACACCTTGCCACCTGGACCGCGTGCCGCACTGCGCGCATTGGTCGCGACGCTCAACGGCGACGAAAGCGCACGTGATATCCAAGTGGGCTTTGCCACCCGCGGCACTCCGAAGGAGGTCGTCACCGTGCTCATCCACTGTCTCATATGGACATTGGAGCTGGAGGACTTCTCCCCGGCTCAGGCCCCGCAGTTGAGCTGCTACTCCGATGGGCTCCGAGACTAGAATAGCTCAGGGACGCCACACCTCGCGCCACGAAGTTTTTCGCTTCGGCGAATCTTGCCAACCGGGTTGCCAGTTCCCGGTCCCGCGCCACGATCTGCCGTCCTGGGCCGGCTCGCCGGGCACGACGGCCCGCGTCCGGGAAGGAGGCCTCGCGCAGAGCTACGTCGAACCCGGTCGCCTGCCACCCCCGAGCGGACCGTTCTTCCCACCATCTTCGACGCCGCCGCGCAACCGGCCGCCGCGGATTCCTGGTAATGGTCGGCGAAGCGCCCGCGCCCCCTATCGGACATCGCGTCGTTGACTCGAAGGCCGTGTCCACATTGGATGGCCCGGCACTCGCACCGACTCCTGCTCGAGCCGTACGGGCGCCGGGCCCCGAAATCACCCGCCATCCGTCGAGCCGGTCGGCGCAGTCGCCGGCTTCTCCTCGGCAGCACCTTCGGGATTGGCCTCGCCGTCGAAGCGATTGCACAATTCATCGACCGAGTGGGCGATTTGGGCGAGTTCGGCCAGCACGGCCCGATGGACCGTTCGGATGGCGCCGGCTTCCTCTTCCGCGCGAGAGAGGATGAGCTGTGCTTCGCGACGCGCGGCGCGTTCAATCTCCTCGCGGGCACACTCCGCGGCGGCGGCCGTTTTCTGGGCGGTCGTCAGCAGGGTTTCGCTTTCCTTGCGGGCCTGTTCTTTGATTTCCACGGCCTCGGTTTTGGCGACCGCGAGAATCTTCTCGATCCGCTTCCCCAAGCCGCTGGCCTGGTCCGGTTCCGCGACTCGAGGCGCGGGAACCTGCGTTTTGGCGAGCCTGCGCTCTGCCATCCTCCGGGCCTTCTCCTGCCGTTCCACGCGCTTCTCTACCGTCCGCACGTATTCGTCGACCTGTCGGCGATCGTATCCACGCAGGACGAGCGGGAATCGGACGTCGGACTCCGTTGTTTCCTCGGCTTCGGACACCATGCTTTCCATGGACCCAGTGTCGGCTACGACAAGGAGACCGGCAAACCGAAACCAGATATCCGCGCCATCAAGAGCACCTTCGGGGAGTATTCCCAAGAGAGGAGAGGAACTGCGTCACGGCAAGCGTTGCTCGCACCGAGCGGCCGGGCCGGGGGCATACGCATTCACCCCGACGGCGGCGTTTGATCACCAGGTCGTTTCAAACGACTATTCCAGGTTGCTCCGCGAAAGCAGGATCGGGTTCATCAACAGAACACGAACAGGATGCCAGCGGCTTTCGCCTACTGGCATCCCTCTGCGCTCGAATTGCATCTTTTCAAGGCCCCACATCGGGTCCCTGGCCGTAGCGGGCCCCAGGGCGGTCCTCGCGCGACGACGGGCCCGTCAGGCATGCCAGGATCGCATTTCATCTTCGGTCAGGCGGCGTACGGTGGTGATCACACCGTTGTCGGCACTGACCGCCCATCGCCAGGACAAAGGGGTGACACGCACCGAAATCAGATGCTGTCGATTCTTGACCCACAGCCAGCCATGTTGACGTCGCGCCAGATAGAGCCGGGGTCGTGACTTCTGACCCGTTTCGATCAGAACACGCACTGAATCGGTCGGCTCGCAATCACCGGTGCACCACACCTCGGCAATGCGGTCACAAACACCACCGTTCGCCATACGGCATCCTTCCCTGCCAACTTGGATGAAGGGATGAGCGAGACACGGGAATGAACTTCTTCCACGTGGGTGCGGTCAAACCCGGTGGCCGGACACGGTCACCGGGTGCCGACGACTCGTGGCTGGTCGTGGGGCAGCTCGATATGTGCTTTCTGCCGATCAAGCTGTTCGGCGCCATTGGCCGCGTCGACACGTTCCGCGGCGGCGAAACTGTTTCCGTTCGCCACGACCGTGCCCGTCAAGTCGAGCAGCTGGCCGGGTTTGACATCCACGGGTGAAGCACCGGCGGGCAGCAGCTTCACCCACACCCGGTCGGTGGTGTTCTCGCCTGCCCAGAACCCTTCCGGACCCGGCACCGACTGGACCGGTACGGCGCTACCTGAAATGGGTTTACCGACGAACGAGGTGAGATCTCCTTGCGGGAGAGGGAATACGTCGCGACCGTCCACGGTGAGCTGACCGGCTTTTCCGGAAGCGGCGGTGGTGGATTCCGCCGGTGCGGACTGAGAACCGGCAGGGGGTACGGCACCGTTCGCGTTCTGGTCGTTGTTCGCCGTTTGGTTGCTCCTACATTGGGTCAGGCCCAGGATGAGAGCCGCGACGATGATCAGGGCCAGCAGCAGCAACCAGATCCAGCCGCGGCTTTTCCCTGATCGAGTGCCGGTCGCCTCGGTCGCGCCTCCGGTTCGGAGTTTCCCTGACCCCCGTGTCGCCCCAGGCCGTCCACGCGAACCGGCTTCGGATGCCGAGTGTTGTTCTCCTGGTCGTGTCACGAGAGCCTGCTTTCTTCGGAATCGAACGTAAACCGGTATACCCGGCGAGGTGTCGCGACCCCACGGATTCCTGTCCGTCGTACCCGAGAGAGCGAACGCGCCTTTGACGGAGCCCTGGAGACAGGCCCTGACGGCCTCACGAACAGGTGAGAATGGCCGTCGAAGTGGTTCCTACCCCGGAGACGTCACGGCGCCCGCAGGCCCACCTCGACAGGGTAGGCATGCTCGGCGGGTGCGCGGGTGAGCGCGTTCTCGGGATCTCGCACCATGGCCAGGCAGCCTCGGTCGACGATCGAGCGCAACCCGAGGGCCGACGGTTACCGCGCCGGAGCGGTGCCCGTTCTCGGGCGGCAGATGACGATCGGGCGGCGAGACATGCCGAGGACCTGCTAGTGGAACTCGGGCAGGACGTGTTCCCGCCAGCCTCGAAAGAATCCCACATGGTCGGAACCGATCTGCTGGACGTAGATCTCATCCACTCCTGCGTCGACGAACTGGCGCACCCGCTCGGCGTGTGCCTTCGGATCGTCACCGCACACGATCGCCTCGCCCACGTCCTTCCGGGGCACGAAAGCCGTGGCCGCCTCGAAGTCCTCAGGCCGCGGCAGCATTTGAGCCAGCTGGCCGCGCAAGGCATCGTTGGCCCACAGGCGGTGCGCCCGGTCCAGCGCCACTTCGGGGTCGGCGTCCCAGCTGACCTTCATGCCGGCTTGTACCGGTTTGTCACCTCCGCCGGCTTGGCGGAAGACCCGGACAAGGTCGGCGTCAGGCTTGACCGTGCAGTATCCATCGCCGATCCGCCCGGCGAGTTCGGTGGCTTGCGGGCCGAACCCGGACACGTAGATCGGCACCGGTTCGGCCGGCATCGTGTAGATACGTGCGTCCTGCACTTGATAATGCTTCCCATGGTGGCTTGTCGATTCACCACGCGCCCCTGCCGCGTGCAGCTTGCGAATGACGTCGACCGCCTCTTCCAGCATTTCCAGCCGCTGACCGGCCGAGGGCCACGCGTCGCCGAGGATGTGTTCGTTCAGCGCCTCCCCCGATCCCACACCCAACACGAACCGGCCGTCCAGCTGGACCGCCGCGGTCGCCGCAGCCTGCGCGAGCACGGCTGGGTGAATCCGAACGGTCGGGCACGTCACCGCCGTCGTGACCGGTAGCGAGACGGCCTCCGACAGGGCACCGAGTACCGACCACACGAACGGGCTCTGGCCCTGAGCGTCGTTCCAAGGATGAAAGTGATCCGAGATCCACAGCCGCTCGAACCCCGCACGCTCGGCCGCACGGGCCTGGGCGACGAGCTCGTGGGGGCCATACTGCTCGCAGGAAAGAAAATAGCCAATGGACGTCATGGCCATCGGTTACCACCTCGACGTGGTCGAAACACCCGATCCCCCTATCGAAAGAATCCAGCCGACGTACCGCCTCCCCGTCAGCTCCTGGGAACTCAGGCCCGGTACGGCCCGTGGTCGCCGAGATCCGGGCTCACCTGGGGGTGCCGCCCCTCCTGGCCGGGGACCGGAGTGACGGTCGGCTCCCAGATCGCGCCGGACGGCACCGGCCTGGTCGGACCGTCCGATTCCACCCCGCCGGGAGGCACGGGCCGTTCGGTCTCGCGTTCGTGGAAGTGGGCTTCGACGACGTCGTCCTGCCGCTGGCGGGCGAGCACGGACAGGGTGAGCACGTGGGCCAACGCCATCAGCAGCAGGAAGACACCCAGCCTGCCCACCAGCGCGGCCGTCGAACCCGACCACTGCGGGCCGACGACCGATAGTAAGGCCAGCACACCGATGGAGACCAGGTGAAAGACGGTCACCACCATCCACGCCGACGACCCGTTCCCCTCGCCTCCGCCTCGCCCCCGCAGGTAGCGACGGGCACCGCGATAGAGGATCTGTCCGTCCGCGACGACGAAGATCAGGCCGATGATCAAGAATCCTGGCAGCTCGTTGTCGGGCATCTTCTTCTCCTCCGTTTACCGCCGGATACCCACGGACGACGATTTCCCGAGCCTCCGGACATTTTATACCGGATCGAGTTACGGGACATCGACGTTCAGATCGCTCCGGAAAAACGATGGTCACACACCGGGCGGATGGCGCCGCGGCTCGGCAGGCGGGTACGTGTTGACCGGCGGGGCGTCGGAGCCCGCGCCCGGATACCCCGTCATCGCACCGGCTTTCGGGCCACGACGGGCCAACCCGGCAAGACCGAGCAACCCGACCAGGCCGAGCAGTCCCCAAAGGCCGTTGTTCCCATCGCCGTCCACCCGATCGTCGCGGGAACTCCCGTTCCCATCCCGGTCGTCATCGACCTGTTGCGAAATCGGCGTTACGGGCGATGGCGCGGCCACCGCCGATACCGTACCCCCTCCGCTCAGCAGGAGGGCCACTGACGCAGCGCACGCACAGGTCGATATCCGTAAACCCCGCTTCATTTCAAACCTTCTTTCACTTTCGGGTAGGCAGAAGATCGCTCGATTGGGGCATACCCGCGTCGAGAGAACTCACACCTGCCGTCACTGGAACGTGTCATCATCCCGCGTCATCGAGGGCGTAGAACGGAGGAGTCGCGTGGACTTCGGACAACGGACCCACTCACGTCGGCGTCGTCACCGTGCACCGCATCGACGACCACCGCATCCGAGTCACCGCGTAGAGGGACATCGATCCAGAAAGCTTGCGGACAAGCTCGGGTGGCCGGATCTCCGATCTATCAGTCGATGAGGTTACGGCGCAAGCCCTGAACGACCGCATGAGCGCGGTCATTGGCTGACAGTTTCCGGAACAACCGTTGAGCATGCGTTTTGATCGTATCCTCCGACAGATGCAGATCACCGCCGATTTCACCGTTCGTCTTTCCACTGCTCATCCCCCGCAGGACTTCCAGCTCACGCCCGGACAAGCTGATGTCCTGCCCCTCCGCGGCTCGCGGAACGGGCACCAGCAGAGAGTTCGATGAGCCGCCCAAGGCCAGACCACCCACGGAACCGGGTTCGCAGGACAAGAACCCCTGTGCTCCCTCTTGGATCGCATTCGCGGCGAGTTCCGCCGACTCCGGTGGCCCGAACACCAAGATTTCCGCGTCGGCTCGCGATGTCATCAGCGCTCTGACCGTCTCCAACAGCAAATCCGACTGAAGACGGGTGCTCAGAAAGACCACATTCGCCGGCGAGGCATGAAAATGAGCCAACAACTCCGCACTGCTCGCGGACGGACCGACGCACCGCACTCCGGGTGCGCCGGCAAGCAGGCGAGCCATACGCTGACGGGGCTCACGCCGGGTTTCCAGAATCAGGACATCCACCACCACGTCCTCCAAAAGATTGAAGAGATGGCTACCGGACATCCGGCACTTCGATTCGAGATCCGGTATTCGATCACAGGCTACACATCCATTGAACCATGGTACGACATCAATGTCTGTTGATCTTCGAATCGGATTCTTGGCTCGGCCGCGTTCTCTGCTAATCCTGTTGAGTGAAAGCGCTGCTGGTGGAAGAAAGACCGATGGCCTCGTTCGGCTGTTTGTCGACCAGCCGCCCCGCGGACGTCATAGCCGCGGCAGGTCGACTCGAGTGGCGTCGAGGGCGGAGAAAAGGTCTCCAAGGGTATCGACCCGGCCGAGGACGTCATCGGCGGTGAAGGTCAGTTGCGCCGGCCGGTGGCAGGCTCGAACTTCGTCCCAGGCGATCGGAGCGGAGACGGTGGGGTGTTCACGGCCACGCAGGGAGTACGGGGCGACCGTGGTCTTCGCGGGGTTGTTCTGCGACCAGTCGATGAACACCCGCCCGATTCGCTGGGCCTTGGCCATCGACGCGGTCACCTTGTCAGGGGTTTCCCCGGCCAGTCGCTGCGCGAGCTTCTTGGCGTAGGCGGAAGGCGCGGCGGAGTCTTCGGTGGTGATGCCACAGCAGAGCTGCATTCCCTTGGACCCGGAAGTCTTCGCCAACGGCTCCAGGCCGTCCCCGGTCAGGACGTCGTACAGGCGCTCGGCGATCCGGCAACAGTCCACGATCGACGTGCCGGGGCCGGGGTCGAGATCGAACACCAGCCTGTCCGGCGGGCGGCGAGCACCACCCCCGTCGACAGTCCATTGTGGAACATGGAGTTCCAATGCCGCCATGTTCGCCGCCCATACCAGGGCGCCGAGCTCGTCGAGCAGGGCATAGGTGATCGCTTCATCCGAACCACGCGAGCGGGACAGCCGCACCGTGGACAGCCAGGCCGGGGCGCCGCGGGGGACGTTCTTCTCGAAGAATTGCTCGCCGCCGACACCGTCGGGGAAGCGGATGAAGGTGACCGGTCGTGCGGCCAGATGGGGCAGGAGGAACGGGGCGACGCGAGAGTAGTAGTTGATGACCTCACCCTTGGTGAAGCCGTCCGGGTAGAGCGGCTTGTTCAAGTTGGACAAGGTGAGCTGACGTTTTCCCGCCTGTACGGTGACTTTCGTTCCCAGGGAAATCCTGGACGAAGGCGGATCCTCCGTTTTCGGCACGACACGACGTGGCCCCGGGACGAGCACGTCACTCGGTTTCTTGTCTTCCCGAAGTCCCCGCCAAGCGGTGTGGCGGAGACGACCGGCGCCGCGCGTGAACTGCCGGAACTCGACCTCACCCACCAGCTCCGGTTCCACCCAGCGCGCCCGTGCGGAGTCCTCTCGTGGCGGGGTGACGGCGAAGGGATGACCGCGTCGTGCCAAGGCGTCGAGACGCGTTCGCAGACGAGAGCGTTCCGCTTCGCTGAATCCCGTCCCGACATCACCGAGGTAAACGAGATCACCGGTGCCGGGGTCGTGCGCACCGAGCAGGAGACTGCCCATCCGGCCCGCGATCCGGCCCTGCCCCGGCCGGTAGCCGCACACGATGACCTCGGTGGTCTGGGTCAGCGGGTGCTTGAGCCAAGCGTCGCTGCGACGTCCGGGACTGTAGACCGAAGTACGGTGTTTGGCGACGAGGCCTTCGTGCCCGCTGGCGACAACGTGCTCAAGCAAGTGTTCCGGAGTACGGCGGTCCGCGTCGAGCTCGGTGAAGGTGAACCGGCGGACCACCGACAGGCGGTACGGATCGGGCATCGGCAGCTGCGTGAGCCGCTCCCGTCTCTCTTCGTACGGTTCGCGCGAGAGCTTCCTCGAACCCAGCTGCAACAGGTCGAAGGCGAGGAACCGTACTGGGACGTCCTCGAAAGGTTCACCAGGGCGGCTCACGTTGTGGGTCTGGTAGCGGCCACGGCGTTCCTGCAAGGCCCCGAAGTCGATCTGCCCGGCTTCGTTGTAGACGACGATCTCGCCGTCCAGTACCGCGGGCCGCCCGTCGAGAGTCTCGGCGAGCACACCGGCGAGTTCGGCGAACTCGGCGGTGAAATCGATACCGTTGCGACTGGTCAAGACCCCAGTGCCGGCCGGTGCGATCCGCAGGCACGCCCGGTAGCCATCGAGCTTGTACTCGTAAGCCCATTCAGGGCCTTCACGCAGCCGGCCACCATCCGGCTTGGCCAGCATCGGCTCCACCCACGGCGGAACCCTCGACCGACCACTGTCGTCCGCTGTCCGCGCCATCACCAGCTCCCGTCGCCGAGCCGCGTCGAGCGGTCCGGCCGCCCGCGGAAACGGTAACCCGAACGGCCTAGTGGCGCCGGGTACGCGCAGGTCGTAGCCGGTCAATCACTCGTGAGAACCAAAACCGGGTGAGGACGGACTCAGGTGGCGAGCTGCTCACGCAGCTTCTGAAGGGTCCTCGCGAGAAGCGATCTGCGATCGCGTCGAGCCTTCGAGGAACCGCACCGTGACGATGGCTCTCTCGCGCTTTGGCAGATTCCGCAGAAAGAGGACCCCACCCCGAGGGCGGGGCGGCAAACGACGACACCTGGACGGGGTGGGCTAAAGCTTCGGCAGCTCCTGTTCCACGCCGATCAGCGCCTTGAAGGGGTCGCCGCGCTCGGTCAGGCGGGCCCGTACATCCCGGATCATCCATCGGTCCGGCGCGAGTGTGGGGTCGTCCAACTCGTCCCAGTCGAGCGGTATCGACACCGGTGCGCCCACTCGCGGACGCACGCTGTACGGCGCCACGAGGGTCTTGTTGAGCGCGTTCTGAGTGAAGTCCAGCCGGGCGCGGCCTTCGCGTTCGTCCTTCGCCCACGCCCAGCTGACCAGGTCGGGCAAGACCCGCCCGATCGTCTTGGACACGGTCTCCGCCCATTCGCGTGTCTGCGCGAAAGTCAGGTGTGGTGCGATCGGCACCCAGATCTGGATCCCGCGCTGTCCGGTCACCTTGGGCCTGCCGGTGACGCCGAGATGGTCGAGCGCGGTGCGGTGCAGCCGAGCGAGCTCCAGCACTTCCTCGAAGGACGTCGCCGGACCCGGGTCGATGTCGAACAGGACCCACGTCGGGTGGTCGACGTCGGTGGCCCGCGAGGTCCAGGCATGGAGCTCAAGCGCGCCATAGTTCGCCAGCCAGGCGAGCGACGCGACGCTGTCGGCCAGAACGTAGCGCCGGGTCTCCCCTCGCTTGGCACGTTCATTACGCCAGGTGTGCAACCACTCGGGAGCGTGAGCGGGAACCACCTTCTGCCAGAAGCCAGGTTCCGTGACTCCTTGCGGGAAGCGGTGGGTGTTGAGCGGGCGGTCCGACAAATACGGCAGCATGACCGGGCCGACGGAAACGTAGTACCGGATCAGGTCACGCTTCGTGATCGGATTGGCGCCGTCAGCCGCGGGAAAGAGCGCTTTGTCGAGATTCGTCAGCTTGAGGTCCCGTCCCGCGACCGACCACCTGCCGCCGGCACCGAGATCGTCGAGAGCCGCCAGCTCGCCCGCCGTGGCCGCCGGGAAAGCCCCGCCGACCTGGCTGTCCGCCTCCGGGGCCTGCCGGTCTCCGTGCCACAGCGCCTCGGGTGCGGCGGCGACCTCGTCGTTGGTGCGGCCGCTCTTGACCGAACGCGGATGGTCTTCGGCGTTCCAGCCTGGGTGTGCATGATCGTCCTGCTTGTGGAGGAGGAACCACTGCTCCTTGTCACCGCCGCGACGGGATCGCACCAGGACGAACCGGCCGGCCAGCTTCTCGCCCTCGAGGTCGAAATGGAGGGTTCCGTCCTCGATCGCGGCCGCTGGATCGGCGTCGACGGGACACCAAACGCCCCGATCCCACACGATGACGTCTCCGCCGCCATACTCGCCGCGCGGGATCACGCCCTCGAAATCCGCGTACTCGACAGGGTGGTCTTCGACATGCACGGCCAGGCGTCGCGCTTTCGGGTCCAGTGTCGGCCCCCGCGGCACCGCCCAGCTCACCAGGACACCATCGAGTTCCAGCCGGAAGTCGTAGTGCAGCCGACGTGCCCGGTGCCGCTGGACCACGAACCGGCGGCCGCCACGCCCTTGTCCAGCACCACCCGCGGGTTCCGCGGTACGCGCGAAATCACGCATCTCCTGGTATCGCCGCAGCTTGCGGGCCGGAACCTCCGTCATGGCCAGGGGATACCCCATCCGGCACCCGAATTCACCAGCGACCGGGCTCGGGCCGAGCAGACTCGTCGGTGGCCGAACCACGGATCTCGTCCGACGAGGCGAGACGGGAGCCGTGCCCGTCGGCTGGGCTCCAAAGCCCGGTCACGGTCACCGCTGCGACGCCGGCGCCTCCGCGCCGTATGGAGAAGAGTGAATCGCCCGGCTTCGCTATTGACCGCGTCCGGTTTGGTTCTGGAGCTGGTCGATCAGCTCTGACGCTTCGGCTTTGCTCAGTGTGTCCGGGACCGTCGTACCCGCCTCCTGGGCGAGGGTGCTCAGATACGAACGCTGAGGCCCGGTCATCGGTTCGTCACCGGTCGCCCACTCCTCACGGGGCTTCTCCGGACTCGGTGTGTCACTCGGCTGCGCGCTGTCGCTCATCTGATGTCCTTCGGGTGAGAAGACAAGGTCGTGCGAGTACTACCCAGCCGAGCGGGAAAACACACCTGCGGGAATGTCAGGCGTCTTGCCGCTTCCGGAGCGGGAGTCCACCACCGGTTTGTGATCCTGGTGTCCAGGATCAGCACCGCACGGTACGGCGGCAATTCGTCGATGTCCGTCACCGCGATCCTTGTCTGGGCTTGCCCAGCTCGGGCGATACCGGGCCGACGGGCTACCGGGGGGCTGCGGTGACCGACGGCGACGACGCCAGAGGGACCAGCAGGCGCGCCGCTCCGGTGCCGTCGGCGGGCACGGACCAGATGTCGCTTTCCTTACCGTTCTCACGCGGCAGGCTGTAGGCGATCGTGTCCTTGTCGAGCCAGACCACCTGGTCGTCCACACTGCGCGTCTCCGCGAGCGGGATCTCCCGCATCGTGGCCAGCTCCAGCACGTGCTCCCGCCAGGGCCGGACGTCGCCGTCCGCCACGCGCTTCTTGAACGCGAGTTTCGTGCCGTCCGGCGACAGCGACGGGCATTCCGCGTTCTCCCGCAGTGTGCTCGCCTTCCATGCCTCGTTGTCACCCCGCACCAGAAACGTCCGCCCGCCGGTGGCGACCGTGGCGAAGAACGTCCGCTCGTCGGCGGCGAAGGTGACACCCCAGTAGTTGACGTCCTCGCCGCGGTGGGACGCGTCCCCGATCCGCAGCGGGATGCCCTCGATGTTGCTCGACAGCTCGTTCCGCTCGCGGTCCATGATGGCCGTCCGAGTCGAGAACGTGCCGGGCTTCGAGTAGGAGTCACCGGTGACGAAGGTGGTCCAGCTGCCCATCCGGCCACCGGGCGAGAGCTTGGCGCGGTTGGGGATTCCGGGGACGTCGACCCGCTTGACCTCGCCGAGCGCGGCGTCGACGAACCGGGCGACCGCGCCGGGCATCGGCGTGGGTTCCTTCGCCAGGCACAGCCCGCCGTCCACCGCGGTGTAGAACCGCTCACAACCGAGTGAACTGATTCGTCGCGGACCCCCTGGTTCGGAGACGGGGACCGAGGCGACGTTGCCGTATCCCGGCCCCGGCGCACCGTTGCGGAACAGCAGCCTCCCCGGCTCTCCCAGCGAGACGGGTCGCGAGGAATCCACCGCGACCGCCGCGTCGGCCGTCTGCCGCTCGGGGCTGTTCGCCTTGGCCTGCACCACGTACACCACCGAGGCGGCGGCCAGTGCGGCGACACCCGCCACCGCCACGACGGACTTCACCGGAAGCTTCACCCGTCTCCTTTCCCCGTCAACGGCAGCCGTACGGGCCTGCTTTGTCGAGCAACTCCCCGTTGGTGCCGATGATCTCCCAGGAATAGGTCTTCCCCTTGAGTACCAGCTTCAGCACCCCGTGCTTGCCCAAGATCTTCTCGACACCTTCACGGGACTTGTAATCGAGGTAAAGGCTGTCGCCGCCGATCCCGGCGATGACCGACCGCACGCCATTGGCCTCGTCGACATGCCCGTTGACGTCCAGCGGCTTCGTGCGCTCGTAATGATGATCGTGCCCGGCGAAGACGACGTCCGCCTTGGCTTTGGCCAGCTCGTTCCACAACGGCGCGATACTCTTCGCGTCTCCGGCATTCCCGGAATTGAACCGCGGATGGTGCCAATATCCGACGACACAGGACTTCTTGGTCTTCGCGAGGTCCTTGCGCAACCACGCCACCTGTTCGGCGCCGCCCCCGTTGTACACCGGGTCCGAATCGAGTGCGACGAAATGGAAGGCGCCGACGTCGAAGCTGTAGTACGGTTTTCCCTTGGGAGTCGCGATCTTCCCGAAGTACTGCCGGTATCCCGCCAGATCGTTGTTCCACTCGTGGTTGCCCGGCGTGGGCTTGGTGATCTTCTTGAACTTGCCCCAGCTCTTGTCGTAATAGGACCGGAACTCCTCGATGGTGCCGTCGACGTATTGATTGTCGCCGACCGTCAGCACGTACCGGGGTTTGATCCTGCTCACCAGCTCCGCCGTCCGCTGGTGCTCCGACGGCAGCTCCGCTTTCGCGATGTCACCGGCGAGGGCGATGACGATGCCATCGGACGCCGCCGGCCGGGTGGATGCCTTCACCGGCAAGGTCGCCCCGGACAGGTTCCCCGCCGCGTCCCGCGCCCGCACCGCGTACTGGAAGTCGAAGCCCGACGCCAGCGACGTGTCGGTGTAGGAGGTCGTCGCCGACCGGCCGATGACGTTGCCGTTGCGCAGCACCTCGTATTCGACGACCCCGACATTGTCGTTCGCCGGGTTCCAGCCGAGCGTGATGCTCTCGGTGGTGGACGACTTCTGCCGGAGCCCGGTGGGCATCGACGGCGGCTGGATGTCGCCATCGCCGGTCCGGACGCCGTAGACCTCCAGTTCCCACAGCGAGTACCCGTAAACGGTCGCCCGTACCGTGCCGAAGATCCGGACGTGTCGCGCGGAGGTGTTCAGGCCGGTGAACTCGTCGAGGCCGCCGTCGCTGCCCACGACGGTCTTGACCTCTCGCCAGTTCTGACCGTCGTCGGACGCCTGGACCTGGTAGTCCTTCGCGTGTGCCGATTCCCAGAAGACCTTGATCCGGCTGAGGTCCGCGGGACCCCCGAGGTCGATCGCGATCCACTGTGGATCGCCCTCCAGGCTCGCCCAGCGAGTCGTCGAATCACCGTCGACGGCGAGCGCACCGCCGAAACTCTCGTTCTCGACCGTGGAAGTGGTGGTGCGTTTGTTGACCGACAGCAGTGATTCCACCTGCCCGGTCGCGGCGCTGGAAGCGGTCACGGGCTGAGCGAGCAGGACGATCGCCGCGATCGCGGCGGTGCCCGGCTTCACCATTCGATTCACCTGTACTCCTGGATGGGCCTACGTGGTCGTGGACTACAGACCGGGTCCGGCGCCGCGTACGGCGCCGGACCACGGCCGTCAGCGGCAGGTGTACGGACCCGCCTTGTCGAGCACCTTCCCGGCGGTGTCGTAGATCTCCCAGGAGTACGACTTTCCGTTCAGCACCAGCTTCATCACGCCGTGCTTGGCGAGGATCTTCTCGACCCCTTCGCGCGCCTTGTAGTCGGTGTAGAGGTAGTCGCCGCCGATGCCGGCGATCACCGACCGAACGCCGTTGGCCTCGTCGACATGCCCGTTGATGTCCAGCGGTTTTGTCCGCTCGTAATGATGGTCGTGCCCGGTGAACACCACGTCCGCCTTCGCCCTGGCCAGCTCGTTCCACAGAGGCGCCATCTGCTTCTTGTCGCCGGAATTCCCCGAGTTGAAGCGCGGGTGGTGCCAGTACCCGATGACGCAGGACTTCATGTTCTTTGCCAAGTCGTCGCGCAGCCAGGCCACCTGTTCGGAACCACCGCCGGTGTAGATCGGATTCGAGTCCATCGCGACGAAGTGGAAGTCACCGATGTCGTAGCTGTAGTACGGCAAGCCCTGCGGGTACGCGATCGCGCCGAAGTACTCCTTGTACCCCCTGAGCTGGTCGTCCCACTCGTGGTTGCCCGCCGTGGGCTTGGTGGTGCTCTTGAACTTGCCCCACGTCTTGTCGTAGTGGGCGCGGTACTCGGAGATGGTGCCCTTGTGGTACTGGTTGTCGCCAACGGTCAGCACGTACCGCGGGTTGATCCTGGCGACCTGGTTCGCCGTCCCCTGGTGCGTAGAGAAGAGTTCGGGGTTGGCGATGTCACCCGCCAGTGCGATGGTGACGGGGCCGGTGCCGCCGGGTTTGGTCGCGGCCCTGATCACCGGACTCGCCGCGGAGACGTTGCCCGCCGCGTCCCGTGCTCGCACGGAGTAGCCGAACTCCGCTCCGGACGCCAGCCCGCTGTCGGCGTAAGTGGTCGTCCCCGTGGTTCCGACGACATTCCCGTCGCGGAGCACCTCGTACTCGGTGACCCTGACATTGTCGGTCGACGCGGTCCAGCCGAGGGTGACGCTGTCCGCGGTGGTGGCTGTCGCGGCGAGGCCCGTGGGCACCGTCGGTGCCTGCGTGTCGCCGCCGCCGACGCGGTCACCGTAGATTTCCAGCGCCCACAACGAGTAGCCGTAGGTCGTGCCGCGGGCCGTACCGTGCACGCGGAGGTGGCGCGCCGAAGTTTCGAGGCCCGAATGTTCGTCGACGGCGCCGTCACCACCGGTGACCGACTTGATGTCGGTCCAGGTCCTGCCGTCGGCCGAGCCCTGGATCTTGTAGGTCTTGGCGTAGGCGGCTTCCCAGGTCAGTTTGACCTTGGTGATGGTCGCGGCACCGCCGAGGTCCACGGCGATCCACTGCGGATCGACCCCCTCCTCGCTCGCCCACCTGGTCGTGGAGGCGCCGTCGACGGCCTTGCCGCCCTCGAAGCCGGGGCCCTCGACCGACGAGGTCGTGGTCGGTTTACCGGCGGACAGCAGGGATTCCGCCTGCGCGGCGGTACCCGAAGAGATCAGTGTCTGCCCCAGCAGCGCCAGGGTCGCCACCGCGACACCGGCCAGGGGTGTTCTCCGTTTCATGCGAACTCCTCGACGTTGCGGAGTCGGCGAGTACCGGCGGTGGCGGCGTCGGATCGGCCGGAGTCGCTTAGTTAAGTAAGTTTCCTAACGATAGGAGTGTAGAAGGTTGCCAAACTCCCAGTCAACGGGTGATCGCGCCGTGTCCGGCATCATTTGATGGCAGGATCGCCGCGGTCAAGAGTACGAGCGAGCCGTGGTGATGCTGGATCGGCGTTGTGCGACGTCGTCATGCACGACGCCGCGGAGCGTCACCGGCGGCCCCAGGGATCGCCGAACGTGCGGAGAGCGTTGGCGCCGCCGTCCCGCCGATGGCTCCGGACGTGTCCCGAGGTCGACTCGCCGGGCGCCCCGCCGCGTCGGTACGGCGACGGTTGGTGCTCACGAAATCCCGAGCAATGCCGCGACAGCCTCGCGTGCCTGATGCGCCGGCGCCGGGTCGCCGGTGATGCCCGCCGTCACGATGGCTCCCTCGGCGAGCAGGTAGACCGGTTCGGTCGCCGCCCGCCCGGCGGCCCGCACCCAGGTCTCGATCTGGTCATGGAACGCCTGTTTGTGTGCTCGCACTTCGGCCAGTACCGCCTCGGACGAGGGGCCGAATTCACCATGGGCGTTGATCCAGGCGCAACCGCGGAAACCGGGTTCGGCGAACCATTCGGCAAGCCAGTCGAAGATCGAGAGCACCCGCTCACGGGGATCCACGACTTGTTCCACGTGTGCGGCCAGGCCGCCCCTCCAGCGCTGGTCACGACGTTTGAGCATCGCCACCACGAGGTCTTCCTTGGCTTCGAAGAACCGGTAGATCCGCTTCAGTGAGAGGCCGGACGTCGCGCGGACCTGGTCCATGCCGACTGCCTGAATGCCGTTCTCGTAGAAGAGATTCTCAGCGGCGTCGAGTAGGGCGTCGCGGTCCAAGCTGTTCTGCTCGTCGGTGACGGCGGCCGGCATCGAAACCTCCTTGACGTTGAGAACGATCGTTCCCTATCGTAGGCGCCAGACATGGAGAACGCACGTTCTCCACATGAGGAGGTCGACGATGTCCGAAGATCGCCCGCCCTACCCGCCGTTCACCCGCGAGACGGCGCTGCGGAAAGTCCAAGCGGCCGAGGATGCCTGGAACACCGGCGATCCCCGCCGAGTGGCGTCGGCGTACACGCCGGACTCGGTCTGGCGGAACCGGGACACGTTCGCCCAAGGGCGGGAGGAGATCGTCACGTTCCTGACCGGGAAGTGGGAGCGGGAACTCGATTACGCGCTGCGCAAGAACCTCTGGGCGTTCACCGAGAACCGGATCGCCGTCCGGTTCCAGTACGAATGGCGCGACCAGGACGGACAGTGGTGGCGCAGCTACGGCAACGAACTGTGGGAGTTCGACGAGCACGGTCTCATGAGCCGCCGTGAGGCGAGCATCAACGACGTCGCCATCCCCGAGACCGAGCGGCGCATCCACGGCCCGCGCCCGCGGGAGGAACACGGAACCGACTTCCCGCTCCGCTAGCTCAAGTCGGCTGAGTCGACGCGGATTCCTCGCTGAACACACCACGCGGGACGTTGTCACCGCCTAGGATCGACCGCGCGTAGTCCGGGGTCTCGATCTCCGGCGGAAACTGTGAAAGGGCAGGCATGTCACCCCTTGCGTTCACGACCATCGAGACCATCCCACGAGTGTTGTTGCTCGTGGTGGGCCTGCTTGGCCTGATCTTCTCGATCAAGGGACGCTCCAAGGGAGTCTCCGGCCTGATGGTGGGCGCTTTCGTGGTCATGATCGTCACGACGGCGGCAGGCATCGTCTGGCAGTTCGTGTTGTTGAACGTGCCGTCCTGGAGCACGTCCAACGACCTCTCCTTCGACGAGATCCGCTGGATCTTCATGGGAGTCGGCATCCCGCTCGACGCTGCCGCGGTGCTCTCCTGGCTCCTGGTCGCGATCGCGGTCGTCAAGGCCGGCCGTCCACCTCGGCGACCCGGCTTCGCGCCGCACCCTGGACCCGCCGACTATCCGACGGCCGCGCAGCCGGGTTTCCTGAGCCACCCACCGACTCAGCAACCACCGAGCTAACGCAGCGAAGTTCTCAGTGATCCGTCCGGTTGAGAACTCGCTGACGAGGTGCTCGGCGGCGAACACACCGCCCTCACTCCGCCGGTGGGCCGATCCGGGTAGCTGTCACGAACGGCGAAGGTCACTTCACCGACCAAGGCCCGAGCCGCACCTAGAGCACTGTGCAACGTGTCGATGTCACATTCCGTTCCGCGCTCCCGGAGCTCGATCAGGGAAACGGCACACGTGAGAGCGCTGTCCACCGCGGCCATGAGCGGATCACCGGGCACTCGCAGCACGCCACGGGCTCGTTCGACCGCGTCGACGGCTCGCCCTACCGCGGAACCGATCTCGACGAGCTTCTCCTGCCGCCACGCCGATCTGTCCGGTTGACTGTTCACCATCACACCCCCACCAATGCCATGACTCCGAGACCCAGCAAGATCACTCCCACCACCGAATCCAACGACCTTCTGACCCGCGGTCGATTCAGGATCGGATGGAGACTTCCGGCCGCGAACGCGAACCCGAACAACCACAGGGCGCTCACCGTGACGTAGATGGCGAAAAGCATCAATTCGTCACCCACGCTCGACGTGGCCGAGGCCGGGAGGAACTGCGGAAGAATCGCCAGATAGAACAGACCAGCCTTCGGGTTCAGGCAATTCACGAGCAGTCCGCGCAGGAAGAAACCCGTGCGCCCGCGATCGTCGTGCTTCGGTGCGGCAGACGCCGCAGATATCGCGGAACGCAACGCCATGATCCCGAGCCAGATCAGATACGCGGCGCCGACCACGGAAACGACCCGAAAGGCCACGCTGTCGTTGACCAACAGAGCCGACAGCCCCACCATCGACGCGATACCCCACAGTGCGATGCCGAGCACGACTCCACCGGCGGTGCGCACCGCCGCGGGGCGCCCGGAGGCGGCACTCGTCTGAAGCAGCAGTGCTTGGTCCGGCCCCGGTACGATGACGACGGCCGCGGCCGTGAATGAAAGCATAGTAAGTATAGTCAAACGAACTCCCCCACATTGTTCACCCGCGAACTGTCCGCAGGCCTGATTCTATGATTCGCGGTAAACCCACTCCAAGATGCCGACCGCGCTGCCGTATTTCATGCGCGCCTGTTCCCAGGCGATCGATCGGTCCCCGTCGAGCACCGACCCCTTGACCTCGTCGCCGCGGTGCGCCGGCAAGTCGTGCATGAACACCGCCTTCGGCCGGCGGGACATGACTTCGTCGTCCACATAGAACGGACGAAAATCCTCCCGCCAGTCCGCGTTCGGTTTCGCCGTACCCGTGGTCTGCCAACGAGTCGTGTAGACCGACGTCTGGGCCTTGTTCTGCGCGATCGGCTCGTTGCGGGCGATGGGCGCGGACACCGGCCCGCATGCCGGTCCGGTGCTGCGCAGGCTGCGCGCGATGACCTGCCCCTCCGGTGGCTTCACCTATCGCGAACCCGACCGAGCCGGGGACGCGCTGAGCACCGCGGCCACCGCGTTGCTGTCGGCGGCCGACGACCCGCGGCAAGGCCAGTGGCGTACCTGGCTGCCAGGGTGCCGTCTGCCGAACGAGGGCGGAATCATGTACATGCCCGCCCGTGGCAGCGAAGTGCGGTGCACCCTGTGGGCTCTCGCCGCCGGCGCGGCGGACGTCGACCCCGCCGCGCCTCGCGAGATCGCGAACTGGCTGAAAGATCTGCAGAACCCGGGCGGCGGTTTCGGCTACTGGGAAGGCCGGGGATCGGATCTGGTCTCCACCGCGGCGGCGGTGGAGACCTTACGGCTGCTCGGGATTCCGGTCTCCGAAGTACTGGATCCCGCGCGGCTCGCGGAATTCGTACTGGGCTGCCGTGACGAGCAGAGCTATCGGCACGTGCCGGGGGCGCCTCCCACGCTCCGCACCGGGCTGCAGCGTTACGGGTCCGGGAACAACTGGGCGAGCCCGTGCCCGGCGAACTCGCCTGCCTGCTCGAGCGGCACCGGGTGGCCAGTGGCGGATTCGCCAACGAGGGTTCGCGTATGCCGGATCTGCTCAGCACCTACGAAGCGGTGGTGACCGCTGACCGTCAGCGTATTCCGGTGGAATTCCCGCGGCTGACCGTCTTCCTCGACCGGATCGGCAGGCCGGAGGGCACCGCGTGGACACCGCTCACACCGACCGGCGGTGGGGTGCTGGCCGACTGTCTCGGTGTGGCACGACGAAGGGCATGCGGTACCCGGAACACGCCATGCACATGAACGGCCTTTGACGGGCTTGGGAACTCGGTCGCGGCGGCGGCGCAGAGCCGCGTGAGGCGGGTTTCGACCACACCGCCGACGCCCTCGGCTTCGGCGATGCCGGTTACCCCGCCCAGACGGGCGAGTCTTGAACCATCCCGGTCAAGCACCGCTTCCGGCGCGGGCGGTTCTGGCCGCTTCCCAACCCCGCCTGCGAGCGTCTTCGGCAGCGGCTGCCCTGGTCACGGGGCGACGATTTGGACAGTTCTAGGCCGAAGTCAGCTCCGCCGCCAGTGCCGCGTGGCGACGCACAGGCGACCAGAAGGGCAGGAACCACTGCCCTTGTGCCGGAACAACCGCCCACGCCCTCACCGGCGCGAAGTGCGACGCTCCACATACAGCGAAAACCGAAGAACAACAAAGGAGTCGAGCAAACCATGCGCAAGCTATTGACAGCGATCGCCCTGCTCGCGGGCTGTCTTGCCGTCGGGACGACACCGGCCGACGCCGCCCAGACCCGCGCGACGGCACTGGCGGACTGCCACGTCGCGAACGTGCAGTTCACCTTCGACAACTGGGGCTCCACAGGGGGCTTCCATGCCTACTGCGGCCATAACCGGCACGTCTGGGCCGTCACCGCGTTCTACGACTCCGCCGGAGCACAGATCGCGGGCGGCAGCGGCTACAGCCTCGTCGCCGCCAACGGCCAGTGGCACTGGTTACACGCGAACACCAACTGGGGCGGCCTCTGGAAACCGGTGTACACCGGCTGCATCTGGATCACTCAGGACAACCCCTCCCCCGGTGGCACCTTTCTGTACAGCTACTGCAGAAACAAGTAGCTGACAACAACGTCCGGAGACAGGAAAGGAACGGTCATGCCATCATGACACGATCGGCGGTCGCCGCCGGTTTCGCGGCACTCTCGATACTCGGCATCTGGGCCACCGCCGGAGCGATGCCGAATCCGGCCGCGGCTACGAACACGCAGCCGGTATCGACCCCCGCAGTCGCGGACTGGACGTTCTACGACTACTACCCGAAAAAGGTACAGTGCGCCGACGCCGGGAAAACGGTAAAGCCATCGGCCTGTGGAACGAATACGAATGCCGGTTCATCCTGATCGGGTACGACTTGCACTACCGGTGACGCCGATTGTTGCTCACCGCGGAACTCGCTGCTCCGCGATGAGCCAGGTCAGAGCCGGCAGGACACGTGATCCGGGTCAGCCGGTGACCCGGGCCCGAGCATCGAAACCCGATCGATCCAAGGCGCGCCGGTAAGCGAATTCAGCTCAAGTCGTCCAGCCCGCGCTGCCACCGTTGCCGCCGCTCCGCGGAATCCTGGTCCCACCATGGAGTACCTCGCTCACCCAAGGCGACCTTGGCGGTGTGCACCCGCGCCCGGGCGTCTTGTTCCGCTTCGGAGTCCTGAGCACGGCGGGCCGCGCCAACGTCTCGCCGAGCCCGCATCAGCAGACTGCGCAACCGAGCCGCCGCTTCGTCCGGGATCTCCGGATCGGTGGCTCGCCAGCGCCGGCCGTCGATCACCACGAAGTGCCCGTCGGGCGTGCGATCCGGCTCAGCCATTCGCGTGCCCCGTCAGCCGGATCCTGATCGGCCCCTCCCACTCGCCATCCGGATCGAGCGACCGGCCACGCTGGGTCAGGCGCACATCACCGGCCCGCGCGAGTTCCCGTGCCAGTTCCCGAGCCCCCGGCAGCAGCGGGCGCCAGTCATCCGCCAGTGCCCTGGCCGCGTCGGAAGGACAGGTGCTGCTGCCTGTACCTCGACTGAAAGCCAAGGCGAGGATCGCGGCCCGCAGCCGTTCTCGAAGCGGCCCGGCACTCAACGCGGTCCGGGAATGCTCCGCGCCCGGTCCGGCACTCTCCCGGATCCGCTCCAGCTCTCGTCGTGGCCCTGGCCGATCGGTCATACCGCCAGGATCGCACCGATCCGACCACCTTGCCGCACGCGTGGCCACCTCCCGCCGTGACTGACCCGAGTATCGCGACTCCATCCGGGTGACGAGGCTTGTCGAGCGGCAACGACCTCGTCGGTGAGTGCGTGAATCCGATGGCGAGTTCGGATCGGCCGGACTCGCTACCGTGAGGGAGGACTTGATGAGGACCAGTCGACCAACAGGGCGCGCAGGAGCCGGGACAAGAGCAGCCGCGGCGGCGGTGATGACGATCGCCGCGGGGCTGCTGGTAACGACGGCACCAGCCGCATCCGCGTCGGCCCAGGCCATCCCACCTGACTGCAGGGTGTGGCGGAGTACGGGCTCCTGGGCGGTTTCGTCGAAGTGCACCCAACGCGCACACCGAGCCGCGGCGGAGTGCCGCACTTACACCCAACCCACCTACCGGTGGTATTTCGGCGCATGGGCCAACAAGAACGAGGAATCGAAGGTGAACTGCCCCCAGGACACCACGGGTCTGCGAGGGATGAGCGTGGACTACCCGGACTGATCACGAGCGCTGGGGACATGTAGACGCTCACCGTCGAGCCAGTGTCTTCCGGCACGGCCTGTCCCCTCGGCGTGTACACCGAGGGGACAGGCCGACTTCACTACCGTCCTACCGAACAAAGAACGGGCCGACAGGCACCTTCGGCTTGGCCTGAGCCGACTCCGGCTTAGGTGCAGGCTCGACTGCGGCACAGGTGGTGCCGTTCGGTGGCAGCTTCAGCGACACGAGGTACTGGTCGTTGATCGCGCGGGTGCACTCGCTGCGGTCGTAAACGCCGTGGCCCCAGCCTTCGTAGGTGACGAAGACGGTGGTGTCACGGGACTGCCGGTGCGCGTTGACCGCCCATTCGTACACCGTCGCCGGGTCGTGCTTGGCGTTGGTCAGCAGGATCTTCGGCGCGTTGCGGATGTTCAGTGGCCGCTGCGGGTTGGTGGCCTTCGGGAAGCCGATACACCCCATGACGGCGCTGTGGCCGATCGCCGAGCCGCGGGTGTTCGGCGCGATGCCGTTCTCCAGGTTCACCAGCGACTTGTACTCGCGATAGGAGCCGATCCGGAGGTTGTAGTCGTTGCAGAAGATGCCAGGGAACGGGTTGGGCACCGTCTCCCCCGCCGCGAACGCCGACGCCGGCACCGGTAGGCCGTCCACGATCTTCTTGATCTGCTCGGCGTACGACTGCCAGCCAGGCCCGTAGGCCATGCCGACCACCCCTTGTCCGAGGTCCTCCGGCGTCAACTTGACGTTCGGGTCCCACGGCGCGAGCACCTCACCTCGCTCCGCCTTCGCCAGCAGGTCCTTCCAGATCTTGCGGAAATCCTGGCCGTGGAACGGCGACGACGGGGTGCGGTCGTTCCACTTCATCCACTCCTGGAACGAGTCCTCCGCACCACGCGCTTCCGACGCGACGAACTGCTTCGTGCCAAGGCTGTGATCCATGTTGGAGTCGATGATCATGGCGCGGATGTTCTTACCGTACCGCTCCGCGTAGTGCTGACCCATGATCGTGCCGTACGAGATGCCGTAGTAGTTGATCTTCCTCTCGCCGAGGGCCCGGCGGATCGAGTCGATGTCGTGCGCCACGTCGGCGGTCGACGCGTGGTCGAAGATCGGACCGGACTGCTTGCGGCAGTCCTCACGCAACTCCTTGTTGAACGCGACCAGCTGGTCGTATTCGGCCACGTTCTTCGGGTAGCTCGACGGCTGCTCGCGGATCAGGTCGGCCGAACACTTGATCGGCCGGCTGCGCGCGACGCCACGCGGGTCGAAGCCCACGACGTCGAACTTCTCCGAAATCTCCTTGCTGAAGTAACGGTTGGCCGATACCGCGAAGTCGACGCCCGAACCGCCAGGGCCGCCAGGGTTGATCACCATCGCGCCGATCCGCTTCGATGGATCGGTGGCCTTACGACGAGCCACGGCCAGGCCGAACTTCTCCCCGTTCGGCTTGGTGTAGTCGATCGGCAGCGTGAGGGTGCCGCATTCGACGTCCGGCGCCTCCGCGCACGGCTTCCATTCGATCGGCGCGACCGCGTACTCCGGCTGCCCTTCCGGAGTCGCGGTCGCGACAGAACTTCCACTCAGTACCAACGCAGAACTCGCGAGCGCGGTCCCGAGGACACGCACCATCTGCTGCATGGATTTCCTCCCTAGGTCCCCATGGGTCAAAGGAGGAAACTTCCACGATCGAGTGACGGAGACAACCGTCTGAGGTAGCACACCGAATCAGACTGCGGTCGGACAACCACCATCGGTCAGTGTGATTGCCTACTCCGTTCGGAGGGCGGCGGGATGAGTGGTGGGACCGCGGGCAGGCGGTGGTTACGCGTGGCTGTCTGAACGCGGCGTTGGGGACATCAGCCCGCCGGAAATGAGGTGTGCTGCGGGATCTCGGCGGCGCACCTGGTCCGGTCGGTTATTCAGTGGCGTGGAGGCGGGTGTTCTGGCGTTGGGATTCGTGGAGTTGGTCTTCGAGGGAGATGATGCGGCAGGCGGCGTCGACGGCTGTGCCTTGGTCGACCAAATCCCGGACGCGCGCGGCGAGGCGCAGCTGGTGGCGGGAGTAGCGGCGGTGTCCGCCTGTCGAGCGCTGTGGCGCGATCAGTCCGGCTTCGTCGAGGCTGCGCAGGAAGTTCTGGGTAGCGCCCAGCATTTCCGCGGCCCGGCCCATCGTATAAGCGGGGTAATGGTCGTCATCGAACTTGTCGGCCCCGCCCGGATCAGGAGCGGGGGTCTCGCGTTGGTCAGGAATCATTCCACCTCCACATCACAAGGAACCCCGGATGCCAGATCGGCACCCGGGGTCCCAGGGTTCGGGTTTCACCATTGTCAACCGGCCGTGAGGCCGGGTTCCTGTATCCGCGGCGTCCGTCCGAGAGGCGGACGACGTGGAGATCGCTGAGTCGTAACCGAGAACCACCTTCCAATCCGATGGGACTGCGGTACCCGCGCGGCACTAACGCACAGCCGCGGCGGGCGATCCAATGATGTGCCCTTTCCCTTCTATCCTGTATTTCTTCTTGCCGTGTATCACTTGCTGTACTGCGACTACTGCCGGCGTCACCGGCTGGAACCCCTTCACTGATCGGTCCCAGCACGCGTCACACCGCTGATCACTGCCCGGGACCCTGTCCGAGATCGGCCCCGGCCACCTGACCGGTCCTGCACTGACCAATTAGCAACTACCTACTGCGTTACCGCAACTGCCTTGTTCGAACTGCACTTCCTTCGCCGGGATCGGCCTTGCCACTACGTCTTCACTTCTCGATCCCGGTACAGCACCGGCCACCAGTCGAAACCTGTTCACAGATCGGCTTCGTCCTGCCTGACCGTCTTGTCTCACCTCGCGGGCAGTTCGTCATCTCCCGCGCCTGCTTGACGTTGTCTTTCTCGGTATGAGCAGAACAATACACACACCTGCGGCTGAATGTCTACCCCAGTGATCATAGATTTGCTCCTGTCACGACATCGGGTAAGCCAGCCATCGGAGATCCGCAGGTCAACGCGGGGTGACCACGGTCAACGATCGCCCGAAAGAGCGAGCCGGGATGACCGACCCGACCGCGCGGCAGGACCCGTTCGGCCTGACCGGCGCACCCTCGCCGGACGCCGCTACAGCCGACTCGGCGCAGAGGAATCCGGACGTCTTTCCGTCCGGACCGGCTCGCCGCCCCGACACCAGTCACGTCCCCCGTCGGTGACCGGTTCTGACGGGTGATGGTGAAGGTGGTTGATCGCAGGCATGTCCGGGCAGGTGGCAACGGCGACTACGCCGCGGCGGGTCGAATCATGGTCGCTCACGAGCTGATCTCCGGACGTTCTTTCTCGCGAGACCGCCGATGATGAGCCGGTTTTCCGGCCCGTCTGGGCCGGGCAGATCGGGGTGCCAGCCGTTGACGGGGACGATGCCTGGCGCGATGAGGTCAAGCCCGGGGAGCCAGCCGGCGAGCACCGCATGATCGCGGGGCACGAGTGGGCTCGCACTCGTGGTGTAGGTGCCGACGCATTCGCGGATACGCTCGCGCAGGTCAGGGGTGGCGTGCTCTTCGGACAGGTGCGAAAGGCCGACGTAGCTGCCAGCGGAAAGCGCGTCGTGATAAGTGGCGACGAGTTCGGACGGCCGGTCCTGGTCGGTGACGAAGTGCCAGACGGCGATCATCAGAAGTCCGATCGGCTGATCGAAGTCGAGAAGGGCGCGGACATCCGAGTGGTCGAGAATCGCGGCCGGGTCACGGATGTCCGCGTTGATCACGGTCGTCTTGGGGTCATCGCCGATAAGCAGTCGGCTTTGAGCGACGGCAACGGGATCGTTGTCGACGTAGACGACTCGGACGTCGTCGGCGAGCGCGGCGGCGACTTCGTGAACGTTGCCGACAGTGGGAATGCCGGAACCGATGTCCATGAACTGACGGACACCGTGATCGATGAGATAAGTGACGACCCGGCGCAGGAAGTTCCGATTGTCCAGCGCCATGGTCTGGGCTGGGATGAGTTGAGCGGCGCGCTCGGCGAACGCGCGATCGACGGCCGTGTTGCAGGACCCTCCGAGGTACCAATCGTAGGCGCGGGCGACGCTGGGCTTCTCGATGTCGACGATGCGGATGTCGGGTCGGTCGGGGTTGCTTTCGGTTGGCGTGCCCACGGTGGATCCCCTTCGCGCCGGATACCCCCGGACGCTATCAACGGCAGGTTGCATCGTGCATCTGCCGCTTGGGCGGACTTGCACCCACGCAGGCGTACCCGCGAAATTCACCCGTAAGAGTCAGAAGGACCGGTCCGACCTCGACGTTTCGTGGTCATTTCGCGGCGTATTCGGGTGACCCGTTCTCTTTGGTGTGGCAGTTCACGGGGATATGGGCCACTCGGTCGAGATAGAGGTAGCCGCGACGCAACAGAGTCGCGGTCGTGTGACCGTGTTCGATGTCGATGGAGGGTTTTTCTCCTCATGTCCCCGAATGTTTCGTTGGTTCTCTTCGTGCTGGCCGCGGTGCCGTGGGTTCTGAGCGCGCACCACAGGCGTCTCATGCGTGCCGGGTCGGCCTTGGTGGGCGCGCTCCGCGGCTGGCTGATCCGCCGGTCCGCGGTGCCGGTCCTGCGCGAATGCGCGCCCCTGTTGTTGAGTGCACGGGCGGTGCGGCTGGAGATCACCGCGTCCGGAGCGCTGCTGGTGACCACGAGCGCCGTTGGTGAGGTCGGGACGGGCCGCCGAGGCCGTCGGGGACGGGCGTGAGCGAATCGCACCCGCATCCGCCGCCCTGGAGCGCGCAGGACCTCAATGAGCTCACCGAGATCATGACCGAGTACGAACCTCGGCTTTCAGCGTCGCTGCGTATCAAATTCCCGGGGATCGATCACGAAAACGTGGTCGGACAAGCACTTCAGGAACTGACCCAGCACTGGCACCACCTGAAGAAGAGCAGGCGTGCCTGGCTGACCGATGTGGCGAAGAAGCGGGCCATCGACGCCGTTCGCGCCGCGCGGCGTCAAGGCGGCAGCCTCGACGATCCTCGGCTCGCGACGTTGCGCCTGGCCTGGGCGGGCGACGACGAACACGCCGTCGTCCTGGTGTACCGGGCGATCGCCGCACTGCCCCAACACCTTCGTTATGTGTTGTCACTGCGGATGTTCGGCTACGAGATCGAAGAGATCGCCCGCCGGGTGAATCGCGCGCCCCGAACCGTCGAGGACTGGATCACTCGTGCTCGCCAGAAAGTCAGCGCCGACCTCGATACCGCTCGCCACGACCGCGAAGGGAACCTGTGATGACTGATCCCGCATCCGAAACCAGCCCGGCGTCAGCAGCCCCCGCTCACCGCGAAGGCTCCGGTGACGAACGCCTCGACCGCGTCCTCGGCCTCATCTCCGCCGCCGCCGCCAAGCCGGTGCACACCGAAGTGGACGAGGAGTGGCGCACCCTGACCGCCGCCGAGGTGACCGCGATCGACGATCCCGTCACACCCGGCCTGCGCCTGACCGCGGACGACGCGGTCGAATTCGGCCGCCGCTGGCGCCAGGCGATGGCCGACAAGGCGTTCTTGACGACGCACCCGCGGTTCGCCGATCAGAATTTCGGGCGCTGGACCGCCAGCTTGCTCCAGCATCTCGGCGCCAGGGTCGACCGGATCACCGAATTGATCAAACCGGAGCTTCCGATCCTGAGTCCGCACCAGGTGGGGCGCGCGCTGTCCTACACCCACAAACTCTCCGCCGACGCGCTCGGGACCTGCGTCAGTCTCCTGTCGGACTTGGCCACCGAGTTCACCCCGCACGCTCCTCGCCGGATCAAGGCCCAGGTCGTCGGCGAGTTCGCGGGAGGCTTCGCCACCGGCCTCCGCGACAGGGTCCGGGAAGACCAGACGCTGTTGAGCGTCAGCCTGGCCCGAGCTCACGCCGACTACCTCGAGGTCGCGGGCGCGCGGGAGTTCCACGTCCGAGTCACCGAAGCGGGCACCGCGGTGCTCACCCTCGACCCTCGCAGCCGGATCCTGGAGGCGAACACCGCGGCGCAGGCGTTGCTCGGCTGCACCGGGGCGCAACTGCGCGAACGACCGCTGGCCGACCTGGCCGACCGCGACGCGGACATCGCCGCCCTGCGGGGTGCCGTCGAACAGATGGCCACCGCGCCGCATTCGGCGGTGACCCGGACCGAGTTCCAGCTCGTCGGTGACCACTACGGGCCACCACGGTGGATCTCCGCGGTACTCGGGCACGCCGACGACGCCCAGCGCGGTCTCAGCGTCCTGCTCCACGACGTCACCCTCGTGCGGGCGCTACGACACAGTGACGACCTCGACCCCGCGACCGGGCTGCTGACCGCGCAGGCGTTCGCCGACCAGGCGGGCGAACTCCTTGACCGCCGGGAACGCGGCGGCACGGCCTTGCTCACCGTCCGGGTCGGTGCCTGGCGGGACCTGGACCACGTGCTCACCCAGGGCATGCGCGACCGGCTGCTCTCCCAGATCCACGCCCAGATCGTCGCCGTCGCCGACCCCGATCACCCTCAGCTCTTGGCCGGGCACAGCCACGGCGACGGAGACGTTCTCGTGCTGCTGTCCCGGCTCGGCGACTGGTCCCTGGTCACCCGGCTGGTCAAGCAACTCGCCGACTGGATGCGTGAGCCGGTGCGGGTCGGTGGGCACCGGCTGCACCTGCATCCGCGGATCGGTATCGCCGAAGTCCGCGAGGGCGACACCCTCGAATCCGCGCTGCGTCGAACCCGCCGCGCGCTACGGGATCCGGACCGCTCCGGTGAACCATGGATCCACGCGGAACCGGCGGACGACGCCGACCACCATCGAGCGCTCACCATGCTGGCGGAGCTGGATCACGCCATCGACCACACCAGCCTGGTCCTGCACTATCAGCCCGTCCGCGCCGCTGACGGCACTTTGGCCGCGATCCGGCCGGTGGCCTCGTGGACCAGTCCGACCGGCGAACGTCATCGACTCGCCGACGTGGAAGAACTCGCCGAGCGGACCGGCCTGCTGGCCGCCGCTCAGCCGCTGATGCTGGACTTGGTCTGCCGCGACATCTACACCTGGGCCGGGATCGGCAACCCCCCACAGGTGATGCTCGACCTCCCCGGAAGGCTCGTCCACGACGAAGCGCTGCTCGACGCGCTCACCGCGACGACGGCCACCGCCGGTTTGCTGCCAGGGCAGCTTCAGCTGGCCATTCCAGCGGCTTCACTCGTCGCGGCACCACCAGTGCTGGCCAGGCTCGCGGAACTTCCTCATCTCGGATGCTCCCTGGCACTCACCGGCGCCTACGGCGATGCCTTGCCCGCGGCCGCGATCACTCAACTTCCTTGGGACACCATCGGAATCGACTCGACCACCCTCGACCACTTCACCGGCTTCGCGTTACTCGACAGCGCGATCGCCGCCATCCACGCCCTCGGCGCCAGGGCCCTTGCCGAAGAACGACCGAATCCGGTGGCGGGATTCGACCTGTATCAACCCGCCCTCGCGCTCACCGCGGCTGAGATCCAGTCCGAACTCGGCGAACGATCATGACCGTGAAAGATGCGCCAGAAGAAAGACTCTCCGCGTGCTGAGGAAATTCCGGTGGACATGGGCGGCTGCCTCCGCCGACGGAAAACTTGAAAACCACACTGTCGGAAAGCCATCACCCCGGACAGGCCCAATGGCCACCATTTCGGAAAACGGTGCGTCACCTTCTTTCACTATTCCAGGGGGGTGTCCGCGTGCGACGGCCTCAATAACATGAAAGGTCGCCGACGTTCCCCAAGAGGTGGACCTCAACCGAGGGATGGTTATGACGACATCGGAACAGACCTGGCCCTCGACCGACTGCAACGGAATTATGCTCGCCGATCCCGTCGGTCTCACCTTGGCTGGAACAGTGGTGGTACTCGCCCGAAAAGCCGCCACCACGCTCGAAACGCTGTACTACAACGTGCGTATCTCCGGGGCGGATCCCGGCGTTCCGCAGGAATGGGCCGGCTGGAACGAACTGTGTCTCGCCGGTAATACCACCGTTTCGGCGGACGACCGCCCGTTGTTGCGGATCGCCGGTATGGACCTGATCACCGTCGACTCGGCCGCCGCCGCTCCGAAGCCCGCGGACGCGCCTTTTCGTGCCGTCACCGACGGCAGGTACATCTCGTGCTTCCGCCAGTCCACCACCGGCAGCCTCTACATGGATCGCTTCGCGCTGGTGCGGACTCCGCCGCGGCAATCCAGTGGCTCACGTGACGGTCAAAACCAAGGCGGCTGGCGGATGGAGCGGGTGTGGGAGGTGCGCTACCGGCGCAGTGAGCGACGCGACGCGCCCGCCGGCCCCGGTGACGAGCTCGGCTTCCGCAACATGATCGATGAGCCGTTCCAGGAACCCACCATCGAGCTGTCGGCGCTGTCCGGTATCACCGGCGGCCGGTTCGACGTCGTCCTCGCGCCCACGTCGGATGCCGATATCAGCCGCTGGCACATCGTGGCGGTCACCGGCGAAGTCCTCACCTTCGTCTCGTATCCGCAGGACAACACGGGCGGTGTGGAAGTCGATCCGGCGCTGTCACGCACCTTCACGATCACCCCCACGCTCTGGAACTCGGGAAAGAGCACCACGTTGACGCCGACCGCCGGCGTCGGCGCGAGTCTGTACGCCGAGCAGGAAAGGAGCGGCGCGGAGTCGAGCCTTCGCCGGGCGGTCCGGCTGGGCGTCACCGTCCCGGTCGCCAACGCCGGGGCCGGCCTGCCGGGAGCACTGGCCGTCTACGACTTCGGTGTGCTGCCGGACGGAACCATTCCGGGGTTCCCGGCGGGGATCGGTTGTGTGCTGATCGACGGGGCGCTGAACAGCGGCGGTTTCACCCCGGCCACCGGCGACCATCCCGTCCCCGCCAAGGCGGTGCGCTCGGCCGGTGCCGGCACGGTGAGCGCGGTTCTGCTGGGCACGCCGAGACCCGCCGCCGCGCCCGCCGTCCTCGACAGTGCCGATGGGCTCGTGCACTGCTACTTCCCCCAGCCCACCGCTTCGACCGGCGTCGAAGCCTTCGCGGTCGCCCAGTACGACCCCACGGTGACCAGGACCCAGGTCACGCTGCCCTGGGACGCCGACGACGACCAAGCCGGCACGTTCACGCTGATCGCCCGGCGCAGTGGCAGCACCTTCGACAATGTGGTGGCGACCGTCGCGCCCTGCGTCCGTGACGGCGTCACCGCGGCGGATCTCTGCGACGTGACGATCGACTACGGCACCGCCGCCGGCCTGCCGCGCGAGAACTGGGGCGGGGTCCCGCGAGACGTACGGACCATGGTCACGATCCTCAACGGGGCGTTCTCCGACGACCCCGCGGACAAAGCGGTCCTGTCGGGAGCACGGCCGTTCTACGACTTCCTCGGCCATCAGCCGTCGGCAAGGTTGCCCTTGGCCTCGGCGGGCAGGCTCGTGCTGGTCTCCCACCGCCCCGACATGCCGCTTTCCCGGGTCGAAGTCACCGCGGCGGGGAACGGGACCGTGGAGCTGACCGTGCGCTACGCCTCGGACACCGGTGCCACCGCGGTGCAGACCTGGCGAGCGGTACCGGTCAACACCGCCAACGCGGCACCGGTTCTGGGTGGTGACGCGGACCCGGCGACCTACTCCTATCAACAAGACGCGGCAGACACCCCCGTCTACGCGTTGAGCACCAGCGGTGGCAGCATCCTGCTCTTCGGCAAGACGACCGAGAACCTGTCGCTGACGATCTCACCGGCGGACGGCGGTCCGGCACATTGCTCGGTCTCGCTGGCTGTCGGCGGTCACTCCGCCGTGAAACTCGAGAACGTTCCGCGTGACCAGGCGGGTTTCGTCGCTCGGTTACGTGCTTGGAGTGCGGCCGACGCGGTGTTCACCCACATCTCCGCGGACCCGAAACCCGGGCCGGTCGCCGACCAGACCTTCGTTACTGCGCTGAATCTGCGCGGCGGCTCGATGCTGTTCGATGTGCTCGAACCGGTCGATGTTGGCGATCTCGCCGCCGGGCAGGTCGACGCGGCAAGCTGGCAAAGACGTTCGCTGACCCCGACACCACCGGATGACACCGTCGGCCGGGCGATGATCGCCATGACCGCGCTCCCACCGAAAAGCCCGCTGTTCGGCCGGGCCCCGCGGGCGGTGGACGGCACGAGCACCCGGACGGTGACCGGCGACAACGGCAAGTGGCTGGCCGCACACCAGGCGAAGGCGCTCGCGCTGAACGGCCGTCAGGCGATGAGCGTCGCGCTCACCAGCACTCAGCTGTCGCCACGACCGGCCTGGACCGTGGAATCCTGGATCCGACCGGAGGGAAGCGACCCGGCGGTGGTGATCACCTACGACAACGGCCCGGCGAAGGGGCTGGGCGAACTCACGCCGTCCTACTATCTCGGCGTCGCCGGCCTGCCCACGCTTCGATTCGGTGCCTTCGAGCAGAAGAGCAACGCCAGAAGCTCCTGTCTCGCGGTGCCGTCGAACCCGGTTTTCACGCCAGGGCCCACCGGCTTCACCTGGGAGGCGTGGATCAAGCCGGACCAGAAGCCGTGCCCCAAGGCGAACCGGCTCGGCAGCATCCTGCAGGTCTGTGACGCGAAGAGCAAAACCAAGCCGCTGGTCAACCTCGGTCTCGACTTCGGGCGCCATCTGTCACTGGGCTACCGGCCGCAAAGCCACGAGCCGAAGTCGGAGTACCTCACGGCCGGGACTCCCCTCCCTTCCGATGTATGGACGCATGTCGCGGCGACGGGCTCCTGGCTCAACGGAACCTGGACGCTGACGATCTACGTCGACGCCGTGCCGGCCAACACCGTGCGTGACGTCAAGCTGCAGCCACCGTCGAAGTCGACCTCGCCGTCGCTGGCGATCGGCGCGTCGATCGGCCCGCACGTCAGCATGTTCGGCGCGCTGTCGGACGTGCGTCTCTGGTCTTTCGCCAGAACGGCCGCGGAACTGCGGTACACGTGCGACGCCGCGCTGACCGGAAATGAACCAGGGTTGGACGGCGCCTGGTCCTTGGCCGAGGGGCACACCACCGCCGAATCGGTTTTCGCCAACCACGCCACCGCGACCGGGGCCGCGCTCGACGCGCGACTGAAACTCACCAAATCCCAAGCGGTCGGCTCGAGCGATGACGACCCGTTCATCGGCATCGTCACGGGCGTCGGTGACACGGCGCCTGTCCGTGCCCGCGCGCGCCTGCGCCCTGGCGAGTGGAATCACGTGGCCGTGAGCTATCAGGCGGCCGGTGCCCTGAAACTGAACCTCGCGGACGCCACCTCGGGTCCACCGGCTTACGGCGTCTGCCCCGAGCCCGGCGACCTCACGTTCGACGGCCAGTTCAGCATCGACTGCTGGGTGCAAGCGATCGACTCCACCGGTCTGCGGCAGACAATCCTTTCGCAGTGGGGAGATTCCGGAAAGGACCAGTCGTTCCGGCTCGCACTGGATTCCGACGACAATCCGTTCTGCACGGTCGGGCTCGTCGACCCGGCGAGTGGTGACCGGACCCGGCTGACCGTGCGGAGCGGCGCATCCGTCTCGAACGGCCCGGCCGTCCACGTCGCGGTGACGCTGACCTCGGCTCAGGTCAAGGCGGGCCTGCGGTGCACGCTCACGATCTACGTCGACGGCTTCGAGAACGGAAAGGCGCAGACGACACTGAGCGGTGCGAAAACAGTGACGTCCGTCGATTCCTCGGCTCCACTGACGCTCGGCATCGGCAATCCGCCGTCGAAGGACGGCCGGGTGGCCTTGGAAGCGCAAGCGCGCTTCACGGGTGCTTTGAGCGGGCTGCGATTCTGGTCGGCCGGCTTGTCGGCGGACCAGGTTCGGTCGGTGATGCGACGGAACCAAGCCGCCGACGCCGATCAGGGCGTGGTTTCGGCGTGGTGGTTCAGCGAAGGTTCCGGCAATGTCGCCGAGGATTCGGTGAACGACAACGACTTCCTGCTCACCGACACGGACCTGTGGGGCACGCTCCAGAACGTCGGCCGGTATCGGTGTTACCACGACGGTCAGCCGATCGGGTCGGTGATACCCGCGCCCGCCGACGAAGTCACCGGGTATCTCGGGTACGACCAGTGCACCATCGGTGCCTACGAACAGAATGGGGAAGAGTTCCAGGACCACCTCGACGGATCGCTGGCCGAGGTACGGATCTGGCGCTCCGCACGCACCCGATCCCAAATCACGTCGACCCTGTACCGAAAGCTGAAGGGCGATGAGGCGGACCTGGTCGCCTACTGGCCCCTGGACAAGACCAGCGCGGACCTCACCGGCCGGGGCGCGAACGGGCGTCCCGTCGGCTCACCCGGTTATGTCGCCTCCACCGCACCGGTCGCGAACGAAGGACCTCAGCTCACCAACGTCTACCAAGGCCCGCGGACCCGGTTCCAGCGTCCACTCTCGGGCCGAGCCGCCGTGGTCGAGTACCCAGAGCTGGAGACCCATGGGGACGGCACTCCCTACGCGGTGATGCGGCGTGCCTACTTCTTCGACGACACCGCCCTCACGTTGTCCACCGGCTACGGCATGGGCGAGACGGACCTGGTGTATCTGGGCCAGGTACAGACCCTGCCCACGCTGATCGGCTACATCGAGGGCGCGCCACCGGTGCCCAGCGAGAACCTGTCCCGCCCGCTCTACGACAGCCCGTTCGGCTACAACTCCTATCAGGACGCCTCCTCGGTCACCCTGCGGTCCGAGGAGAGCACGTCGATCAAGTTCACCTCGTCGGACTACAAGACCGCGCTGAAGATGGAAATCGACACGAAAGCCGGTGTCGCCGCGAAATGGGCGGACAGCGCGTCCGTACTGGCGTGGACACATCTGCTCACCGCCGGTACCGGGAAGATCGGCGCCCGGCACAAGTCGAACCTGGAAATCGCCCGCCAGCGGGACGAAACCTACCTTTCGGCGTGGACCCGCGTCACGACGGACACCTTGGGACTGAGGGGGATGTGGGAGCCGGCGCGGACCGATCGGTCGGACTACCTCAACCCGGTGGTCGGCCGTCGCTACCAGCCGTTGAACCTCGGATACGCGCTCGTCGAGTCGATGACGGCCGACCTGTACGCGATGCGGCTGCACTCCACCGGGGCGATGGTCGGCAAGGTGGTGCTACCCGACCTGGAGATCCCGCCGGACCGCAACATCCTCACCTTCCAGATCGACCCGCGTTACGTGAAGAACGGGACACTGGACGGGAAGGTCGGGCTGGTCAACGACCCCGACTTCCCGCGGGCCGACGTCGCCAGAGGCAGCTACTTCAAGCCGGACGAGGCCTACCGGCTGGCCGCGAAAACAGCGAAGTCCGACGCGGCCATGCGGAGCATGTTCATCCAGTTCGACGCGGCGAGCCTCGGCGAAAGAGGCAGCGCCGATCTGGACGAGATCAACGACAAGCAGTTCCATGACTTCGGCCGGGGCGTCCCGACGCGCGGAATCGCCAACCGGTACGTCTGGACGGCATCCGGCGGCCTGCACACCGAAACCGAGCAGTTCTCCGCTGTCCACGAACGGGTCTACACGGGATTCAGCGACTACACGCATCTGACCGGCCTCACCGGCGAGATCACCTTCACCGCGCAGTACGGTCTGTACGGCGCTATCGACGCGTTGTTCGGTGGCCATGTCAAAGTTCAGGTCGGCAAGTCGGAGAACGAGTCGCGCGGGTTCTCACTGGCGGTGACCTGCCCTGGCGACCCGATGCTGCAGGGCTACCACGCGGACACCGGCTACACCCCGGAATACTGCCCCGGCAAAGTCGACGCCTACCGGTTCATGTCGATCTACCTGCCGCCTTCGGCGGACAACGGCGACACGTTCCACAACCAAGTGATCGACAAGGAATGGCTGACTTCCAGCAGCGACCCGGACGCGGTGGCGCTGCGCAACGTCCAGCTGACCGGGCAGGGCGCGTGGCGGCTGCTGCACCGGGTCACCTACGTCAGCCGGGTACCGCCGCTGTTCGACACCAATCCGGACCAGACCGTCGCTCACGAGCCCGCGCAAGTGATCGACCTGGCCGACAACCCGTTGCTGATCGAACTGGTCGAGGACGAAGTGACCGCCGACATTCCTTCCCCCGCCGACATCGGGAACGGGGTGGCGACCGTTCTGGCCCCACTGGACGGCCACACGGCGTCGAAGCTCGGGGATCTCGTGCCGTGGTGGGCGGCGTTCGTCGCCGCGACCCGGCAAGCCAAGGCGGATCCCGTGAAGGTGGCGCTGCTGAACCGGATCCTGACCGACGTCGTGGCGTACTTCCAGGCCGGATACGCCTCGGGCCTGCTGCCCCGGCGAGCGAGAGTCGGGAACACTCCGAGTAGTCATCGCGCCGAGCGCTGTGCCGCGAGTCCTCCGAATGGTAGTAGGAAAAGTACGTAGAGTGTTTTCGGCCCGGCGTAGCGAAAGCGCATTTCCACCTCGATCGAGTGAACTCCGCCTACCCGGCCGACCTGGGAAAACACGGCAAAACCGCTGGCAGATTCGATCTGATCACCAACCGTGCGCGTTGATTAACGCACTGCCTACCTGTTAGAGATGACCGTTCCTGATTCGTATCCCGTTGCGGATCACTCTGCGCAAGGACAGGCCCTGATGACCAAACTGCAGACCTCTTGCGGTGGCGCACGCCCACATCCGGTTCAGGCGCTTCTCGTACTGGTGCTGGCGATGCTTCCACTGTCCGGCTGCGGTACCACCGGGGGCGAGGGCGGCGGGGCCGCTGCCCCCGTGGCGCCGCCACCCTCGTCGCCCGAGATGCCGGCCGCACTACCCGAGGCGAACACTTTCGGCCGGCTGGACTCCGCGCCCGCAGACCCCTCCCCCACGCTCCCCGCCAACGGCGAAGTACTGCACCCGAAGGCGGACGCGGTGGTCTACCGCGCACCCGGCGCGGAGCCGATCGCCCGGCTGCCCGAGACCCAGATCGGCTCACCGACCTGGGTCCCGGTGATCGCCCGGCAGGGCGACTGGGCACAGGTGCTGCTACCGGCGCGACCCAACGGCGCGACCGGCTGGCTGCACGCCACCCCGGAAACCGCGGAATCGGCGCACAACGACTTCCAGGTCAACGTGGACCTCGCCGAATTCCGCCTGGAAATCCTCGAAGCCGGCAAGCCGACCGGTTCGTGGACCATCGGCATCGGCAAACCCGAGCACCCCACGCCCACCGGCCGCGCGTTCATCCTCGCCTCGATCAAGGAGAGCGTGAACACCTACAGCCCGATCGTGCTGCCGCTGAGCAGCCATTCCGATTCGCACGAGACCTTCGGCGGCGGGCCCGGCACGGTCGGCATGCACACCTGGCCGGACGACAGCTTCGTCGGCAAAGCCACCAGCGACGGCTGCATCCGAGTCACCCGCGAGGCATTGGACCGCCTCGTGGAACTGCCGCTCGGCACCGTCGTGCACATCACCTGAAATCCGATCATGGAGGTAATTTCCTTGTCCCCGCGTACACCGGGCGTGCTCGCCTGCACGGCCGCGGCCTGCCTGGCCGTCACCGCCACCCCCGCCGTGGCCGCCCCGGCCGAGTCCGCCTACGCCATCGCCGCGTCCGGTCTGGTCACGATCCCCCGTACACCTTCGGTTTCCGGGGCGGGCAAGGAATCGCTCGCCTCGGTGGCGCTGCCGACATCCGGCCCGTCCCTGGTCAGCGCGAAGGCACTGAACGCCGATGTGAAACCGGGGTACGCCAAGTCCGGTGTCACCGGTCTCTCGCTGGATCTCGCCACCCTGCCCACCGCGGCCACACTGCCCGGGCTGAGCGCCGACGTGATCAAGTCCGAATGCCAAGACGGCAAGGGGTCGGTGTCGATCGCGAACCTGAAGGTCGGCGGCAAAGCGATCAAGCTCGACCAGGTCCCGCCCAACACCACCGTACCGCTGGCCCCGTTGCTCGAATTGGTGGTGAACAAGCAGACCAAGAACGCCGGCGGCACGCTCACCGTGACCGCGGTCTCCGCCAAGCTGCTCGGCCGGACGCAGACTCTGGACATCGCGTCGGCGACCTGCGCCAAATCCGCCGGCACCACTCCGGAACCGCCGACCAAACCCAGCGGTGACAAGCCGCAGCCCAGCGGCAAGGCCCCCAAGCCCACCCCGGTCCCCGCGCACCTGGACGTCACCGGCTGACCATCGCCCGCACAACACGAGTGTGGCTTCCGGGTCCCGCCCGGAAGCCACACTCGATGCGGGCGCGCCCTCAGATCGCTCCCGTCCGCACGGCGTATGCCACCACGTGCGACCGGTTCCGCAACCGCAACCGGCCGGTCATGCCGTAGGTGGTGTTCTTGACCGTCCGTTCCGGACAAGAGAATTCGGCCGCGATCTGGTTCGTGAGGAACGCGCCGAACTCGACGATGAGTCCATCACTTGACGCGCCCTCGCGGCCGGTGAAGCGGAACGCGCTGTCACCGGCGATAGCTTGGACGGGTGGCGGGTCCGTCGCGACCCCGACGTCAGAGCGGCGAACAGGACCGAAACCTCAGCGGCGAGCCCACACCGGATCAACACCTCCACCTCTGCCGGTGACGTGACTGTCGGCTACTCCTGAACGCATGGCGCCCACCCGGCACGAACCGGTACTTCCCCGGCATCGCCTACGACCCGCCCTGCCTGTCCCGGTGACCACGCATGGCCACGCCGAAGAGACCGCTGGTGTGGCCGGTGAGGGTGGCGAGTTCGGTGGGGCGACGGGGATCGTTGACGTCCCACAGCCGTGCGGTGTTGTCGTTGCCCGCGGTGGCCAGGATGCGGCCGTCGGGGCTGAAATCCACGCCGTAGACCGCGCACGTCGGTGACAGCGCGACCGGTCACTCGTCCGCGACCTTCGCCACCGACGACGGCAGGCACGCGGCGCTAATGACCAACACCTTTGTACAGGCCGAAGGTACGACGACACGGGTCCAGGTAATCGACTCCGCGCTGTGTGGCACTCCGGTGGGCTGATCCGCCTGCACGGGCAGGATTCCGTCGCCGTTTCGTGATTCGGGTCCTGGGCTCGTCTTTACCTACCCGCTGATCGCGGCGGCACCCGGATGCGGGCAACGAAGGATTGGGGACGTTGAGTGGCCCAATCCTCCGCCGATCAAGATCCGACGCCGGAGCGCCCTCGTGACGAATGTGGCCGAGGCGCCGCACCAGCGACCCGCTGCTGCGGCGCCTCGGCGAGTGCGCCCGTTCGGTGTCCTGATCCTGGTCAGGGAGTGGGGGTCTGACCAGGGCGGAGGACATCCCCGCAGGACCGCAGATGCGCGACCGAGTTGGCCGCGACGACCTTCTGGGTCTCGGTGGTCACGTAGTTCTGCGCCTCGGCGAGCAGTGCGGGGTCGCGGACGAGATCCTTACGCACCCACACCCCGACGTCACCGAACGCGGCCGGATCACGGGGGCTGCGGTAGAGCACCTCGTACTCCTGCGCGAACCGTTCGTCCTGGGCGAAGCCGAGCGTGGTGTCCCACGAGCCGATGAGCGAGATCAGCTCCGGACGGACCTCGTCGAAGACGTACCGACGCTCACCCGCGAAATCCGCGGTGCTCAGGTAGTCGGCGATGACGCGGTCGGCGAGACCGGCGAGGTCGATCACCTGGAGCCTGCTGACCAGTGACATCCCGCCGAGGTCGATCACGCCGATCTTCGCGGAGTCGGGCAGCTTCAAGAGGTCCGCCACGCCGTTGGTGACCCTGGCGTCACGCTCGACGACACTGCAGAACGGCGTTTTCGGGGTGGCGCGGTACTTCTCGCCCTGAGTGTAGAAGCCGCTGACCGACGACACCGTCGCGATGACGAGCGTGACCACCAGCAGGACCCGGCCGCGGATCCGCGCCTTGCGCACGGTCTCGACGATCACGATCGTGCCGCCGAGCGTGCCGAGCGCCCAGATCGGGGTGGCGAACCGGAACTGCCCCATCCAGTCGGCCTGGAGGACGCAGAAGGCGACCACCGACAGGCCGAACGGGACCACGAGCGCGACCATGTCCGCGCGGAGCTTGGACGGCTTCTGCATCACCAGGGCGAGACAGACGATCGCGACCGCGACAAGCAGCCAGCCCGCGTACTGGAGGACCGTCCCGGCCTTGGCGATGTCGGTGATGTCCGGGAGCGGCTGAGCCTTGGCAATCGCGGTGTTGGGCAGCAGGCGCCCGTACTCGATCCAGCGGAACAGCAGATAACCACCGAAGGGGACGACGAACCCGGCGGCGGACAGCAGTACCGCCCGGACGGCGGGGGCAAGGCCGCCGCGGCGGGTGAACAGCGCGACCACGATCGGGAACGCGGCCGCGTAGATGACACCGTCGGGGCGGCTCAGCCCGGCGAGGGCGGCGAGCGCGCCGGTCGAAACAGCGACCTTCGCGGTCAGAAGCGTGCCGGAGTTCACACCGCACAGGGTGACCACGGCCACCGCGGTGGCCGTGAGGGCGTAGACCGAGTTCTCCAGACCGGAGAAGCACCAGATGACGAATGAGGAGTTGGCCGCGAGCGCCGCGCCGGCGATCACGGTGACCAGGGCGGGCCGCGATGTCACGCGCTTCGCGGCGACGTACACCAGCACCAGGATGGCCGCGCAGCACAGCAGCGCCAAACCCTTGGGGAACAGGATGTAGTCGGGGACGCCGAAGATCGTCCCGTTGTCGAACAGGCCGACCAGTTTCCCGAGCGCCAGCAGCACCATCCACACCGGGTTCGAGAAGCCCTCGACGGGCTCCACTCCAGGCTGCAGCACCGGTCCGAAACCATCGGCGAGGTTACGGGAATAGGCGAACGTGATGGCCGCGTCGTCGATCATCCAGTTGCCGTAGAAGCTCGCGTGGACGGCGATCAGCACCGTGCCGGCGAGGACCGAGGCGATGGCGCCGAGAAACGGCGGGAAACCCCGGCGTGAGGGGGCCATGCCGTCACCTGATGGTCTGGCCCCGCCGCGGTCCGGCTCCGCCACCGGCGGCGGGCCGGTCAGTTCCACACTGCTCACGTGGTGAATCTCCCATATTCCGAGTTCGAGAATCCGGCGACTGTGCGGCGCGGACCGAGCCCCGGTGCCACGGCCGCAGCGTCCTGCTCATCCACTACGCGGGTTGTTCGCGGAACCCCATGAGCCAGAAACACAGGTTGAGCTGATAGTCATCGCCCAGGCGGGTAATTTTACCGCACAACGCGGTACTCTCTCGACCAGGGCCGAAACCGGCGGAGTCGACGACACCCGCGTTGATCATTTTCGGTGAATATCGATATCGCGGCGCGAACTCACGCCGTCGACGCCGCGAGAAGGTTCACCGCCTCGACACCACGCGTCTTTCACAATTTCAGGTTCGGTAAGCCGCTGAGCCCGCTCGGTGAGCACCGGGACCTCGACGCCCTCGAACGAGTCACCGCGCCACAACGCCAGCGCCGCCCGCAGTGACCCGATCGCGCGCTGTGGATCCGGCTCCGCCGCCCCCGCCTCGACGAGGTCTCGACCGTTTCGCGTCGACCTCCTCCGCCCGCGCCCGGAGCCGGTAACCCGCCCCGAAAGAAAGCCTGTCCGGCTCTCCGAGCCCCGTACGCAACCGATGGATGTGCACATGCAGTTGCCGCGGCGCGCGAGTCCCGCCGTTCTCCCCGCAGCACGTCCGTCAGCACATCCACTGGCACGTCGCCCAGTATCCGATTTGGCCACAGCTCGACCCGCTCCTACCGGGCGACACCGAGGAAAGCGTCCAATTCGGCCCGGGTGGGTGCGGTGGCGGGTCCCCGCCTGGTGACGGCGATCGCCGCGGCGGCGTTCGCCCGGCGAGCGGCCTCGAGCAGATCCGTCCCGGCGAGCAGTTCGGCAGCGAGGACGCCGCAGTGCGCGTCCCCCGCGCCGTTGGTGTCCACGGCGGCCACCGCGAATCCAGGCACGGCCACGACACGCTCTCCGAAGAGCACCTGGCATCCGGCGGGACCATCCCGGACGACGAGCGTCTCCACTCGGCCGCTTGTCAAGTCGAGGGTTTCCGCCTCCGTGACGTTACAGCTGAGAATGTCCACATGCGACAGGACGGCCGCGAGCACCTGGTCGGGAACGTCACCGGCGAGTGGGCCCGGATCGAACAGGACGATCTCGTCGCCGGTCCGGGGCAACCAGTCCAAAAGGGCTTCCGCGTTCGATGCGTGCAGCAGGCTGTATCCGGTGAGGTAGACGACGTCCTGGCCGGTGAGGACGATGTCGTCGAGCAGGCCTCGCGGCAGGCGCCCTTCGGCACCGGCGCCGGTGATGAAGCTGCGTTCACCGTCGTTCTCCACGAGTGCGACGACGATCCCGGTGTCACCTTCGCCCATCGGTTCGTGCGCGAGGACGATACCCTCGGCGGCCATCGCCGACCGGGCGAGGTCGGCGAAGTTCGCAGTACCGTGCGTCCCGGCATAGAGCACAGGGGCGCCCGCTCTGGCGGCAGCGGCCATCACATTGAAGCCCCCACCCGGCACGAAGTCCACTGTGGACGCCATCACGTCCCCGCCCGGCACGGGCAGGCTCGGCACCCGCATCACGAGGTCCACCACGACCTGCCCGGTATGGATCAATCGTCCGCTCATCGCAGTGGACCTTTCTGTTCAGCGGCCGCGGCCGGCAGGTGGAGACGTCCATCGTGGACTTCGGCGATCTGGTCGGCGGCGGTGAGGTGGGTGCGGTCGTGGGTGACCAGGATGGTGGCGGTGGCCTGCTGATGGGTGAGCCGGGTGATGAGGTCCACGACCGCGGCACCGCGGTCGTGGTCGAGGGCGCTGGCGGGTTCGTCGATCAGGAGGATGGTGGGGCCGTTCATCAGGGCCCGCTCCTCCCCCGCGTCCGTACCTCCCATCAGGTCGCCGCTGGTGCTGGCCGCCGTGTGCGCGGTTTGGCTGGCTCTGGTGGTGCTGACCGCGGACGGGGTCTGGGTCGTCCCGCTGTACTTCCTCCAGCTCCATCTGCTCTCGCGCCGGAGGGGCGCGGCGGCGGTGATCGCCACCACGCTGACCGCGATCATCGCCTTCGCCGCGCACCAAGGTGTCTTCAACCCCGCCGCCGTGATCGGACCCGCGCTCGGTGCGGCCGTCGCCGTCGTGTGGGGATATCAGGCCCTCTACCAGGAGAGCCAGCAACGGAGACGGCTGATCGGGGAACTCACCGCCACCCGCGCCGACCTCGCCGAGGCCCAGCACACCGCTCCAGCATCCAGCTGTTTGTTGCGCGCCGCCGAACGCGCCCCCGGCACCGCGGACCGGTTATGTCACCCAAGCCCGCCAGGCCGCGGCGGACAACCTCGCCGAAGCCCGCCGTTTCGTCGCCGCCCTCACCCCTCCCGCCCTGGACGGCACCACCCTGGCCGGTGCGCTGGAACGCCTGTGCGCCACCACCAGCACCCGCCACCCGATCGCCTCGCGTTTCCACCTTTTCCGGCGATCCTGTGCCGCTGCCGACCGCTTATGAGGTCGCCTTGCTCCGCATCGCCCAGGCCGCCCTCGCGAACACCGTCCGCCACGCCGACGCCGCCACCGCCGAGATCACCCTGAGCTACCTCAGTGGCCGCATCGCACTCGACATCGTCGACGACGGCACGGGTTTCGACCTTGACCGGCTGCCGGTCGCGGATCCCGAGAAGGGCGGCTTCGGACTGGGCGCCATGCGCGGCCGTACCCAGGCTCTGGGCGGCACTTTCATCCTCGAGTCCACTCCTGCCCACGGCACCGCGCTGGCCGCCCGGTTGCCCCTGCCCGAGGCGAACCCGTGACCGAAGCAGCCATCCGCCTTCTCCTGGCGGACGACCATCCCCTGGTGCGAGCCGGACTTCGCGCCGTGCTGGAGACCGAACCCGGCCTCGTCGTGATCGCGGAGGCCGCGACCGCCGAAGACGCCGTGGTCCGTGCCGCCGAGGGCGACATCGACGTCGTGCTGATGGACCTGCGGTTCGGCCCCGGGATGACCGGCGCCGAAGCCACCGCCGCGATCACCGCCCGCCCCGGCGCCCCCCGCGTCCTGATCGTCACGACCTACGACACCCTCCCAGCCATCGAAGCGGGCGCCACCGGCTACCTCCTCGAAGACGCCCTGCCGGAAGACCTGGCCGCCGCGGTGCGCGCCCGCCGCCGCCGGGCGCACGAGCTGGCCCCCACCGTCGCCGACCGGCTCATGAACCGGATGGGCGCCCCCGACACCGCCCCGACCCGGCGCGAGATCGAAGTCCTCGCGCTGGTCGCCGACGGCCTCTCCAACCGGGCCATCGCCGCCCGGCTCCACCTCACCGAAGGCACGGTAGAATCCCACCTGGCCCGCGTCTACACCAAACTCGCCGTCGACTCACGCACCGCGGCCGTCGCCGCCGCGACCGACTTGGGCCTCATCCGCCGCTAACACGGTGGTCGAGCTGGCCGCCCTCTTCTCCGTCCTGCGTCACGCGGCCGGGCAGGAGCGGACGTGGATCCGCGCGCTACTCGGGCCGGAGGTCGAGACCGGCGTGGTCGGGTCGCGTACGCCCGGACAGAAGTCCGCCTTCTGCACGAAACCGCCTAACGGATCAGGCCCGCAGCGCTCAGATCGGTCCAGACCTGCGCGGGTACCTTGACGGCGAAGGACTCCACGTTGCGCCGCGCCTCCTCGGCTGAGCGCATCCCGACCGCGATCCCGGCGACAGCCGGGTGCCGCAGGGGGAAGGCCATGGCCACCTGAGGAAGCGTCACGCCGTGTGACTCGCATACGTCGGCGATCTTGGTGGCCCGCTCCAGAACTTCCGGTGTCGCGGCCTCATAATCGAAGTGCGCCCCCTCGCTCGGCCGTGGCACGGCGAGCAGCCCGGAGTTGAAGATCGACGCCGCGATCACCGAGACGCCGCGTTCCGCGCACGCGGGCAGGAACGTGTCGAGCGCGCTGTGATCGAGCAGCGTGTAGCGGCCGGACTGCATGACCACGTCGACATCCGCTTCCTGCACCAAAGTGGTCAGCATGGCCGTGTCGTACATGCCGGCACCGATCGCGCCGACGACGCCTTCCGACCGCAGCTCCGCCAGGGCGGGGTAGCCATCGCGCAACGCGTCGTCGAAGAACTCCTCGGCATCGTGCAGGTACAGCACGTCGATCCGGTCCAGGCCCAGTCGCTCCAGCGAATCCTCGACACTGCGCCGGATCCCGTCGCGAGTGAAGTCCCGGACCCGGTAATGCGTCGCGGGGACATGGAAACCGGCCGGATCCAGCTTCCCGTCCACGTCCTGCGGTACCAGCAGCCTGCCGACCTTCGTCGACAGGACGAACGACTCTCGCGGTTGCTGCCGCAGGAATTCACCGATCCGGCGCTCGGAATGCCCGATGCCGAAATGCGGAGACGTGTCGTAGTAACGGACGCCGCCGTCCCAGGCCGCGGCCAGCGCCCCCGCCGCGGTCTCGTCGTCCAGCGGCGCGAACAGCCCACCGAGCGGCCCGCCGCCGAACCCCAGCCGTGTGACCTCGACGGTGGTGCGCCCGAGTCGGTTCGTCTTCATCCCAGCTCCCCATGATCAGCTCGCCGACGACGGTGTCATACCCGCGGCCCACTGGTCGAGGAGATATTCAGCACCAGTCGGCGCAGGAGACGACCTCGAACCCCCGGCTGGGGAAGACGGCGTCGACGAAGAAGTCGTGGATCGCCTGATCACCGTCCGCGCAACCGTCGCGCAGCACGGTCACCTGGTAGCCGCGGTCCGCCGCGTCGTAGGACGTCGCGGCCACCATCGCACTGGTCGCGACTCCGGCGATCGCGACGGTTTCGACGCCCTGGGCACGGAGCACCAGGTCGAGATCCGTGCCGGCGAACGCGCTGGCACGGCGTTTCAGCACGACGACGTCCTCGTCGGTGACCGGCAGATCGATCTCGGTTCCGGCCGAACCCTCGTGGAAGGTGTCCCCGGCCTCGTGGAACGTCTTGAGCATCGCGTTTCCCGGCGGCAGGTCGGCCCCGTTACACCGGAGCGCGAAGTGCACGAACACGACGAGCGCACCGGCGGCACGGGCACGCGGCAGCAGTTCCTTGAGGGGCGGCAGGACCTGCCTGGTGAACGGGTAGTCGCCCGTGATGCCTCGCTGGAGGTCACCGATGATCAGCGCGGTGGTCATGACGGGAAGCTAGCCAACCGGCCGCGCCGCTCAACACCCGCGGCCGCTACATCGTCGACCTCGTCAAGCGACGAAGACGCAGAACCGATGCCCCGCCGGATCCGCGTAGACGCGCAGCACCGGATCGCACCATGCGGTCCAGGTCGTCCCGCTCGAAGGCCTTCGGACGGCAGATTCAGAAGCGCGAGCGGTTTCGCCGCGGTGTCGTCCGTGAATTCCACCCTGAGGTCGGTCACAACAGTGGGCCGGAACTCGCTCATCCGGCAGGTCGGGACGCGGGGCTGCTACGGTTGACCCGTCGCGGTTCAGACACCAGCCGCCGGGTCCGTTCTACTTCGTGGTCCGGCATGCCCAAACAGGGCAGCAGCCGGTCCTCCCCGTACCGGCAAGGAGTCAAATTTGACCGACTATCGCGCCCCCGCCTCTGATCCGCCCCGTTCGGTCCGGAGATTCGTGTCTCCTCTCGACGTCTCGGTCACCGCGTCCGGCACCGACACGGTGGTCACCGTGTCCGGCGAGATCGATCTCGCCGTCTCCGACAGCCTGCGGCGGACACTGGAGGGAGAACTCCAGTTCATTCCCGCGGCGTTGATCGCGGACCTCTCCGCGGTCACCTTCTGTGACTCCACGGGCTTCACGGCACTCGTCCAGATCAGGGCGAAGGCCGAAGAGACGGCCGTACCGTTCATCCTGGTCACCCAGGAACGGGCCCTGTTGCGCCCGATGTCACTCCTCGGGCTCGACGCGGTGTTCAACGTGCACCCGACGGTCGACTCGGCACGGGACGCGCTCTGCCGCTGACCCGCCCGGCTGTCATGATGGGCGGTTGTGACGGGTGACGAGGATCGAGGGTTCCGCATCGGCGGCCGCCCGCTGGCGGAGCGGCTGACCGAAGTCCTGCCGTCGCTCGCGAAGGCGGTCCTCGCCGAGATCGTGTCCCGGATCCCCGAGTACGGCCACCTGCCCGCCGAAGAACTCAGTGGCGACATCACGCACGTGATCGAACAGAACCTGCGTTCGTTCATCGACACCCTGCGCACCGGAGCGACGCCGACGCAGGAGGAACTCGACTTCCTCCGCGAGTCCGCCGCCCGCCGTGCGGAAGAGGGCATCCCGATCGACATCGTGCTCACCGCGTATCACATCGGCATCCAGGTGGTCTGGGCGTCGCTGACGCCGGACGCGCGTCCGGAGGAGGTCGCGGACGTCCTGGCCGTCAACGCGCTTACCCTGCGTTACCTCGAAGTCGTCACCCCCGCCGTCGGCGCGGGGTACCTGGACGAGCGCCAGACGATGTTCGACGACGAGCGGTCGGCGCGGCACGCGGTGCTTTCCGCCCTGCTCGACGGCGAGCCCGCCGATGTGGCCGCGGGACAGGCGGGCCTGCGGTTGCCGCCGTGCTACATCGTCCTCGCGGCGACGGTCGGGGCGCATCCGGACGAGGAGGCCAGCGGCGTCGACCCGCTGGTCGCCGGACGCCGCAAACTCCGGCGGCTGCGGGTCGAACTGGAGCGCCAGATCCGCGGCACGGTCCTGACCTCGCTCACCCCCGAGGGCGGCGTGGCCTTGCTGCCGCACGAAACCCCGGCGGGCGAACTGTCCACACGCGATTGGGCACGGCTGGAGCGGGTCCTCGCCGACGTCGCCCGCACGGCGGGCGCGGAGGTCATCGCCGGGGTCGCGGCGGCCGGACCGGCAGGCGTTCCCGCCGCGGCGCAGCTGGCACAGGACGTGCTCGCGGTCGCCACCGGCTCCGGGCGGCCGCCCGGGCTGTACCGGCTCGACGACGTCTTGCTCGAATACCAGCTGTCTCGCCCCGGCCCGGCCCTCGACCGGCTGGCCTCCCGGCTGCAACCGTTGGACGGTAACGAAGAACTCCTCCAGACGCTGGAGACCTTCCTCCACCGTGGCGGGCGGCGGCAGACCGCCGCCGCCCTCCACGTCCACCCCAACACCGTCGACTACCGGCTGCGCCGGATCGCCGACCTCACCGGGCTGGACCCCACCCGGCTCGAACACATCGCCTTGCTGAGCGCGGCACTCGCGGCCCGGTCGGCGACCGGCCGGGGATGAGTGGGTCAGCGCGCCGCCTTCGCGATCGCGGCGCCGAACACCGCCATCCCCGACGCGTTCGGATGCAGCGGGGCCGCGGCGTGCGCGGGGATCAGGCCTTCGAGATAGCGATCACGCGGGGCGGCGCAGATGTCGTGCCCGACGGTGAGCGAGGCGAAGTCGACGAACGTCGCGCCGCGGGCCTCGGCCTGCTTCCGGGCGGTGGAGCCGATCAGGTTCATCACGCCCTGCAGGTAGTTCGCGTCCCGCGCCCAGACCGGCTGCACGGGATAGCAGCCGTTGTGCCGGATGTAGGTGCCGTATCCGGTCACGAGGATCTTCGCCCGCGGCGCCCTGGCTCGGATCTCGTCGAGCGCGGCGCCGAATTTCGGGGCCCACGCCTGGATCGAGTCGCCGAGGGGATCCTTGCCACCCGCGGTGAGCCGGTCCGCGCACGAGTGACCCGCCGGTTCCGGCAGCAGGTTGATGCAGCTGAGCGCCTGCTGGAACAGGCCGGAGTCGTTGGCGCCCATAGTGATCGACACCAACCCCGTCGACGGCTTGAGCGCGTCGAGTTGCGGCGCGAGGATGCCGAACCGCCGGTTCGTGAGATCGGCGGTCACCGCACCCGAACACGAAACGTCGGCGAGCTTCGCGCCGAGCGCCGCCGCGGCGAACGCCGGGTAGTCGCGATCCGAACGCAGGCACAGCAGGTTGGGATCCTGCTTCGGGATCAGCGGCCCCGCGGCGGCGGAATCGCCGAGCGCGACGTACTCCAGCTGCCCCGCCTGCGCCGGTGTCGGCGCCGACGTCACCGCCACTGCGGCGGCCAGCGCCACCAGCCCTGCCTTGACCCGCTTGCCCAGCGCCATCCCAGCCTCCAACGTCGTCGTTGTTACCGCCCGGTAATACGTCCTCACATCTTGCGGGCGAGGGCCGGACACGGGCGTGGGGAATTTCCCAGACTTACCCCAGGCGTCGTTGTGACACGTCACCAAGCAGACGCTTGAAAATCATGGGGAACGGGTACCACTCCCCTGTCGGAGGTGATGATCGATGTCCCCTGCACAGACTGGAACCGGTCCCGTGGTGACCGGATTCGACGGCTCCCCGGAGTCCGGCCGCGCCGTCCGCTGGGCGGCGGCCGAGGCGAAAACCCGAGGGCGAGGCCTGGTGCTCGCGTACTGCACGAGGGATCGCTTGCCACCGACGGGTTCCGACCCTGTCGCCGCGCCGCTCACCGAACTGGTTCCCGAGGCGACCGACGACGCGGAACCAGCACGGCGGCAACTCGAGTCCATGGCCGAAACGTTGCAGCGCACCGACCCGGATCTCGACGTCCGGACCGTCGTACAAGGCGGTACCCCGGACGAGGTCCTGACGTCGGTCGCCGACGGGACGGACGCGTCGATGATCGTACTGGGCGAATCCCACACCGGGGTGTTCACCCGCGCCGTGACCGGCTCGACCGAAGCGGAGGTCACCCAGCACGCCGGCCGCCCGGTGGTTGTCGTCCGCGGCGAAGAGCCTCCTCAGGACGGGCCGGTGATCTTCGGGACCGACTGCACGGACCAGAGCGCCCAGGCGGCCGGGTTCGCGTTCGATTTCGCGTCGAGGCATGGCCTGGCCGTGCACGCGGTCCATGCCGCACGGCTTTCCGCTTGGGGGCCGATGAGCGAGCCGCTGCTCGGCGGCCCGGTGCTGGATCCGGCACCGCCGCTCCCCCAGGAGGTCGTCGACGAACTCGTCGCCCGGCAACTGAAGCCATGGCGGGAGCGTTATCCCGACGTGCCCGTCGAGATCGTGCACGGCGTCGGGCCGACTTCTCAGGCGCTGACCGTGCAGTCCAGCGAAGCCGCATTGCTGGTGCTGGGCCGAAGTGACCATGGCAGCCTTCGCCGCCTGCTGCTGGGCTCGGTCAGTGACGACGCGCTCCACCACGCGCATTGCCCGGTCGCGGTGGTGCGGTCTTAGCGGATCCAGCTCAGCCGTCCAGCGGAGCGGTCATACCGTCGAACAGACGGTCCACGCCCGGTGATACCCGAAAACGGTTTCAGAAAACAGGTTTGCCGATACCGAACCGGGGTAACCCCTGTTCGTGAACGATGACGACCTCACTTTCGGCATCGAAGAAGAATTCTTCGTCGTAGACCCCGCAGGACATCTCTCCCAGAGCGGCAACATGGTCGTTGATTCCGCCGAAGAGGCTGAAGGCGAACTGCAACACGAACTGACCCGGTCACAGGTGGAATCCGCGACCGCGATCTGCCGTACCAGGGATGAAGCGTTGGGGCAGCTGAAAGCTCTCCGGGCCGAACTCACCGAAGCCGCGGCTCAGCGCGGCTGCCATCTGCTCCCCTGCGGGAGTCCGCTGCTGATCGAAACCGGCTTCCCGCACATCACCCCGAATCCTCGCTACGAGCGGATCGCCGAACACTTCGGTGCCACCGCGCGCACCACGATCACCTGCGGCTGCCACATCCACATCGCGATCCCGGACCGGGAAACGGGTGTCCGGCTGATCTCGCGAATCCGGCCGTGGCTGCCAGCCTTGCTGACGCTCACCGCGAACTCGGCGATCTCCGACGGCGTCGACACCGGTTACAGCAGCTGGCGATATCAACAGTGGACCAGGTGGCCGTCGGCAGGGCCGCCGCCCGAGTTCACGTCGCTGGACCACTACGAGAGCATCGTGGACGCCTGGCTGCGCGCGGGAGCGATCCTCGACCGTCAAATGGTTTATTGGGACGTAAGGCTTTCCGAGGGCCAGCCGACGGTCGAGTTCCGGTTTTCCGATGTGGCCGCGACGCCGGACGAGGCGGTGCTGCTCGGCATCCTGGTCCGGGGACTCGTCACCACGATCCTCGACGACGGGCCTGCCCCGTCTTTGTCCAACGAGGTACTGCGCGCCCATCTCTGGCGCGCCTCCCGGGAAGGACTTTCGGGCCGGTGCCCGCATCCGCGCACCGGCGATCTCATGCCCGCGCACGAGGTTGTCGGCGATGTCGTGGCCTTCGCCGCGGCCGCGCTGGAGACGACCGGCGATCTGGACTTCGTCCGCGACGGCTGCGCCCGGTTGTTCGAACACGGGAACGGGGCGGATCGGCAACGGGCCAAGTTCTCGGAGCGGAAGTCCCCGGAGGATGTCGTGGAGATGCTCATCCGCTGAGCCGCTTGGTTTCGGTGACCGACGTGCCGGCGTTCCTGCTCCGCCGAGGCTGTACGTCCGCCGGTCCACCTCGCGACCGGCGGACGTACAGCCTCGCTGGACCGATCGCCGCCTCCGGTTACCCGATCACCCGACGCCAAACCTGATCGCGGGGAGTCGTCCGATGCCAGTTGCGGGAAAAGACCCGTCGCTCGCCTTCGTAGCCATCGAACCGGGCGTCGATGACGAACTCCGTCGGTGTGCACGACACCCGGGTGCGGGTCTCACTCCTGGCTTCCCACTCGTCGCGGGCGAACGTCATCGACCACTCCGTTTCCGCCACCGGGGAACAGAAGTCGTCCGCCACCCACGAGTAGCGCTCGAACACGTCCCTGGTCACGTCGAGCGCGATGTCCTCGAACCGGACCTTGCCCGCGTTCTTCACGATCTCGAGCGCGGACCGGTACTCGATCAGGTCGCGGGACACCGTCCAGCGCACCTCGCCGGGTTCGACCTGGGTCAAGGCAATGGTTCCGTACCTTCGGGTTCGTCGAACGGCCGCGCCGACACCTCCTCGGCCTCGGCCGTCGGACGCACCGGCAGCGTGAGCGTGCTCCGACCGGTGTGGACGGTCACCATCGCCGGTTCCGGCGGTGGCCACGCCAGCGGCCAGTACGACGAGGAGATCGACAACCGGATCCGGTGCCCGGCGGGGAAGGCCTGCGCGACGGCGTTGAGTTCGACGCGCACCCGGTACGGCTTACCCGGTTCCAGCGGCTCCGGGTCGTCGTGCCCGTCCCGGTGGGTCAGGTTCAGCAGTCCGCAGGTCACTCGCGTTGCCCGGCCGTCCGGGGCGACATCGGACAGCCGGACGGCGACCTGCGCCACCGGCTTGTCCGCCGAAACCTCCAGATCCACCACCGGCGAACCGAGGATCTCGCACGGCTCGGTGAGTTCGTCGGTGTCGAAGACGAGTGACCCGCCGTCCTCCTCCCGCTGGTCGTAAGGCAGGTCGGGTGGAGCGCTGTACGAGGCCCACTTGCCCGCGAACTGGCCGACCGAGAGCGGCGACTCCACCGACAGCCGTTCTTCCCGGACCTCCTCGTCCGGCCGGGCGATCCGGTACCGCGCGAGCCGGTGCACCGAGGGGTGGGCGTGCGGCGACGGCCAGGACGGCTCGCCGACCAACCGGCCGGGCCGGTCCTCGTACGACGTCGACGGCGGCACACTGTCCTGCATCCACGTCCGCAGCATCGGCCCGTCCATGACGCCGTTCTCGGCGTCCTTCAACCAGTGTCAGGCTCGGCGGTTTGCGCGCGGCCACTTGCAGGGCGGCGAATCCGCCCCAGGAAATCCCCATCATCCCCGTGCGGCCGGTGCACCACGGCTGCCCCGCGATCCACTCGAGCACCTCTTCCGCGTCCTGCTGCTCTCGTTCCAGGCACGGAGTCCCGCACCGAGGTGAGGTCACGGTGCCGGTACGGGATGTACTCCAGGATCGCCGGGACCGGCTCGCCGTCCGAAGCGACCGGCCGCCAGATCCTGGCCGACAGCCGGATACCGTCGGAGACCGGGATCCAGACGTGGTCGGACTCCGTGATCTCGTACGGCAGCGAAGCCACCGTCCGCATAGGCTATTCCTCCTCGAAGTCGAACCGTAGCGCTTCGGTGCACTGGCGGTATTTGTGTTCCATCTCCCGCTGGGTCTGCGCGGCGACGAGGATGTGCGCGAGTTCGTAGCTGTAGCTGTCCTGCGCCGGCATGTCCGAGAGCCGCGTTCCCTTCGCCGGCACCACTTCGATCTTCACGCCGGGGATCTCCGCCTCCAGGTCCGCGATCTCACCCCTGGTGGGCACGCGGGTGACCAGGGCGTCACGGAACCGGCGGTGGTACCACTTGGCCGCGACCTGGTAGTCACCCCTGTTCCGCCGTCCGCCGGGATCCTCACCGAGTCCCAGCCGCACCATGATGTGATGGTTCGCCACCCCGTCGACGTACTCGAACAGCTCGGCGTGGGACTGCGAGTGCCGCGGACTGATCTCCAGCAGGCAGGCCTGACCGGATTCGGGATGGCAGAAGAACTCGATGCTGAAGGTGGCGTTGTCGAAACCGATCCCCTCCATCACCCGGACCGAGATCTCCTTCATCCGCTCGACCGCGTCGTCGGGCAGCTGCGACGGATACTGATGTCTCAGAAAGCAGGCGGAGTCGGGATAGTTGATCGAATCGAGAACGCCGTAAACCGTCACCTGTCCCTTGTGGACGTAACCCTCGGTCGCGGCCTGCACACCGGTGAGTTCGCCCTCCGCGAGGCACGCGGCTCCTCCGGTGTCGGCCACTTCGGCGGGAAGCGCGACCTTTCCGAGGACGTGATCCAAGGGCAGACCGACCCGCTCGACGCCGGCCCGGATCTCGGCGACGGCCTTCTCGAACTCACTCTCATCGGCGACGTGGAAGGCCAGTTCCGACGAAAACGACTTCACCGGCTTGAGCCACATGGGGTAATCGACGCCATCGGGTGGCCGAGGCTCGTCCTGCTCCAGATCGACGATGCCGAACGGCGGCAGCTCGTCGATCACCTTCGCCTGTTCGAGTCTGCTCCAGTATTTGTGCTCGCACTTCAGCACGGCCTCGAGCGAAACGCCGGGGAGACCGTACTTCTCACACAACATCGCCACCATCGCCGAAGAGGGGAAATCCCAATAGCTGACGATTGCGTCGATCGGCCCATCGAAAGCGTCCAAATGCGACTGCGCCTTTTCCATGAGCTCGACGATTTGGATCTCGCCCTGCTGGAGTTCTTCAAGCGACAGCAACGGATGGAAGCGATACCGGTCCGCGCCGGGGAGCCGCCTCATCACTTCTTCGTTGCTCTCGTCGAGCCCGATCACGAAGATGTTCTTTTCCTCTGGGGACCTGGAGGATGTGTTCATGAGCGAGACCTACCCGTTCGAGTGAAACAGAAAACTCGAACGACACTGGTTTGCCCACGTTGTCGTCCGGGAACCCGCAGTCATGACCGAGTTGCCCGGCATACGTTCCCTGTGGCTCGACACCGCCCCCGCTCCCGATCGCACCGGCACGCCGCTACCGCGGGAGACCGACGTCGCCGTCCTGGGCGGCGGGATCGCGGGACTCACCACGGCCTACCGGCTGGCGAAGGCGGGGCGATCGGTACTGGTCCTGGAAGCAGGCCGCCTGGCGGCAGGGGTGTCCGGGCACACCACGGCGAAGATCAGCACGCAGCACGGGGTCAAGTACGCCTCGCTCGCCAAGACCAAAGGCGTCGAAGCCGCCGCGATGTACGCCTACACCCAAGCCGCGGCCCTGGAATGGATCGCGACAACCGCCACTGAACTCGGCATCGAGTGCGGTTTCACCCGCGCCGACAGCTTCGTGTACACGACCAAGCCTGAAACGTTGGAAAGCCTTGAACGAGAAGCGGAAGCAGCCGCCGAAGCCGGTCTTCCCGCCTCCTTCGTCGCCGACGTCGATCTCGCCGTGGCGGCGGTCGGAGCGGTCAAATTCGCCGCGCAGGCCCATTTCCACCCCCGTCGGTGGCTTCTCGGCCTGGCCGACGAGATCGAACGCGCGGGCGGCACTATCATGGAGGGCGTCCGCGCGGAGGGCGTCGACGAACTCGGCGGCACCAAGGTGCGCACCAGTTCCGGCGACGTGCGGGCGGCCGAGGTGGTGGTGGCGACCCATTACCCGATGCTGGACCGCGGCCTGTTCTTCGCCCGGCTCGATCCGGTGCGGGACCTCGTGGTCGCCGGTCCCGTCAAGGGCGGCCGGTCGCCGGACGGGATGTTCCTCGACGCCGACACGCACCATTCGGTCCGCGGCTACCTCAACGACGGCGTCCCGTACGCGGTCGCGGGTGGCGAGCACTACCGCGTCGGTGACTCGGTCGACGTCGAGAGCCGCTACGAACGGCTGGCCGGCTGGGCGAGTGCGCACGCCGGGATGCCAAGGGCGACCCACCGCTGGTCCGCCCACGACCTGTCCACTTTGGACTCGGTGCCGTACGTCGGGCGGTATCACCCGGCGAGCCGCCATCTCTGGGTCGCCACCGGCTTCGGGCAGTGGGGTATGACGGGCGGCACCGCGGCCGGGTTCCTGCTGGCGGATCTGCTGACCGGCCGGGACAACCCCGCGGCGAGCCTGTACGACCCGAACCGCTTCGACCTCGGTTCCGCGATCAGCACCGTCGAGAACAGCGCGACGGTCGCGAAGTTCTTGGTGGGTGACCATCTCAGCGCGTTGCGCAAGCCCGCGTCCTTGGCGGAACTCGCGCTCGACGAGGCCAAGGTGACCCGTGACGGCGGCGAACTCGTCGCCGCTTACCGCGATCCGGACGGCGAACTGCACGCCGTCGGCGCCCATTGCACCCACCTCGGCTGCCTGGTCGCGTTCAACAACGCGGAGAAGACCTGGGACTGCCCTTGCCACGGTTCCCGGTTCGGCGTGGACGGATCGGTGCTTCAAGGACCGGCCGTGCGCCCGCTGCCGAAGAAGCGGGAGCGGCGATGACCGGAATCGGCGTCGAAGAGGAATTCCTGCTGGTCGACCCGAGAACCGGGGTGAGCTGTCCGCGCGCCGAAGTGGTGCTCGCGCGGCACGGTGTCTGCTGTCCGCTGCCTGAAGGCGCCGCCGTGCGCCGCGAACCGCGGCCGACGCAGATCCTGGCCACCACCGGCGTCTGCGACACAGCGGATGAGCTGTACCGGCAGCTGATCGCCGGGCGGCGCACCCTCGCCGAGGCGGCGGCCGGGGAGGATTGTGCCATCATCGCCTCCGGCACTCCCTTGCTCGGCGAAACGGACGAGGACTGCGGATGTCAGGTGCACGTCGGTGTGCCCGATCGCGAGGTCGCGGTCGCCGTCGTGAACCACCTGGTGCCCTGGCTGCCCACGCTGCTGGCCCTGTCCGGCAACTCTCCGTTCCACCGCGGTCACGACACCGGCTACGACAGCTGGCGGACGATGGAGCGGAGCCGATTCCCCGGTTCGGACCTCCCGCCCTACTTCACCGACGCCGCCGACTACGACCGGCAGGTCGGTCGTCTCGTGGACTGCGGGGTACTCGCGGACGAAAACCGGACGTTCTGGTTCGCGCGTCCCTCCTCGCGCCGGACGGCGGTCGAGGTACGCGTGGCCGATACCGCGTCCACTGTGGACGAAGCGGTGCTACAGGCCCTGCTGACCCGCGCGCTGGTGCGTACCGCGCTCGACGATCTGGACCGCGGTGTTCCGGCCGAACCGCTGGATCCGCAGATCGCCGCCGCGGCGGTGTGGTCGGCCGCGCGGTACGGCCTGTCGGGCCCGGCCGTCGACCCGGTGGCCGGCAAGCAGGTCCCGGTCGCCGACAGGAACGCTTCCCTGCTCGCGCGCACCGCCCCGGCACTGGAGGACACCGGCGACCTCGCGTTGGTGCGTACCCTGCTCGGACGGCTCGAGAACGAGGGCACCGGGGCGGCACGACAGCGCCGGGCCGCCGTCGACGGCGATATCGCGGTCCTGCGGATGCTCACCGGAGAAACGGTTCCGGTCGCCTAGATCGGGTACTCAGTTCGCATGACGACGATCGACCGTACGGTGGCCGCCGCACTACCTCGGACCCGTGGCTCGCTCTCCGCCCCGCAATCGACGCCCTAACAGGCGAACGCCGCAACGGCTTCGACCTCGAAGCGGCGGCACGCGCGGACCCCTTCGGCGAAGATCTGCAGCTCGCGCTGCACGTCTATTCGGAGGTGGCCGGGCCGAGCAGGCGCATTCCCGGCTGTTCGCGGAGCTGTTGACCGCGGCGGGCCTGTCCGACGGCTACCGCGCCTGCCTCGATCATGTCCCGGCCCGCAAACTCGCGACGGTGAACATGATGTCGCTGTTCGCCCTGCACCGGAGCCCGCGCGGCGCGCTCGTCGGGCATTTCGCCGTCGCCGAGATCACCACCGTGCCCGCCGCCCGTCGCATGGGCCAAGCTTGGGAACGGCTCGGCGGAGCGGCGGCATGCCGGTACTTCTACACCGAGCACATCGAGGCCGACGCGGTGCACGAACAGGCGCTCCGGCACGACGTCGTCGGCGACCTGCTGGAGGACCGGCTGTCCGGACACCTCATGCGGTCCTGGACGGCCGGGGAGTCCCTCACTCATCCGGCCGCTGCCGTGAGCGGCTCGACCAGCCCTCTACCAGCATCGGACCGCGGGGTTCGGTCCGCACCCGTGTCCTCTTGCTGTTCGCGGTCATGGGGTCTCCGATTCACCGTTGATCCTTCCGGCTGCCCCGGCCTCGTGGTGCCGGACGTCCACAATGACCCGCGCGTCAGGGGTTACTTCGCCGGGGAACGGGTAGTCGACCGGCAAAGGAGGCATCGATGACGAACCACCATGACGACCCGAAGCACAACAGCGACCAACAGGACGAAGAGGACCGGCAGGAGACCCGAGGCGAGCAAGGTACCTCTTCCGGCGATCCCCACGACGACACCGACCCTCAGTCCGGCTGATCCCGGCCCTGGGCCGGGCGGGTGTTTCGTGGTGTCACGGGATATCCGCCCGGCTGGGGTAATGCCGGTGAACGAACGTGCGGCCGCGTCGTTCTTGCGGCGGCGTACTCCTCATCGCCTCGGTGCACTTGGCGAAGCGATGAGCGTGCGGGCGAAGCCTCACCGGACGGGACCGGCCTCGAACACCTTCACCATGTCCCGCATCAAGCCGTTGTCCGACGGCAGCGCGCGCAGCGCCGCGACCGCCCGCCCCTGCACCGAAGAGCACCAGCGCCACCAGGAATCGAGGTTCTCCCCTCGTCCAGCCTCTTCGGCGGGGACGAGTGCCGGCCAGCCGAGCGCGTCGGCCTGCGCCGTCAGGGTGCCGCCGCCGACGACGGGGTCCACCGCCAAAACGGGAACACCCGCCCGCAACCCCAGCACCAGGCCGTCCAGCCGGGTCGTGACCACCACGTCCAGATGCGACAGGATCGACGTGAACTGGTCGGGCGTCGCACAACGCGCCCAGTCCGAAGACGTCAGGCTCGGGTCGAGGGGCACCCGCCCGCAGTCGATTCCGGTGAGCCACCTCGTCACGCTGGACCGGACGGCGGTAGGTTCCGGCTCGAGGATCAGGCCCGCCACCAGCACCTCGTCCGTCTTGGCGTCGATCGAGAGGTCCGGGGTGGCGATCCCCTGGTGGTCGCGGGCCAGCACCTGATCGAACCCGGTGACCGCGTCATCATCGGGATCGGTCACCGATACCCCGACGGCGATCCGATGACAGTGCGCGAAGCGCCGGTGCACCTCGCGTACCTGCCTGCCCCGCGCGGCACCGGAGACGAACACGACATGGCTGTACCTCGCCGGATCCACCTCCTCGTAGTTCAGGCCCTGCTGCCGATGAGACGGCCCCCACGCCAGCTCATGCGGCACCTCCGCCAGTGACAGCGCGGCATCGACCCTTCGCATCCCGAGCACGTCCACCGGAGTCGCCTTACCGTGACGGAAACTCGCCCATCCGATTACCAAAGCTCGCATATCTCACGCGTACCCGGCTTCGCCCGATTCACACGGGTTTCCTCGAATTGCCGTCCGGGTAGACCGTCGGTATGAAGGCTCTCGCTCTCGTTTGCTCGCTCAAACCTTCGCCATCGGCATCGAGCAGTGCTCTGATCGCCCAACAGGTGCTCGACAAAATGACGGAACGCGGTGTCACCGGTGAATTGGTGCGGGTCGTCGACCACGACGTCAAACCCGGGGTCGAAGCCGATATGGGCGACGGCGACGCCTGGCCGGAGATCCGCCGAAAGATCGTGGCCGCGGACATCCTGCTGCTCTCGACCCCGACTTGGGTCGGTCACATGTCCAGCGTGGCGCAACGGGTGCTGGAACGACTCGACGCGGAATTGTCCGAAACGGATGACGAGGGCAGGCCCGGCATGTTCGGCAAGGTCGGGATCACCGCCGTGGTCGGCAACGAGGACGGTGCGCACAAGGTCACCGCGGACCTGTTCCAGGCGCTCAGCGACACCGGTTTCACCGTGCCCGCCCAGGGCGGGACCTATTGGAACGGTGAGGCGATGAAGGGCGGCGACTACAACGACCTCGACGAAACGCCGGAAGCGGTCGAATCGACCAACTCGACGGTCGCCCGCAATGCCGTCCACCTCGCGAAGCTGCTGAAAGAGAAGCAATATCCCGCGTCGTGATCGACCACGACGCGTAATTCGGCGGGTAGGCCACATTCACGAATCGGCATCCAGCCGCTGGACAAGACGGCGGGCGGGCAACGCCATCGCCCCGAGTCCGATCGACGTGGTGACCTCGTTCGTGGGGGTGACGAGCAGGTGATCGATCTCTTCGACGAGTTTGCGGCATTGATCGAGCTTGTCCGGGTCGCCCGAACGGACCGTCTCGGCGAGCGCTTCGAGCAGGTCGCCGACCACCCCGCGCGCGTACATGCCAGGATGCCGGAACGGCTGCCCGCTCTGGGCGGTTTCGCTGACCGCGTCGATCAGCTGGGCGAGCGGCGGCCACAGCGAAATGAGGTTCGCCAGCGGCTCTTCCCGTGTCTCACGCCGGCGGCGAAGATTCAGGTAGCGGCCCTCCCTCGTCCAGCCGATCGCCTCCTCCGCCTCCGCGACCAGACTGCGGACGTCGCGCAGTCGCTCGTGCAGGGAGTCCGGCGCTTCGGGTGGCTCGCCGCCGCGGACCAGAGTGGCGGTCTCTTTGAGGACGTCCTCGATCGCCGACACGAGCCGGGATGTCGCCGTCCCCAGTCGTTCTCCGTGCAGTGGCGGCAAGATGACCGCGTTCAGCACCACGCCGATCGCCGCGCCCAGCGCGGTCTCCAGCAACCGGTCGGCGAGCAGGACGGGTTCGGTCGCGTTGCCGTAGGAGATCAGCAGCATGCCGGTGATCCCGACCCAGACGCCCGAATCACCGAACCCTCGCCACGTGCCGATCAGCAACCCGGCGAAGACGACCAGGCCGAGAGCCACCGTCACGGACGGGATCACCTGGCCGGCGCCCGCCGCCAGCAGCACTCCCGCGGTGACCGCGCCGACCTGCTGTGCCCAGCCGCGCACGGACCGGTAAACGGTGGCCTGCACCAGGAACACGGCCGCGTACGGCGCCAGAAAAGGTTGCGGCAGCTCAAGGACCGAGGTCGCGACGATCCAGGCGATCACTGCCGCCGCCGCGGCCTTCGCGGTCTGGATGAGATTTCGCCGTTCCTCCCCGTGGACCCGGACCACCCTGCCGAGCCAGGCGAACGGCGAAACCCACCGGCTTCGCGTGTTCATCATTCCCCGGTCGACGTCCCGGACACGACCACTCATCCGGGTGTCGTCTCCCCGCCGAGCGCCGCGATGACCTCGCCGCTGTAGTACGAAGAGAGCCTGTTGGACGCCAGGAAGACGTACGAAGGCGCGAGGTCGTCGGGGTGGGCCGCCCGCTCGAACGGGACCTGAAGGCCGAACTTCTCGACCTTCTCTGGCGGGAACGTCGACGGGATCAACGGTGTCCACACGGGGCCCGGCGCGACACAGTTGATCCGGACGCCCCGATCGGCCAGCGACAGCGCCATGGCGTAGGTCCAGGCATGCACGGCGCCCTTGGTCGCGGAGTAGTCGATGAGGGATTTGTTGCCCCGCAAGCCGTTCACCGAGCCGGTGTTGATGATCGCCGCGCCCCTCCCCAGATGCGGCAACGCGGCGTTGGTCACCCGGAAGAAGCTGTGGATGTTCACGTCGAAGGTATGAGTCCACTGCTCGTCGGTGAGTTCTTCCGGCGAGTCGACCGGCCACTGGGTGGCGATGTTGTTGACCAGGATGTCGAGCCCGCCGAGCGCACTCACCGTCCGGTCCACGATCTCGCGGCACTGTGCCGGCTCGGCCAGGTCGCCGGGCAGGAGGAGGCACTCGCGCCCCTCCGCCCGGACGCGCCCCTCGGTGTACTTCGCGTCCTCGTGCTCGTTGAGGTAAGCGATCGCGACGTCGGCGCCTTCCTTCGCGAAGGCGATGGCGACCGCGCGGCCGATGCCGGAGTCACCGCCCGTGATCAAGGCGCGTTTACCGCCCAGCAGGTCACGGCCTTCGTAGTCCTCCATGGAGTCACGGGGAGGCGGGTCCATTTTCGACGTCACGCCCGGCGGGTCCTGCTGCTGCGGCGGCCTCAACCTGTCTGCCATCGGTACTCCTCGGATCGGGTGCTTTCCGCGCCATGGGTACCCGGGTGAACGCGCCTCTGAACATGGGTACCGAAAGACCCCTTCCGGTACCCATGTCCGGCGGTCCGCGGCGACCCTCCGGTACCGGATCGTCCGCAGCGTCCGCCGGATGCATACCGGCCGCACGCGCAGTTCGCCGTCGTCGACTCATTCGAGCCGCGCGGTCCATTGACCGGAAGGACCGCGCGGCTCGAACGATCACCCTTCGGACGAGCTACCCGGCAGGGTGCGCACGGCCTTGTGGCGCAGCGACTCGAAGGCGTGCTTCCGCGCCCGGCGCCCCGCTATCGGGACCGCGGCGGCGAACGGGTTCGGCTCCCGCTGCCGTTCGGCGGCGAACGCGCTGACCAAACGAGAGACCGCGTAGCGTCCGGCGACGTTGGCACGCTGAAGAAGCCCGGCGTCCACGACGGATTCGAGAAGCTCGTCGGCGGTCTCGATCATGATGCCCATCGCGGCGGCGACACCGATCGATGTCGTCCAGCCCGCCCCGCTCTGTCCGAAGTGGTGGATGACTTCACGCCCGGCAGGCGAAAGATGTTCGTACGCCGAGGTGAACCGATCCCGGACGTTGACGTCACCCACACAGAGGCTGTCCATGAACCGTTCGCGGTCGGCGAGCTGACCCGCCGTGTACGCGACCGTCCATTCCGGACGCGCGGCGATCTTGCGGCCGACGATGTTGATCGCCAGCGGAAGGTCACCGCACAGATCGGCGATCGTGTCGGTGGCGCTGTGTTCCGCACGGACCCGGCTCGGACCGGCGATCCGGCCGATCAACGTTAGCGATTCCTTGCGGGTGAACGTATCCAGCTCGACACGGTTCGTGTCCTCCAGTCCGAGCAGCCGGGCGCGGCTGGTCACCACGACCTGACTGTGCGGCGCCTGGCCGAGCAACGGCCGCACCTGCCCCTCGTCGCTGACCCCCGCGAGGAGCACGAACAACCGGCGTTCCGCCAGGAGGGATCGGTACAGGCCGATGCGCTGCATCGGGTCGTCGGGCACGAGATGCGCCGGCACGCCGAGTGCGCGCAGGAAGCCGCGCACGATCCCGTTGGCCGAGCGGCCACCGGTTCCGTTGTTGCTCAGGTCGGCGTGAAGCTGCCCGTCCGGGAAGTCGGCGGCGACCCTTTCGGCGAGCCGCAACGCGAAGGCGGTTTTACCTACCCCGATCGGACCACTGATGAGCAGCGGCACTTTGACCGGGCCGGTCGCCCCGATCATCTCGGCGGCGTCGGCGAGGTCCCGCTCCCTGCCGACGAAAGTCCTCGACCCCATGGGCAGCTGGGCCGGACGGGCGAGATGGACGACCCCGGATGCCAGCACGTGCGCGCCGTCCATCGGCATCTCGGCAGGCGGTGGTGCGGGAGCACGTTCCTCGCGCCCCTCGACGCCACCGCCCGTTTGCCCGGCGAGACTCCGCCAACGCCGTTCCCACGCCGCGCGGTCGCCGCCGCACGCGGCAACGAACGCCAGTGTCACGGCGAGAGTGGGCAGCCGGTGGCCGCTGGCCGCGCTGGACAGCACGGACGGCGCGAACAGCGCCGTCCTGGCGAGTTCCCGGTAGCTCCGGTTCCCCGCCCGGTTCCGTAATACCCGCAGATCATGAGCGAATGCGGCGATCGGACCAGCGGAGCCGTCCAACGGTCTCTCGGGTCTGCCCATGCCTTCTCCTCCCCTGGATGAGGCAACGCGATCGCGCTGCGTGACCGACATCCTTTGCGGCCTTCGTAGTCACAACACTAAAGGACCAATGAGGCTTGCAGCAGATACAAATAGGTGACTCAATGTGCAAAGTCCAATAGAAGGACGCGGAAATTCACCCCCTTGGCGGCACCGGATAGGGTTCTCACATGTCTGACCGCTCCCCCTCTCTCCGCTCTGCGACTGCCGCCGCCGAAGTGTTCAACGGCTTCACGAATGCCGACACGTCATGGCCTCGACTCAACAAAACTGCGTCCGATCAAAGAGGGCTCTCCGCGATCGACCTGTCACAGGCCGCACAATTCTTCTTCGCTGATTGAACTCCTGGGGATGCCGTATCCGGTACCCGCGGGAAGGCGAGCCCGCCCCCTCCGACGACGGGGTCCGGACCTGGCGGAAGACCTGGGGCACCAGCCTGCCGTCCGTCGACCTCGTCCACCTGACGGACGCGGGCATCGACACGGCCGTGAAGGCGCACGCGGACCTCTCGGGTGTCGTCGTCTCAGTCGGCGTACGCTCGGCTCGACCGCGGCTGCCAAGGCACTGTATCCATTGCGGCCCAACATGATCGTGCCGCAAGACTCGGTCACGCCCAGGCCGCGGCGGTGATCGCGGAGGCGGGGACGAGATCCCCACCCCCGTGGGCAGGCCCGTGTCACTGGCCAAGATTTTCGACGAATACTTTCACGTCGCCTTCACTATGGGGCGCCACGGGTGACCGGGGAACGAACAGTGGAGAGTAGTGGAAAAATGGTAACCGGGATGACGTCAGACGGATTGCTTCGGAGCTGCCCCGCGCCTACGAGGCGACGGTACGGGACCCGGCGAAGCTCCGCGTAGGGCGAATCGTGTTCCTTTCACTCTCGCTGACGAAACCGTACTGGGATTCAGCTATCCCATATAGGAGCGGGAAGCACTCGCGGGAGGCTAGCCGGATAAGTTCAGGGTGCCGATTTTCTCCGATATGCGCTATCAGCGGGTTCGCGTCCGACTGTCCGCGCTTGATTACGAAGAGTTACGAGAGCTGATCGCTTGGGCGGAATACCTCGAAAAGGACCCGAGCTGACCCACGCCTTTCGCAGTGAGCCGTTCAGCCCTTTCGACTACCCTTTTCGGTCGCGTGAATTCTCCTTCGGGCGATCGGAAAGGCAGTTTCTGGACAAATCCGCACTCCCCGGGTTGCCGTGCAGTGAAGCTTGGGTCGTGAAGGCCTCTTTCCCTACCTTGAGAGCAGGTAAGGAGGCCTTCACGGCATTCGGGACGGGTCGCGCCGGATGCGAAGGTCAAGCTTCCTCGACTGAGCCGAGGACACCCAGGGCGCGAGGCCGTGGCACACCGCTCCCTACGCCGGGCCAGCGACGCAGTAAAGGCAGCTGCGGTCACACTGAGGCGACCGCAAGTAGCCGACTACTTGCGGGGGCTGCGATCAGAGGGTGGCTTCGTAGGCGGTGGCGAGTCGCTCCAGCACACCGGACCCGTCCCGGTCCGGCGCCCGCTCGCCGAGATGGACGGCCCGCAGTTCGGTCATGAACTCCGCCCACAGTTCCGGCCCGCCCGCGGCCAGCAGTTCGGCCCGCACCTTCAGACGCTTCGTGGTCGGGCGGTGGGTCAAACCCCACGAACCGAGCTGGGCGAACACGGGCACCAGCTGGATCGACGCCTCGGTCAGGCTGTACGCGGCCCGCTTCCCGGGACCGACGTCCTCACGGGTCAGCAGACCGGCCTTGACCAGCCGTTTCAGCCGGTCGGCCAGGATGTTGGACGCGATCCCTTCTTCGGATCCGGCGAGCAGTTCGCGGAAATAGCGCCGGGTGCCGAACATGATGTCCCGCAGCACGAGCAGGCTCCAGCTGTCGCCGAATGCCTCGATCGCGGCGTTGATCGGGCAGCCCGAGCGAGCGGGTTCCGCCATGCGCCTCACCTCCGGAAGAAGTGGTTGCAAACTACCATCGCCCACTCTACGGTGAGCAAACCGATTGCACAACGCAAGCAGCAGGAGGCGGGATGCTCGAACCACAGACCGCGAACGGAAAGGTGCTCTGGCACTTCACGATGTCCCTGGACGGCTTCGTCGCGGGCCCAGGTCACAGCATGGACTGGATGGCGGGCACCACGTCCCGGCCGGGCCTGGTCACCGAGTACGCGACGACCACTGGCGCGATCCTCGGCGGCCGCGACGGTTGGGACGCCTACCCCGATCCCAACGGTATCTACGGCGGCGACTGGCAAGGGCCGCTCTTCGTCCTTACCAGCCATCCCGAAGACGCGACACCCACCGAGGGAGTCACCTTCCTGAACTGCGGCCCGGCCGAAGCGGTGCGGATCGCACTGGAGGCGGCAGGCGGGAAGAACCTCGAAGTGTTCTCGCCGAACATCGGCCGCCAGCTGCTCCAACTCGGGTTGATCGACGAGATCGACCTGCACATCGCACCGGTCCTGCTCGGTGACGGCATCCGGCTGTACGACAACCCGGGCGGCACGCCGATCCGCCTCCACGGACTCGGCAAAGTGGACCCGTTCGCCGAAGTCGACGTCCGCTTCAAGCCCATCTAGAGAGTTCTACGTCACGCAGAATATTTTCGACATTGTGCAGATTTTTCTCTGCACTGTGTCATAGTGACCTTGTGACAGCGAAGCGTCGTGACGCACCGAGCAAAGGCGACCAACGAGAACAGGCGATCCTGGACGCCGCCGAGACCTTGCTCGAACGGGAGCGCACCGAGCCGATGACCGTCGAGTCGATCGCCAAGGGCGCCGGACTCTCCCGCGGCTCGCTGTACTTCTACTTCGGATCGAAACAAGAGGTCCTCGCCGCACTGGTCGCACGCACCGTCGCCCGGTTGCACATGGACGACCGGTCCATCGACGTCGGCCCGCCCGCGCGCGACATCGTGCGAAGGGCCGTGGAGCTCACGGCCGACGCATGGCGTGAGCACGGAACCGTGATGCGAGCGGCGGTCGAGTTCAGCGCCGAAGTGCCCGAGATCGCCCGGCTGTGGCACGCCACCATCATCAACAACACCGAGGCCATGGCCCGCGTCCTCGTCGCGGCCGGCCTGTCCGATGAGGACGGTCCGGCCGGTGCGGCGTCGCTCGCCGGCGCGCTCTGCTGGATGACCGAACGCAACTTCTACCACGCGTCAACACAACCCGGCGGCCTGGCTCGGATGACCGAGACGATGGTCGAGATCTGGTGCCGCGTCCTACCTGGAGAGTGACCATGCTATTCCTGATCACCGGTGTCAGCGGCGGCCTCGGCCGGGCTTTCGCCCAAGGAGCCCTCGACGCCGGGCACACGGTCGTCGGCACGGTCCGCCGCGACGACGACCTCGCGGCGTTCGAAGCGCTCGCGCCGGGGCGCTCGCACGCGCGACGGCTGGATGTTACCGACGACGACGCGGTGTACTCCGTCGTGGAGGAGATCGAGACGCGGGTCGGACCGATCGACGTGCTCATCGCGAACGCCGGCTACGGGCACGAGGGCGTGTTCGAGGAGTCACCGCTTTCGGAGCTGCGAGCACAGTTCGCCGTCAACGTGTTCGGTGTGGCCGCCACTGTCCACGCGGTACTGCCGCACATGCGGAACCGCCGCGCCGGGCACGTGTTCGCGGTCAGCTCCATGGGCGGACTGATGACCGTGCCGGGGTTGGCCTACTACTGCGGCAGCAAGTACGCCGTGGAGGGCATTCTGGAGACCGTCGCCAAGGAAGTCGCGGACTTCGGCGTGCACGTGACGATCATCGAACCCGGGTCGTTCCGCACGGACTGGGCGGGCCGATCGATGGTCCGCACCGAACGGTCCATCCAGGACTACGACAAGCTGTTCGAGCCGATCCGTGCGGCGCGACAGGCGGCGAGTGGCAACCAGCTGGGCGATCCGGCCATGGCCGCCGAGGCCGTCTTGCGAGTCTTGGAGGCGAAGAATCCTCCTGTGCACCTGGTATTGGGCTCGGACGCGCTGCGACTGGTCGCGGCCGGCCGCTCGGCGGTCGAACAGGACCTGCGTGCGTGGGAAGAGCTGTCACGCTCCACCGACTTCCCGGACGGCCACCAGATCGCGTCGAACTGACGTCCGGTTCAGTTCCGGTTCCCGTAAGACTGCTCGCACGGGTACCCGTCGCGATCGGCGTCCCAGCTCAACGGGCGTCCCGCGGTCACCCAGGCGTTGAACGCGTAGGTGAACGAGTACCCCTCGGCGAACAGACGCTGACACGAAGTAGGACTCGGCGCCACGGGTGCCCGAGTGACGGTCACCGGCGGCTCCACCACGACCACCGAAGTGGGTGGTGGTGCGACGACCGCGGTGGTCGTCGACGGCGGCACGATCTCCCGCACCACGGTGACCGGTGTCCCGGCGGTCCGCGTCCCGCAACCACCCAGTGCCGCAACGGAAACGACGGCACCCGCCGAAACCAGCAGTGCCGTGATCATCCTGTTCATATCTTGGCCTTCCGGTGGAACCGCCGAATCCTCACCAGAGGAGATCGGCGATTTCACCGGCGGCGTCTCGGATTTCCCGCGATCGGAGCCGCAAGTCCCCGGAAGTCGGGAGCTTCGGCACGGATCACGCCGGGCCGGAAGACTCTAGGCCTGGACGACATTCACCATCCACGAGATACCGAACCTGTCGGTGCAGGCACCGAATTCGTCACCCCACATCTGCTTTTCGAAAGGAACGGAGACGGTGCCGCCGTCGGAAAGTTTCTCCCAGTATCCGCGCAATTCCTCACCGTCGTCACCGCTGAGACTGACCGACAGGTTGGTGCCGGGATCGTGTTCCATTCCCGGTGGCGTGTCCGACGCCATGATCGTGTAGCCACTCGGCGAATCGAGCTGGCTGTGCATGATCTGGTTTTCCACCGGCGAACCCGCCATACCGGACTCGCCGAACGTGTTCAGCGTCAGTTCTCCGCCGAACACCGACTTGTAGAATTCCATGGCTTGCCGGGCGTCGCCGGCGAAGCTGATGTAGGGATTGAGACGGGAAGCCACTGGACACTCCTTCGAGTCGAGTCACGAGCATCCTGGCAGACGCCGCCGAACGCGACAACGACCGGACTACGGCCGGGTGAATTCCTTCGCGCAACGAAAATTCGACCCCGTTCACCGAATGCGGTGAGCGATTTCCCGAACGCGCTCCGATAGCCGACGTGGCGGTGCCATGAATGCCGCTTCGATGTCGACACATGCCCGCGCTTCGAATCCGTTCCGCGACAGCCGACCGGTTCGGCGAAACCCGCGGACTTCTGCCGGTTGCCCGGCGGACCCAGCGCCGCCCCGGTCAGCTGGTGCGGGCCGGTGTCACGGGCGAACCTGTACCGCATGACGCACTCCCGCACGATGCCGCCCATCGACGACGTTCCGGCACGGACGGTGATCTGCTTGGTCGTCCGGTCCGGCATCACCGGAAGGGCGTCGCACGCGCTACTGGACGGCGCGATCTCCTACGCCCGCTCACATCGGGACCATGACGGCCAGCCCGGCACAAGGGTCTCGTGAGCGGCAAGTCGCGTTAGAGCGACTCTTAGTGACCTACCCACGCCTGACCAGCAAGGCCATCCCACCCCAGCCCAGCCGAGTGGGGAAGATTGGGGACGTTCAACGTCCCCAATCTTCCCCACTCGACTCTTTCCCACCTCACCATCCCGGTACGCCCCTTAACGCCCACGAGGCCTCGCCTCGTCGCAGACCTGACGGGGGAGCCGATTCGCCACCACCTCGCCACGCGTAGGGCGCCTTCCCCGTATGGCATGCGGGGAAGGCGCCCTACACCCCGCGCCCAGAACGACGAAACTCAACGAAAGGGTCAATACTCGATAGCTACCGATTGACTTTCGATAGATTGCGCGCGAAACTCGATGCATGATCACAGCGCAACGGGCGGTCGCGCCCCTCAGAGTGTTCCTCGTGTTGCTGTTCGGGGTCCTGGTCCTCTTCCAGACCATGTCCCTGCCCGGCCAGTTCGCGCATATGGCGCGGCAGGACCCCGACATGGCTTATCTGCGCTGGCCCGCGACAGCAGTGTCGATCTTCTGGGTGCTCTGCGTGCAGGTCGTGGTCGTCGCCACCTGGCAACTGCTCACCCTGGTCAAGAAGGACCGGATCTTCACCGAGGCGTCCCTGAGGTGGGTGGACGCCATCGTGTGGGCGATCCTCTCCGGCTGGGTCGTGCTCGCGGGTGTGTTCCTCTACGTCGGCTTCAACGCCGACGACCCGGGGCTCCCGCTCCTGTTGTTCCTCGCGGTGATCGGCGTCGCCGTGCTGTGCCTTCTGATCATCGTGCTGCGCACGCTGCTGCGGCAGGCCACCATTCTGCGATCCGACCTGGAACAGGTGATCTGATGCCGATCGTCGTCCGCATCGACGTCGAACTGGCCAAGCGCAAGATGAGTGTCGGCGAGTTCGCGGAACTCGTCGGGCTCACCCCGGCGAACGTGGCGGTGCTGAAGAACGGCCGCGCCAAGGCCGTCCGGTTCAGCACCCTGGAAGCCATGTGCCGGGTACTCCGGTGCCAGCCCGGCGACCTGCTCGAATGGATCGACGAAGAGTCCCCCGTCGTGTCGTGAAAGAGTCGCCTCACGGCCGCGGTTCGGTCATGAGACGAGCCGGGATCGTCACGTGCCGCCCATGACCGCGCGCCGAACCGGCGTCGGTCCGTCCGGACCTGCTGCACCACCCGCGGCCGCGCGGAGCGGATCGCACGACGCCCGCTGACTCAAGCCACTTCGGAGCTGCGGCCACCCGTCGTGCAGGCCGAGCATGTCCAGCAGTGTCGCGTAGTCTCCGGCGCTCGTCGCCCGCGAAGCCACGACGAGGGCGGCCTTACGACGGATCGTTTCCTGCTCCGGCGAGTCCTGGCCACCTGGCGGCAGGTCGGGGACCGGGTGGAGCCCGAGTTCGTTCCTCATCAGTTCCCCTTTCGGGAAGGCCCTCTAGTACCCACGTTCGCCAGCTTGCACACAGGTGTCCCCGTCCGTGTGAATCAGCCGCGCAACGCCGGGAGCAGCGTCTCCTCCGCGAAACGGAGGAAGCCCTCTTGCTGGTCGCCGCCGATCTGGATCAGGGCGAGGTCGGTGAAACCGGCCGCCTCGAACTCGCCGGCCTGCTTCACGATCTGATCGACGTCCGGCCCGCAGGGGATGGCCGCCGCGACGTCCGCGGGTTTGACGAACTGGGTGGCCCCGGCGAACCCCGCGGGCCCCGGCAGTTCGGCGTTGACCTTCCAGCCACCGGCGAACCAGCGGAACTGCTCGTGCGCCCGCCGGATCGCGGCGTCACGGTCCTCGCCCCAGGACACCGGCAGCTGGGCGATCTTCCTGGACGGCGGGCCGGGTTTGGTGGCGTCCCACTCCCTGCCCAGCGACTCGTTCGGTTCCACGGCGATCATCGCGTCGGCGATCGGCGCGAACCGGGTCACCGACTGCGACCCGGACACCGCGACGGCGATCGGGACACGCCGCTCCGGCAGATCCCACAGCTTCGCCGAGTCCACCCGGAAATGGTCACCGGCGTAGTTGAAGTATCCGCCGTCGAACAACCCGCCGATGATCTGGACTGCCTCGGCGAGCATCTCGTGCCGCACGTTCGCCGGTGGCCAGCCCCGGCCGATGACGTGCTCGTTGAGGTTCTCCCCCGCCCCGAGCCCGAGGGTGAACCTGCCGTCCGACAGTGCCTGGATCGTCGCCGCCTTCTGCGCCACGACCGCCGGGTGATAGCGCATGGTGGGGCAGGTCACGAACGTCATCAGCTCGACCCGTTCGGTGCTCTGGGTGACCGCTCCCAGCACACTCCACGCGTACGGCGAATGGCCCTGCTCGTCCAGCCAAGGGGAGTAATGGTCGCTCATCACCTCGAAGTCGAATCCGGCCTTCTCCGCCCCCGCGGCGTGTCCGACCAGGTCCTTCGGTGCGGCTTGTTCGGTCATCAGCGTGTAGCCGATCCGCATCGGCGCCTCCTTACGTCTGACCTCCGGATACCCGTCCGTTTCGGGTGTCAACCAGAGGTTTATCCGGCGAAACGATCGGGGTACCTGAGCTGAGGAGAAGGGAGCAGCCATGCCGCAGCAGAGTTGGAGCGACAAACGCGAACGACAGTACAAGCACATCAAGAGTTCGGCGAAGGACCGCGGAGCGAGCACGGACCGGGCGGAGGAGATCGCGGCGCGCACGGTGAACAAGAACCGCGCGCAGTCCGGCGAGTCGCGCGAGGCGAGCAGGACCTCCACTCAGGACATGTCCCCGCAGCGGCGAGGCGGCAAACGGTCCGGCAACCGGCAGGGCCCGAACGGACCCACCAAGGACCAGCTCTACAACGATGCGAAGAAGCGCAACATCGAGGGCAGGTCGAAGATGTCCAAAAAGGAGCTTCAGCGCGCCCTTGGCCGTTGATCGAGTGTCCCGCGGAGGGTCCCCACCGCGGTTGCCCCACGGCCATGGACGGATAGGTCTCGCAATGGATTCACACGCACGGGGCAGCCTCACCCCCGAAACCCCCCATGAACAGGACGGGTTTCTCGATCGAGTCGAACTCCGCCTGCCCGCCGAGGCGGAGCAGATCCCCCTCGTCCGCACGCTCACCCACGGTGTGGTGGCACGTGCGGACTTCGGCTTGGACGCCATTTCAGACGCGAAGATGGCCGTCGACGAAGCCTGTTCCCAACTGGTCCAGCCCGCAGAACTGGGAGCCACTCTGTGTTGCGTCTTTCACGAGATCCCGGAAGGGATAGCCGTTTCGATCTCCACTCGGACGGCCGAACCCCATCTCCCGAGCGAAACGACGTTCGGATGGCACGTTCTGACGACCCTGACGCGGTCGGTGACGGCTCGCTGCGAGCCGATCTCCGGCGAAACGGGGAGCATGACGACGATCGAGCTCGTCCTGACCCCGGGAACGAGCGACGGGTGAACGCCGAGCGCAGGTCGACCACCCGCCAGGCGGACGACTACGCCCATTGCCAGCCCCTGTTCGACGAGATGTTCTCCCTGCCGGAAGACTCCTCTCGCCGGCGGGTCCTGCGCGCCCGGTTGGTCACCGAACTGCTGCCGCTCGCCGAGCACATCGCCACCCGGTTCTCCGGGCGTGGCGAACCTCGCGAGGATCTGGTGCAGGTGGCGCGAATCGGGCTGATCAACGCGGTCGACCGCTTCGATCCCGGTCGCGGCCACGACTTCCTCTCCTTCGCCGTACCCACGATCATGGGAGAGGTCCGGCGGCACTTCCGGGACACCGGCTGGTCGGTCCGGGTACCGAGGCGGCTCAAGGAACTCCACGTTTCCCTCAGCCAGGGCACGGCCGCGTTGTCCCAGCGCCTCGGCCGCGCGCCGACGCCGACCGAACTCGCCGAGTACCTCGAACTCGAGGTGAACGAGGTGCGCGAAGGGCTGCTCGCCGGTCAGGCGTACCAGACGTTGTCGGTCGACAAACCGGTCCACGATGATGCCACCGAGGCCCTGTCTCTCGCCGACACGATCGGCGAGGAGGACCACGAGATGGCCTTGGTCGAGACCCACGAGGCGCTGCAACCACTCCTGCGGGAACTCCCGAAGCGAGAGCGCGCGATCCTCGTGATGCGGTTTTTCGGGGGCTACACCCAGACGCAGATCGCGGAGCGGGTCGGCATCTCGCAGATGCACGTTTCGCGGCTTCTTTCGCAGACGCTGGAGCAGTTGCGAGGGAAGCTTTCGGAGTAGGCCGGTCGTGAGGTTGGGACCGACCCGCATTTGGCTCACCTACCCAAACCTGCACAAGGGTTGACGATGTGGGAATGGGGACGTTCACTGTCCCGATTCCCACATCGTCACCAGGCCGCGCCCCATGCCTGACCGACCTGTACCGCCGCTCGCCCGCCTGACACACGTGAAGACCCCCTTCTCTCAGCTGAGAGAAGGGGGTCTTCACGCGCAAAGGGTTAAGGCGTCGTGTACGGCGCCTGCTGCTCGATCGACGGGCTCGCGGTGGGGTATCGGCCTTGCTGACCGGGCACCGGAGTGACCGTGGTGCCTTGCTGTTCAGGCTCGACACGCTGCCTCGGGCGGTTGATCACCGCTTCGGCCTCCTGCTCGCCACGGATCCGCGAAAGCACGCCGAGCGTGACCGCGTGGGCGATGGCCAGCACCAGCAACAGAACGCCCAGCCTGCCCACCACACCCGGCAGGTCACTGCCGCCCATGTCGATGGTCGACAGCAGTGCCAGCACGCCCAGTGTCGCGAGGTGGAACAGCACCGTGACGAGCCACGTCATGGACGCGCCGGCGGCCGGATCGCCGTATGAACCTCGCAGGTAGCGCTTGCCGCTCTGGTAGATGATCAGGCCGTCGAGCATGACCAGCGCCACCCCGATGACGAGGAAGGCGACGTATGCGTTGGTAGTCATGCCTGGACGCTCCCTTCGTTGTGGACCTCGCCCGTGAAGCACCCGTGATCTTCCCCTGGAAAACAGCGTTTTCCAGGGGAAGATCACGGGTGCTTCAGCTGCCGGGGCGATCCACGTCACCGCGCCACGCGCCGGTCTCCTGACCGTGGCTCTCGATGTACTCCTTGAACCGCTTCATGTCGCCCTTGATCCGGCGGTCGAGGATGCCGAGTTTGTCGGCAACGTTCTCGACGAAGCCTTCCGGGTCGATCTCCATCTGCGCTGTGACACGGGTCTTGTTGTCGTCCAGGCGATGGAAGGTGATCACGCCGGCGTGGTCGGGACCGGAGTCCGAGGTCCACGCGAGGCGCTCGTCAGGATGCTGTTCGGTGATGGTCGCGTCGAATTCCTGGCTCACCCCACCGAACTTCGGGAAGGACTCGAACCGGGTCCACTGGTTGTACGCGGTCTTGACCGGTACGTCGACGTCGACCATCTCGGTGATCGTGCTCATGCATCCTCCTGCTTGTCGGGTGTTTTCGAGCCGTTGATTCCTCGGCTACCCGGCACCCGGCTGGCCGAACCCGCCGTGATTGACCGCCTGTACTCCCGGGTACCCGGCGGTCAGAACGCTCCGAGGAGGTGCCCATGATCGAAAAGACCGAAGACCGGTCGGTCGGCGAACTGGTCTCCGACCTGAGTGACGAGGTCAAACGTCTCGTGCGCGACGAAATGCGTCTCGCCGTCGTCGAACTGCAGGGCAAAGGCAAACGGATGGGGGTCGGTGTCGGGCTGTTCGGCGCGGCCGGCCTCTTCGCCTTGTTCGGCCTGGCGACCCTCATCGCCGCGGTGGTGCTGGCACTCGCACTGGTCATGCCCGCCTGGCTGGCCGCCGTGGTGACCGGTGCGGCCCTGCTGCTGATCGGCGGGCTTTCGGCCGTCGTCGGCAAGAAGGAGGTCGCGAGCGCGTCACCGCCGGTACCGGAAGAAGCCATTGAAGGTGTCCGTGAGGATGTCGACACCATCAAGCAGGGAGTGCGCTCATGACCGATTTTCCCAAGAACGCCGAAGAGGCCCGCGCCGATCGCGATGTGACGCGCGAGGAACTCACCGAGACCCTCGACGCGCTGGGCCAGAAACTCGACGTCAAGGCCCGGGTCAACGACAACCTCGACGCGAAGGTCGACCAGGCCAGTGCCAAGATCTCCGATAAGGTTTCGGAGCCAGCGGCGGCGAAGTTCCGTCAGGGCACCGAAATCGTCCGCGCCAATCCCCTGCCGATCTTCGCCGGTGTTCTCGCACTGCTGGTGATGATCCGGCTGATCATGCGAAAGAGGTCGTCGTCGTGAACAAGGTTCTTTACAAACCGCTGAACATGGTCGTGAGCGCCGCGGGTGGCGTGCTCGCCGGAATCGCGTTCAAGCAGGTCTGGAAGCGCGTGAGCGGGAACGAAGACACCCCGAACGCGACGGATCGGGACTTCACCTGGACTCAGGTGATCCTCGCCGCGGCCGCGCAGGGCGCGATCTTCGGCGCGGTGAAGGCGGCCACCGAACGGGCGGGCGCGGTCGGCTACCGCAAGGCGACCGGCGACTGGCCCACCGAGGACTGACGATGCGCGTAGTGCTCATCGGAGGTGGGTTCGCCGGCTACAACGCCGCCAAAACCCTGCGTAAATCGGTCGGCGACGACACGGAGATCGTCGTGCTGAACCCGACCGACTACTTCCTCTACCTTCCGTTGCTGCCCGAAGTCGCCGCCGGGATTCTCGAACCGAGGCGGATCTCGGTGTCCATCCCCGGCACCCTGCGCGGCGTGCGCCTGGTGCTCGGGACCGCGACTTCGGTCGACTTCGAGGGCCGCAGGGTGAGCTACACCGACCCCGAAGACCACGAACACGAAATGAGCTACGACCGTCTCGTGCTCGCCGCGGGCAGCGTCAACAAGCTGCTGCCGATCCCCGGCGTGCCCGAGTACGCTCACGGCTTCCGCGGTCTGCCCGAGGCCCTCTACCTGCGGGACCACATCACCCGGCAGGTGGAACTGGCCGCCTCCGCGAAGAATCCGGCCGAACGCGACGCGCGCTGCACGTTCGTCGTGGTCGGCGCGGGCTACACCGGGACCGAGGTCGCCGCGCAGGGTCCGGCGTTCACCGAGGCGCTCGCCGCCCGGCATCCCGAGCTGGACGGCCAGAAGATCCGCTGGCTGCTGCTGGACGTGGCCGAGCGTGTCCTGCCGGAACTCGACCGGCGGCTCGGCACCACCGCGGACAAGGTGTTGCGGGCACGCGGCGTCGAGGTGCTGATGAAGACGTCCATCGACAACGCCGACGAAAAGGGCGTGACGCTGACCTCGGGCGAAGCCGTGCCGACCCACACCCTCGTCTGGTGCGTCGGGGTCCGGCCGGATCCGCTGATCGAGGACCTGGGGTTGAAGACGGCCAAGGGCAGGCTCGTCGTCACCACGCAGCTGAACGTCTCCGGACGGCGTGATGTCTACGCGTGCGGCGACGCGGCCGCCGTCCCGGATCTGACCAGGCCGGGTGAGTACACCCCGATGACCGCCCAGCACGCCGAACGGCAGGGCAGACTCGCCGGACGGAATGTGGCCGCGTCGCTCGGGCACGGATCGCACGGCACTTACCGGCATCATGATCTCGGCTTCGTCGTGGACCTCGGCGGCCGCCAGGCCGCGGCGAATCCCCTGCACATCCCTCTTTCCGGGCTCGCCGCCAAGGCGGTCACGCGGGGGTACCACCTGCTGGCGATGCCGGGGAACCGGCTGCGCACCGCCACCGACTGGGTGCTGGAGGCGATGACGAAGCGACAGACTGTCCAATTAGGACTGGTGCGGGCTGCCGCCGTCCCGCTGGACACCGATTCCCCGGAACTGCCGCGTACGAAGCGTTGAACTCAGGCGCTCACGCCGCCATCGAGGACGATGTCGTGCCCTACGACGTACGCGGACTCGTCGGAAGCCAGCCAGAGAACCGCGGCGGCGATCTCCTCGACCGTCCCGATCCGGCCGAGCGGGATGACCGCGCCGAGTCGTTCGGCGCGGTCGGCCTCGGTTTCGCCGGGCCGAAACGACATACCGGTATCGGTGGCGCCGGGGCTGACCGCGTTGATCCGGATACCCTCCGCGATGTGGTCGCGGGCGGCCGTCCGGGTCAGCACGTCCACCGCGGCCTTCGAAGCGGCGTAGGCGGCCATCCCCGGGAGCCGGGTGTGCGAACCGATGTTGGACGCCATGTTGACGATGACTCCCCCACCGCCCGCCCGCATCTGCGCGATCTCGTGCTTCATGGACAGCCAAGTGCCGGTGAGATTGGTCCGCACGACGGCGGTGAAACCGTCTTCGTCGAGGTCCGCGGTCGGCGCGGGGCTGCCGAGAACGCCCGCGTTGTTGAACGCGATGTCGAGTTTGCCGTGCCGTCGCACGGTCTCGGTGACGAGATGCTCGACTTCGACGCCGACACCCACGTCGGCGGTCACCGCGTCGGCCACGCCGCCCTCGGCCTCGATCTCCTTCACCGTCTGACGAAGTTTCTCGCCATCCCGGCCGGAAACGACAACCTGAGCGCCTTCGCGCGCGAAGGCCGCCGCCGTGGCGCGGCCGATACCGGAACCTCCCCCGGTGACCAGGACGACTTTGCCGCTGAATCGCTTCCCCACAGTACCCAACTTTCTGGTCCGCTCGTTCTAGTATCTAGTGCTGACGAAATCAGTGCGGACGGGCGGCATCGAGGACCGCCATGGCCTGCTTCGCCGTCGCCCTGGTCCGCGCCTCGAAATCCGGCCCCTTGCCCAGCACCCGCATCCCTTGCAGGACCGCGAGCAGGAAGGCGGCGAGTGTTTCCGGGTCGGTGGCGGCGTCGAGTTCGCCTTGCGCCTTCGCCCGGCTCAAAGCCATCCGCAAGGCTAGCTCCAGCGCGTCCCAGCTGCGCTCGACCACTCGTGCGACCTGGGGATCCCTCGGCATCATCTCCATGGCGGCGTTGACCACGAAACAGCCTTTACGCCCCGATTCGCCGAGTATTTCGGCGAGATAGCGCTCAATGAGCCGCCGCACCCCCGCGAGCGCGGGCCCCGGTCCGGCGAAGTCCTCGACGAACCGCTCGTTGCCCCGGGCGATGTAGTGGTTCAAGGCAGTCAGGTACAGCTCGTGCTTGGTGCCGAACGTCGCGTAGAGACTGGCCTTGCCGATGCCGAGTTCGACGACGAGGTCGTTGACCGACGTGGCCTCGTACCCTTGCCGCCAGAACAGTTCCAGCGCGGCACCACAGGCCGCGTCGACGTCGAATTCCTTCACCCGAGACACCTGAGTAGCGTAACCTTATCTGGAACGATCAGTCAAGAAATCGATTCGCGGCGTCCAGCGGTCCTGACCGTAGGCACGTGCAAGTAGCCGACTACTTGCGGGAGGGCCGAACGCTCACGAGCGGGATTCGGAGGCCGCCCGGACCTTCGGCGCGATCGTGCCGATCGGCCGCTCGAGTTCGGCGAACCGCTGCGTGCCGACTTCGATGAGGCGCCCACAGGGTCGACGTCGTCATGATCCGAACACCCCATCACCCCATCTCTGCGCGTAACGTTCTGTCATGGACTTGACCACCGAAAGGCTCGTCGTCCGTGACTGGTCCGAGGACGACGCCGAAGCCGCGCTGGCGATCTACGGCACCACAGACGTGACCCGCTGGCTCACCCCGGCGATGGACCGGGTGACCGACGCCGCGGCGATGCGTTCCGTTCTGCAGGCCTGGCAACAGGCTCAGCCCAACCTCGTGCCGCCGCGCGGAAGATGGGCGGTGCAGCGCAAGGAGGACGGCGCGGTCGTCGGCGGACTGGGCATCCATCTGCTGCCACCGTACGAAGAGGACCTGGAGATCAGCTGGCAGCTGCATCCGGACGCCTGGGGAGAGGGGTACGCCTCCGAGGCCGCCCGCGCGCTGCTCGGCTGGGCGTTCACCCAGGACACGGACGAACTCTTCGCCGTCGCGCGCCCGAACAACATGCGTGCCATCGCGACCGCGAAACGGCTCGGGATGGTCTGGGTCGGCGAAACCGAGAAGTACTACGGGCTTCGCCTTCAGGTGTACCGGATCCGGCACACGGACGTCGTCTAGCGTCGTTGGTCCACACGGGACACATCGCCGGTCACCGAGACGGCGTGTCCCGCGCCGCGCCCGTCCGCCGTGGCGACGATCCGCCCCCGCTCCACCCGGACCGCGGCCTCGGTCTCGTCACTGACCGCGAGTACCCCCGCGGCGGCCGTCAGCGTCCCGGTCACGTCGCACACCACACGCACGCCCGGCCAGGCCCGCTCCGGGAAGGCCTGCCGCAGACCGCCGCACACTTCCGCGACGATCAGCCGGGTCAGCGGGACCAGTTCGGCGGGCTCGCTGGTCACCACGACCACGGTGACCTCGCGGCCATCGGCCCGCACGGCCTCTTCGGCGGCGGCCAGCCGATGGGTGCCCAGGACGACGACCACGCCGTCGGCGGGCACGAACGGTTCGGCCCGCACGAGGTCGACGGCCTCGGGCGGTGACCACGGCCGGTCGGCGGGCCGCGCGGCGGGGGCGATCACCGGCGGCGCCCACCAGTCGTTGAGCGCCAGCCCCGCCAGTCGCTCGCAGGCGCTCACGACGTCGAAGGGTTCGACGAGTCCCGGCGCGGCGGCCGCCAGCTGGCCGGCGCCGTGCAGCGCGGTCAGCACCGTCTCCGCGAGCCGGACACGACGCGGAATCGGCGCTCCCGCCGGGCGTTCGGGCGGGTAGAGCCGCTCCAGCGCGAGCCCGAGCAGCAGCCCGTTGAGCTTCACCAGCTGGGCGAACGGACGCCGGATCCGCTCGTCCGCCAGCACTTCCGGCATCAGATCGCGCGAGAGGCCCGCCTGGTCGTCGTCCAAGGGAAGCGCCGCCACCCTCGCCCTGGCCAAGGCGCCCAACGCGTCCTGGAGCGTCTTGCCCGGCACGGCGTGCGGCGCTCCGGCCGACCGTTCCGCCAGTTCGGCCAGAACGGCGAAGTACAGCGCGCGCTTACCGGGGAAGTTCGAGTAGACCGCGCCGCGGGTCAGCTCCGCCCGCTCGGCGATGACGTCGATCTTGGCGTCCCGGAAGCCCCGTTCAGCGAACTCGTCACGCGCGGCGGCCAGCACCTTCGTGCGATTGCGCTCCTGCGTCTCCGCCCTGCTCAGCCGGACCATCGGCCTCCTGTCGACCCGCGCGATTGCCCTTGGACCCGGATCAAGATACCTTGACCATTCAGATGATGAGAACATCTGATTCGAACATCCGAACTGGGAGACCTGCCTTGTCCGAAGTTCCCGAGATCCCCCTGACCGACCCCGAGGTCCTGCGCGATCCGTTCACCGCTTACCGCCCAGTCCGTGAGCGCTCCCCGATCGCCAAGCTGGTCGCACCGGGTTTCGGCCCGATGTGGGCGATCCTGCGCCACGAAGAAGCGCGGAAGATGCTGAGTGACCCGCGTTTCGCCCTCAGCTCGGCCAGCTATCAGCGCATGGAAATCCCCGAGCACTGCCGCCCGTACATGCGGTCGATGCAGGAGCTCGAAGGCCCGGAACACCTCCGGCTCCGACGCCTCGTGTCCCCCGCGTTCACCCCGCGCAAGGCCGCCGCGCTCCGGCCGGGGATCGAGCGGCTCGTGGACGATCTCCTCGACGGCCTCGCCGGACAAGACCGGATCGATCTGGTCACCGCCTTCGCGCGTCCGCTACCGGTCGACGTGATCTGCGCCCTGGTCGGCATCCCCGAAGCCGACCGCCCGCGCTGGCGCGAGTACGGCACCCTGGTCGCGGCGGGCGACGGTCCAGGACTCGCGAAGGCGGTTCCAGGGATCGTCGAGGACTCTCTCGCCGCCATCGCGAACCGGAAGCTCGAGCCCGCCGAAGACGTCGTCTCGCAACTGCTCCAGAACCAGGCCGAAGACGGCGACAGGCTCAGCGAAACCGAACTGGTCGCCCTGGTCTGGCAACTGGTCCTTGGCGGCCAGGTGCCCGGCAACCTCATCGCCAACTCCGTCGAGATCCTGCTCTCCCACCCCGCCCAGCTGGCCGAACTCCGCGAAGACCCGGCCCTCATGCCCGGCGCGGTCGAGGAACTGATGCGCTGGTGCAGCCCGCAGCTGCTGACGATCCCCCGGCTCACCACGACGGACGTCCGGATCGGCGACGTCCTGATCCCCGAAGGAGAACCTGTTACTGTTGCGATCGCCGCGGTGAACCGGGACCCGAGGGCGTTCCCCGACCCGGACGTCTTCGACATCCGGCGCGCGGCGGGGCCCGCGTGGCATCTGGCGTTCGCCCACGGACCGCATTTCTGCCTCGGCGCCTCACTGGCCAGGGTGCAGACCGAAGTCGCACTCATCGCACTACTGCGCCGCTTCCCCGATCTGGCGCTCGCGGATGGACTGCTGCGGATCCCGGACCCGGGCACCTGGCGGCTGAACGCACTGCCGGTCACCCTGCACGCGACAGTTGTCAACTGAAACACGTTCTAATAGCGTGACCGGCTGTGAGACACGGGATAATGCTGTTCACCAGTGACCGGGGCATCACACCGGCGGCCGCCGCACGGACGGCGGAAGCGGCGGGCTTCGACGCCTTCCACGTGCCCGAACACACGCACATCCCGGTCAAACGGGAGGCTCCGCATCCGCGCACCGGTGACTCGTCCCTGCCCGACGATCGCTACCTGCGCACGCTGGATCCGTGGGTCGCGCTGGCCACCGCGGCCTCGGTGACCACGCGGATCCGGCTCGCGACGGCGGTGGCCCTCCCGGTCGAGAGCGATCCGATCACGCTGGCGAAGACGATCGCCAGCCTCGATCACCTCTCGGCCGGGCGGGTCACCCTCGGTGTCGGCTTCGGCTGGAACGTCGACGAACTGGCCGATCACGGCGTCCCGGGCGGCAAGCGACGGACGGTCCTGCGCGAGTACGTCGAAGCGATGCGCGCGCTCTGGACGGACGACGAAGCCTCGTACGCCGGCGAGTTCGTCTCGTTCGGCGCGAGCTGGGCCTGGCCGAAACCGGTTCAGGCGCACATCCCGGTGATCGTCGGCGCGGGCGGGACGGAGAAGACGTTCCGCTGGATCGCGAAGTCCGCCGACGGCTGGCTCACCACCCCCGGCGACACGGACATCGAGGACAAGGCACGACGGCTAGGCGAGATCTGGCACGAAGCGGGCCGTTCCGGCGAGCCGGAGATCTCCGCGCTCGGTGTCCGTCCGGACCCGGAGAACCTGGCCAAGTTGGAAGCCGCCGGGGTCACCGAGACGATCTTCGGCCTCCCGGACCGCTCCCCCGACGAGGTCGAGGCCTGGCTTCGGCGCCTCGCCGGAAAACTCAGCCTGCCCGCTGGGAGTCGATGAGGTACCGGCCGTCCTGCTGGACCAGTTCGAAGGTCTCCCTCCCCGTCTTGGTCCCCCCTGACGCGGTGACGTAGGTGAGCGTCGCCGTCACCGTGTTCCCGGATTCGGACACGTTCGACACGGTCACCGAGCGGTAAGCCTTCCAGTAGCCCGAGTACCGCTCGAAGCTCTGGTCCCTGGTGCGCTTGAAGTTGTCGGACAACGTCGCGAACCCGGCCTGGAGATTCCCCGGAATGAGCGTGTAGTAGGCCGCGAGCGCCTGCCCTGGCGTCTGTGCCGGAGGCGGTGCGGACGACGACGGGGACGGCGGCGGTGACGACGACGGGGGCGCCGAAGAGGACGGCGGCGGTTCGGGAGAGGTCGGCGGCGGGGTGACGGCCTGCGACTGCGAGGCAGGCGGCGGTGCGGCGTCCGACGGCGTGTCCTCTCCACGCGTGATCATGACGACCACGGCCGCGGCGACCGCGGCGAGCACGAGGAATCCGGCGAGTACGCCGATCAGCATTCCCTTGCGTGCTTTCGGCGGCGGTTCCTCGGCTACGAGCGTGGTCGGCTCCCCCGCCGCCAGCGCCCGCAGTTCCCGTTCGATCTCGGTCATCGTCGGCCTGCTGTCCGGCCGGACGTCGAGCAGGCGGGTCAGCAGCGGCGTCAGGATGCCGGACTTCACCGGCGGGGTGATCTCCCCGCTGGACGCGCGGTACAGCAGCGCGATCGGGTTCTCCGCCGTGCCGTAGGGCGTGCCGCCTTCGAGCGCGGTGTACAGCGTCGCGCCGAGCGAGAACACGTCGGAAGCGGAAGTGGCGTCCTCACCGCGGGCGACCTCGGGCGCCAGGAACGCCGGCGTCCCGGAGATCTCGCCGGTCGCGGTGAGCTGGACGTCCCCCATCGCCCGCGAGATCCCGAAGTCGGTGATCTTGACGGTGTCGTCTTCGCCGAGCAGGACGTTGCCGGGTTTGATGTCGCGGTGGACGATGCCCGCCCGGTGCGCGGCCGCCAGCGCCGAGCACAGCTGGATGGCGAGACGGATGACGTCGTCGACCTCCATCGGCCCTTCGCGCAGTTTGTCCGCGAGGCTGATCGAGGGGAGGTACTCCATGATGATCCACGGGCGGTCCTGCTCGTCGATCACGCCGAAGACGGTGATGGCGTGCGGATGTACCAGCCGCGCGGCGATCCTGGCCTCACGCAGCGCCCGATTCTTGGCCTCGTCGGACTTCTGCTCCCCTTGCCCGTGCGGCAGAAGGAGTTCCTTGACCGCGACCGTGCGCTCCAGGTTGTCGTCGCGCGCCCGCCACACGGTGCCCATGGAGCCACCACCGACGGGCTCGATGAGATCGAACCGGTCGGCGAGGCGGCGGATCTCCTCCATTGTCGACGTCCCCCTGGGAGCTGTGGTGTTCGCGTGAACCTTGCCAGCATGCCAGGAACGCGCCGGGGCACCGGACCCGGCACGGTGGTTTCCGGCGCGGTGTCGGTCACTTCGCGGGCCGGGCCGTTCAGCGGAACCCCGCCTCTTCGGCTGCCCGAAAGTTCGTCTCCCGGACGGCCTGGTGCACATCCTACTTCTCCGGGTGTGGCCTGATCTCGAGAAAGGGCGGCGATGCGGGAAATCATCGGCGGCCGCGGCGTGCTTGAAGGCGCGCTCGCGTTGCTC